>DASXCC010000283.1:0-35880 GCA_036491415.1 Terriglobales bacterium | reverse complement strand
CATCCCGAGCGCAGCGAGGGATCTTACGTTGGATGAGCGTAGAAAGCTGTTAAGGGGGAACAAGATCCCCGTCAATAGCTGTATTGATGTTGAATTCGTAAGGTCCCTCCAATCTCACGCTTCTCGGGATGACATGATCATTGAAACGGATTGTTTAATACGGCCGCATTTAAGATTGACAAGTGCAATTGCATGTCCGAAACTTTTCCCGCTGCCATTCCCAATCAAATGAATAAATCAAAAGTAGTTTTCTACCTTGCATTTCTATCGCTTATCTTTCATTTTTCATTTGCGGTAAAAAGCGAAGCTCAAACAAAAGACTTTTCCAGTGTCACTGTCTTCAGCGAGCCGGGATTTCCCGCCGCCGACACTGCGGCTCCAGCCTCGCTTGAGGGTGCGCTGCCCGGCGCACACTTCGCTTCTGCCGATCAATTGAGCTCTGTACTCAAAAATTCCGGCGGGCACACTCTTGTGTTGCCGTACGGTTCGGCATTTCCTGAACAAGCGTGGCCGGATATTTTTCAATTTCTTCGTCAGGGCGGAAATTTGGTTGTGCTCGGCGGCAGACCGTTCACGCGGTCAGCCTATCGCGACAACGCGGGCTGGCACCTTCGCGAATACAACGTACGGTTTATTCGTCCGCTGATGATGGACCAATATCAAACCACTCCCGGCTCGGATGGCATGGAGTTCCAAAACAATCCTGACATTCCGCTTCAAATGACGAAATTCACCTGGAAGCAAGCATTCAGTCCTACGATTCGTTTGAGCGCGGTAGATTTGTACCATCGTGGCGGAACAGCAGGTTCTATCGATGCCCGCGTAGACGCGCTTGCCTGGGGCATGAAAAATGGACGCAAACTCTCCGCGCCTGCAATTCAAATCGATCACACGCGAAACGGTTTCGATGGCGGGCGTTGGATTTTCGTAAATTCAGAACTCGGTTCGGATTTTTATTCCAATGCCGATGCGATTCGCGCGTTAGTCTCGCGCGCTTCGATGGGCAGTGAAGAGTTTACCGTTCGTCCTGTGTTGCCGCTGTACTTGCCCGGCGAACCAATTCAAGTGGATATTTCTTCGTATCAGGCAATTCCTTCAACGCCTCCTCTGAGCGTGAAGATCACTATCCATCCTGACGGCCAAAATTCAGGAGACACAACCACTACAAATCTTCCCGTAATGCAGCCCGTGGAATTGCCCGCGCCAGGCGACAAAGGCCTTTACATCATCGATGCGCAATTGATGGAAGGCGATACCGTCCGCGCCATCTATCACTCCGGCTTCTGGATTCGCGACGAAGATTATCTGCGCTCTGGCCCAAAACTCACCACGAACCATGATTACTTCGAACTCGACGGCCATCCGCTCGCAGTCATCGGTACGACATATATGTCGAGCGAGACGCAGCGCCTATACTTTGAACATCCAAATGTGTACGTGTGGAACCAGGACCTCGCACAGATTCACGGCGCCGGCCTGAACATGATTCGCAGCGGATGGTGGACAGGGTGGGACAAATTTTTCGACGAGAATGGTCATCCCTACGAACGAACCATGCGCACCATGGAAGCGTTCCTGATGACGGCCAGAAAAAATGGCCTCCCCGTACAGTTCAACTTCTTTGCTTTCCTGCCGGATTCTTTCGGCGGAGCAAATTCCTATCTGGATCCGGAAATTGTTCGCAAGCAGCAAGCCTTAATTTCAGCGGTTGTCGGCCGCTTCCACGATGTTCCCTGGTTGGCGTGGGACCTGATCAACGAGCCCAGCATTTCGCAATATCTCTGGCACACGCGCCCCAACGGCGATCCTGTTGAATTGCATGCGTGGAACGATTGGCTCAATAAGCGCTACGTCGACAAAGCCGCATTGGCTGCAGCGTGGAACGTTCCTGCCGCCGAAGTCACCGGGACTGTTTCGCTCCCTGAAGAAATTGAATTTGGGCAGCGTGGCATGTACGCTGGCCGGAACTCGCTAAAAATTTACGACTACTACGAGTTCGCACAAGATGTTTTCGATGGATGGGTGCAAGCGATGGTTTCTGCCGCGCGAGGCACCGGGTCCCAGCAACTGATCACCCTCGGCCAGGACGAAGGCGGCATTCAGGATCGGCTCTCGCCCGCGTATTGGGGCAAGCTCGTAAATTTCACCACCAACCATTCGTGGTGGTTTAACGATTACATTTTGTGGGACTCGCTCTTTGCAAAGCAGCCCGGCGAAACCATGCTGATTCAGGAAACCGGATTGCAACGCGAATTGAACATGGATGAAGCTGCTCGGCGCACTCCTGAAAACGAAGGTTTATTGCTCGCACGTAAAATTGCGATTTCGTTCGTGCAGGGCTCGGGCGCCATTGAATGGCTCTGGAATTCCAACTCCGACATGACGGAGAGCAACGAAACGCCCATTGGGGCGGTGCGTCCGGATGCCACGGAGAAGCCCGAAGCGACCGTGTTACGCGACTACGCGACTTTTGCTGGCGCGCTTAGCCCACATCTGCAAAATCCTGAATTGCCTTCGATTGCCATCGTAACTTCACAGGCAGTTCAGTATTCCGCGATGAGCGATGTGCAGCTGACCGCGCAGCAAAACGCGGTTCGCGCGCTTACTTATTATGATCATTTAACCCCTTATGCGATTGCAGAGAACCGCATCGACGAACTCGGATCACCCAAGCTCGCCATCCTGCCTTCTCCGCAAGCACTCTTAAGCAAAACCTGGACGGCACTTCTGGCTTACGTAAATGCCGGCGGCAATTTGTTGATCACCGGCCCCGTCGAGCGAGATGAGCATTGGCAGCTCGTAGATCGTCAAGCTGACTTAAAAGCCGGCGCGGATCTTGAACCGCTCACCTATCACAACGCGATTGTGATGGCGGGAACACACAAGATCGAGCTGGGATTCAATCTGCAAGCGCAAAATGTTTTGGAATCTCTGCGCTTCAAGGACGGATCAACACTCAAAGAAATTCCCTACGGTAAAGGACGTGTGTTCTGGGCAGCATATCCGGTCGAATTGGCTGCGGGCACACAGGCCACAGCCGATCTTTACTCTTACGTTGCGGGGCGAGTGGGAATCACGTCAATGTACGACGTGCAAGGCGCGTTGTCACCGGGAGTGATGGTCTTCCCAATCTCGCTGCAAGATTCGGTAATGTACATCATTACATCTGACAGTGCGGATGATTCGAAGATTGATTTGCGCGACAAACTTACTGGCGCGAGATTGACCTTCGCTCTTCCCAGTCAGCACGCAGCGATTGCCGTGATTGGGAAACAACAGAAAAGTGTGGTTGCAAAGTACGGATTTTAAAATCATTTTTCAGTAAATCGCAAATCAAAAAACAAAGCGCGAGCAATAAAGCTCGCGCTTATATTTTGTAACGGCTTCTTAGTCTTTTTTCTTTTCCAGCGCAAGCTCCATCGACCAGATCGCACCTGGCCGCATGTACATGCAGGCGCGGTACAGCCCTTTGGCATCGTAGGCTTCCGGCGTGCGGAAGAAGTATCCGCGGTCTTTCCAAACCACGTTATAAACACCTTCCGCCGTCTTAAAGCCTTCATCGCGCATTCCTTCGGAGATCATGTCCGAGGCAACACCAAACGTTGTTCCCGTCCACACTTCAAGGGTCTGCTCATTTTCGTCGAGGACTTTTCCATCCGCACCCATTCCATTCAGCGCACCCATCTCACCGCCTTGGAACTTCATCACGTTGTAATCGTAGACATGTTGCAGCGCGGAGTGCCGCATCTCGGGTGGAACTAGATTGCCAAGTCCGGTTAGATTTGCATACCACTGTCCAGCAAGCTGCTCCGCCATAATGTTGTCGTGGTACGGACTGCCCTGGTCGTAATTGAAGTACGTGCCATTCCACAAGTCTTTGATGTAAGCCGATTGCGCCTTCTTGAAGAGAGCGTCATAGCTTGTGACAGTCGCAGGTTCGCCGAGCTTGCGGGCAATCTCAGCAGTAGCGCGTAGAGCCCCAAGATATAACCCGCCGGTATAGGCGCTTTCACCGCGCGCTACCCAGTTGTCGTAAGTCTGATCGGGAAAACCGCCGTTCTTAATAAGGCCGTCGCCGTCGGAGTCGTATTGACGAAGGTGCTCCATCGCCTGCTTTACGGCCTTCCACGTGTATTGCAGAAATGCAGTGTCTTTGCTGCCGCTGAAAACGTAATCACGCCAAATCATCAGCACATATTTGCTGTTCAGGTCGCGCCAGTTCGAAACATCCTGATAGTTATATTGATTGGCATTTACAAAAGGATCTTCCGTCGGCGAGCCGAGATCATGCGGCGCAGCGCCAGAAACTTTGCGCTGAATGGAAACCAACTCATTATCATGTTGTAGCTTCCACGCCCACACATAATGCTGGGCGTTCGTCTCCGGAATCGTGTCGGTATACTCACGCATTTCCTGTTTCTCAATCTCCGGCCAGAATTTCATCAGCGGAAACGAGCCATAGAAGCGCACATCCGAGGTTCCGTAATAGAGATAGTCGAAGCACTCGAGATAGCTGAAGCTGTCAGCTAATTTTGCTGACGGATGATTCAAGTTCGAAGAACCATTCAACTCATGCGCCCAGAGCGTGCCGCCATCCGCGAGAATGTACATCTCGTTAAAGAGCTCGCTGCGATACCAGTCGGGCTTGGTTTCATCTTCCAGATAAGGTTTCTGCCAGGCATCGATCTCGTCACTCCACTTCTGGTCATTTTCCAGGGCGATCTGTGCAATCTTCCACGCATTCGTTCCTGATGTTCCAAAAAACTTGGCGTAATGACGAACCCATTTGCGTCCGCTGCCAAACTGCACAATGGGCAGATCCCACGATAATGCCATCGGGATCGTCTTTTTCTCATGAGCAGCTAGTGTGAAGCGCACAGCAATCGCACCGGCAAACTGATCTCCGCTGCTGGCCAGGTTCCATGTCTTATTCGGGAGTTTGCCGTCCGTAGAAAATGGCTTCCAGACTTCTTCACCGGAGCCCTGTGGCAGAAACTCATTGATGTACGTTACTTCCGCGCCCGACGATGCCAGCGTTGCAATCGCAAACTGTCCATCCCATTCTTCCGACACGGGTCCGCTGCGAACGCGGTCAAAAACAATTCCGCTCATCTTTCCGCCAGGAATAGCCTCAGAACGAAAAGTGTTTTTATTCTGCGCATTCAAGGCGCCGCTCAAATCACGCGACTGATCACGAAACCATCCCACCATGTTCGTCCATGAGAAAAGAAGCGAAACCGTAACGGGCTTGTCGGAAGGATTCTCCGCATACCAGTTGTAAACAGCGACCGGATAGCTTGTCTCCTTATAGTTGTTGGGGAGTACGGGCGAGAACTGCTCCACAGTTAATTTCACCGGAAGCTGATTCGTCTGATACGCGAACCACGACTTCGGATAAACCGCCGCATACTCGCCATCTCCCGCGGGGTATGACCAATTCCAACTGGAAAGCGCGGTGCCCTGAGGTTTGCCCGTGGAAAGAACCATGCTCATTGGCTGACCGCCTTCAGGCTGCGCGAAAACGGCAAACTGATTCGCGGGCACGTTCTGATATTTGTGAACTCCAGCCTTTATGTGCCAGCGCTCGAAATTGCCGCGATAAGAGCGGGAGAATGTGCCCGCGCCAAATCCGCCGACAGGAGCGCCTTGCCAGAAACCATCATCAATATTTGCCGGGTTGGTCGGCTTATTTCCGCCGGGATTCGCCACCGGCTGTCCGATGGGAATGCGCCATGCGACTTTTGGAATTTGATCGCTGGCTAAAAGAGGAAGCGCGAACAGCGCCATTGCAATCAGGACGAACAGCGGCTTTATCTGTTTCAAACGGAGGTCTCCTCGAAAATAAATGCTCAGATTTCTATTCGCAATACTTTTAGACTTCAATTGCCGAGTGCAATGCGGAACGTGTACGCAATCTCCGTGGGAACGCCCTGCGGAATTTGAATATGCAAACCGTCCGCTTGCTGCTGAAATTCAATTTTGCTTTCCGATCCCAGCAAGCTTACGCTCTGCACTTTTTGCTCACTCGCACCAAGACTGTGGATTACGGCGGTCCCGTTGGACGGCAATCCGAATTCTATGGCGTAAAGATTATTTCCCTTCGTGGTAAAACGAAAATCTTCCGCAGTGAATGATTTTGTTTCTGCATCGTGAAACGCACCCGCTGCGGCTTGTGTTGGCCCTTCGCCAAATTTTCTCCACGGACGCGTGCCGTAAATGCCTTCGCCATTCACTTTCAACCATGTGCCAACTTCTCGCAGGACATGCGCAGCCTGGTCAGGAATCGTTCCATCAGCACGCGGTCCGACATTCAATAACAAATTTCCATTTTTGCTGACGATGTCCGCGAGCAATTGAATCAAGAACTGTGGAGTCTTAAAGGTATCGTTTTCAATGTATCCCCAGGACGCGTTGCTCAGCGACGTGTCCGTCTGCCAGGGAAGCGCGCGGATGTCGGAAAGCTGTCCGCGCTCCACATCGAACGTGCCGGAGTTTTCCTGCAACGCATGATCTTTATAGTCGATCACGCCGACTGTTCCGCTTTTGGATGTTTGGTTGTAATAGTAGGAAACCAGTTCCGCAAGATGTCCACGCAATGAAGGCTGCCCGATCCACCAGTCAAAATACATCACGTCGGGATGATATTTCTGAATGATCTCAGCGGTGCGCGCTTCCCAATCATCCATGTATTGCGGCGAAAGGTAAGTCCAGTCTTCGATCAAACTATGATCAGCGTCCGGACCTGCCAGGCGGGGATGCGCGGGACCATAGAACGCCGCATATTTCGGATCATTCAGATCAGAATCAAAAGTTCGGCCGCCGTACAAGAACCAATCGTGCTCAATGCGGTGGGAAGACGCGCCGAAATGCAAACCATCCGCACGCACCGCTTGTGCCAGCTCTCCAAGGGTGTCGCGCTTTGGCCCCATTCTCACGACAGACCAATCGGAAAGGTCAGTGTCGTACATGGCGAATCCATCGTGGTGCTCCGCCACTGGAATCACATATTTCGCGCCAGCATCACGGAACAGGTCTGCCCATGTATGCGCGTCAAAGTGCTCAGCCTTAAACATGGGGATAAAATCTTTGTAACCGAATTTGCTCTGCGGGCCGTAGGTTGCTATGTGATGTTTGTACTCGGGCGTGCCTGGGATATACATGTTGTGCGGATACCATTCATTCGCGAACGCCGGAACGGAATAAACGCCCCAGTGAATAAAGATTCCGAACTTCGCATCGCGATACCATTCCGGCGTCTGATACTTTTTCAGCGTCGCCCAATCCGGACGGAAAGGCCCGTCATTCGCGCCTTGTTTGACCTCTTCCAAAATTTTGGTCCGCTGCGAGTCGTACTTGCTGCTGGCCTTCTGCCATGCTGCGTCAATCGAAGCTGCATCCTTTTTGTCCGTAGGAGCGGTTGGCGAAGTTTGCGCCGTCGAATAAATGCAGGAAAGCAAAAAGATGAAAACCGCTGCATAAATGGATTTTTTGTTTCTCATGGTTCCCCGTTTCATCTTCATCTTGGCAAATGAAACTATAACTGCTTTTATGCTGCTACTTCGTAGAAGCCAGGGCGATTGTGAATGGTGACAGATTCCATCCCCGGACCGCCAGTTGCGCTGCGCCTTTTCCGGCAGATGCAGGATATTCGATATCAATGTCCCGCGTCTCGCCTGCAAGCAACGAAACATAGTTATCGCTAAGGTAAGCCGGCAAAATACGATCCCCGTTCAGGGCGCTTATCAGAGTCAATTTGTCCGCAATCGCAGGAACTGCGCCTGTATTTTTTAACTGCACGTGGACATGCACCGTGTCGCCCGCCTGCGATGACGATGCGGTGCCCGCCAGCGTTGCGGCTGCAAGACGATTGAGTTCGCGATACGACGAATTCTCCGCTCCCAGCCAGTAGAAATTGTCGGACAGCAGTTTTCCTGCGGCATCATGCAATTCCAGCTTCACGAGAACCATGCCCGCTTGAAGGAATTGTCCCAGCTCCAGCTTTACGCTGGTGATCTCGGTATCCGCGGCAATGTCTTTATGTTCCTCCGCATGAGCTAAGCGTTTGTTATCGAGCGTGTAAACGTCCGCAGTGACGAACAATCCAGCAAGTGGCGCGATCGTCGTATTGACCACGTCCACCTGACCATTCGAAAGATCCAGCTGCACGTGCACCGGCTCACAGGCTTTTTTCACTGCATAGAAAGATGCCTGTGTGTCATAATCGTGGCTCATGATCTGCCACATCGTGCTTGGCCATGCGGGTTGCGTCATCCACAACATGCGCGCACTGTTCGGTGCCCATAAATGTGCGTTCATGCCTTCGAAAATCGCGCGATGGTCCACGTAGTTCAGCATCTGGGCTTTGCGCTCAAAATCTTCGAGGCTGGTTGCCGCGCCAAATTCAGCCTGCAATTGGGCCATGAACGGAGCACTGTCTCCATTCCCGCTTGCATGCCAGTCGTGATAAGCCCAAACATCGTCAATGGGCCATTGATCCGCCTGCGGCGTAGTAGCGCGGAATGATTCCAGCGTGGACATCGACTGCGTTCCGGTCTCAACCGAGAATCCATGATTCAAGGCGGTGTAATACAAAACCGGGTCCTGATACTTATACGGTCCGCTATTCTGCAAGTTCACTTGATTGGAACTCGGCGAATAATAGCGGGTGCCGTCGAGCGTACTGATTAATTTTTCCAAGCCTTCATTGATCACAGGCTGTGGGACACCTTCGTTGCGGCCGCACCACGCTACGATCGAAGGGTGATTGCGGAAATGCAGAATCGTGTCGCGCGCATTGTTGAGGAATAAATCTGGATCTTGCGCTTCGATGTTGTAGTCCTGGGTGGTCTCCCAGAAATCATTCCAGATGAGAAGACCGTATTCATCCGCAAGATCGTAGAAAACTTCTTCCGTGTCCTGGCCAACCCAGTTGCGGATCATGTTGACGTTCGCATCGTGATGCAGCTTGAAGAACGGCTCCAAACGCTCGCGCGATACGCGTTTGCGAGAGTCGTCCATGCCCCAGCTTCCGCCACGGCAAGCGATTCGCACGCCATTCACCTTAATGACCAGGTATGGAGCCGCGCGCGTGTCGTCGAGCGCTTTGATGGAAGGAGAAGACTCCGCTCCCGGATAAAGCGATGCCACCCACGAGCGCCAGAATTCACGCCACTGTGGAGGAAAATCCGGAGGCGGCGGATCAGCAGCAGGAATTTGTCGCATTCCATTGTGCGTAATGTCCACGACGCGTTCGTTCTTCACGCGCGCAACCGTCGGCGAATACTCCACCCGGCGCATGTGCCCCATGCTGTCGAGCAGGCTGAGTTCGTAGGTGATCTCACGAATACCGAAACGCAGTTGCTTTACGTCTGACTCGGACTTCCCTTGCGTCACACTTAACTTGAGGTGGTACAACTCCTGCTTGCCGTATCCGTTCGGCCACCATAGCCGAGGATTCTGCACGGTAAGCTGCGCAAATTCTGCTGGTGTCAGCTTTACTTCGCTTTTACCGGGAGCAATCGTGATGTTCTTGCTGACCGTTACCTGTTCGAAGGATGCATTCAGTGTTCCCTGCACCGGAGCATCTGAATCGTTTTCCAGCGGAACCGTAATCTCTACGTCAGCGCGGCTTGTGTCAGGCAATGGCAACGTGGTCACGACTTGCGGATCGCCAATTTTCACCGCTGCGGTTGCAGTTAGCGTAACCGGCTGCCAGATACCGGAGTTACGGTCACGAATAGCCGGAATCCAATCCCAGCCTTCGCTGGCCACAAACGTCGGCCCATCCAAACACATGATGCCGCCATTTTCTCCCGGGCCACCTTTAATGGATTGTTCCTGGGGAATGCCAGGATGCGGTGGCGGAGAAATGCGCACAGCCAAAAAATTGGCGCCAGGTTTTAAAACATTCGTGACATCAAACACCCCGCGGATAAACGCACCGGTGATGGCTCCCAACGGTTGTCCGTTCAACCAGACAGCCGCTTTGTAATTGATTCCCTGAAAAGTCAGCGTGAGATGCTTGTCGCGGATGGAACTCGGCGCCTTGAACTCGGCGCGATACCAATAGTCCTGCTTGTTCAGGGATTCCGGAATGTTGAGATTGTTAAGCCCGTAATCGGGATCAGGATAAACTCCGCGATCCACCAAAGTTGTAAGAACCGTTCCCGGGACGGTTGCCGCGTACCAGTCTTTAGCGTTGAAGCCACTTTTAGAAATTTCCGGGCCATCCGCAGTCACTTTAGGAGCTTCGGCCAACTTCCAATCGCCCACGATAGTCCATGCGTTGTCAGCATTTTCCTGAAGGGCCATGTGCGAAGCTGGTAAAGGTTGCGCGAAAGGCTTGGAAAATGGAGCTTTGCTGACGGGTATCGTGGAAGGGTCTTGCGGCGCGCGATATCCCGCCTGCCCGCGGGTCTGTACTCCCCACGATTTTGATCCTTCTTCGAAAACAACATTGGTGAAGTCGTGCGGCGCGTCGTAAATCTTTTTAATTTCATCGCTGCTCAAAGTTTTGCGCACGATCGTAAACGCGGCGATCTTTCCCCCGAAGTGCCTGCCATTCGGCCAAGCTGTTAAGGGCGGGGCCATTTGCAAAATTGGATTGACAGTTCCTAAATCGAGCTTGCCGCCGCCAAGTTGTGCGCCGTCACTATAAAGATGAAACTCCGTTCCACTGAACGTGACTGCCAGAAGATGCCAATTCGCAGGAGCGAGCGTGGAAGGCAATAAAATACTGTTGTTCTTGCCCATCCACAAAATAAGATTATTTCCATCCGCCGCCAGATAACGCGGATATTCCTCGCTGACATCGCCGAGTCCGGCAATCAACATGGGCGAATGAATCGCTTCGTCTGTCTTCATCCAAAAATAAAAAGACCAAGGCAGGTCGGCACGCAGCACGGTGTCGTGTTCCCCAATGGGCTTATGCAATCCATCGCCGCCTTGCAGAAATACACCATTAAAAGGACCGTATTCCGGCGGATCGTTGGTTACGACTACTTGCGCGTGGCCCATATTGCCACAAACAATTGCCAATACCACGAACATCCACAAGACTTGCGCGTTCTTCGAGACGGCCGCTGCAAACTTTTTCATGATTCCTCTGGATCGTTTCTTTCGAAGTTATTGATAAATATTGCGAATAAAACTAGGTCGATGAAAAGACTCGCGCCGCGTTACCCAAACCTGCAAAAAATTTAAAATAACAACAACCGAATTTTTGGATACAAAATTCATATTTCCATGTCCCTTGCAGTCCATGTGTGCTACTGTTTTCCAGCAAGGTAAACGTATACCTTCTACTGGCAGCGGGCTCAATTAGCAAGAAGAATTTTGGGGTTTTCGTTCGTCATTCCTGCGCGACAAAAAATAATTGTTATGACACAAGTTTTATCAGCCAACGACTACATCATGGGTGTGGACATTGGCGGCACCAAAGTTGCCGCAGGGTTAGTCGATTCCGCCGGAACCATTGAATCTCCCCTGCGCGTGCCTATGATTTCGAATGCTGACGCCGCTGCTGGACTTGAGAGCGTGCTTTCCGCAATCGATTCAGTCATGGCAAAGGTGAAAAATCGCCAGGAGGTTCGCGCTATCGGAATTTGCGCTCCCGGGCCGCTGGATCCGAAAACTGGTTTGATCATCAATCCGCCAAATCTTCCCTGCTGGCGTAACTTCCCTTTAGCGAAAGAAATAGCCGGCGTATACAGCGTGCCGGTGAAGGTGGATAACGACGCCAACTCAGCGGCTTTTGCGGAAGCGCGATGGGGCGCTGGCCGCAACTACAAAAATATTTTTTACGTGACGATCGGAACGGGAATTGGCACAGGCATTATTCTGGATGGCCGTATTTACCACGGCCGTACGGGCGCTGCAGGCGAAGGCGGACACGTCAGCATTGACTATCGCGGGCCGCGCTGCTCCTGCGGAAAATTAGGGTGCATTGAAATTCTGGCTTCCGGCCCGGCCATTGCAAAACGCGCGCGCGCAAAACTTTCCTCGGACGCTTCACGGTCATCCGTGTTGCTGCAATTGGCAAAAGGAAATCCCGAATCCGTTACAACGGAAATGGTTGGCAAAGCCGACGCTGCGGGAGATCCAGTCGCATCTGAAACCTTGCGCGAAACCATTGACCTGCTATCGCTTTGGCTGGGAAATATGGTGGATGTACTCGATCCTGAAGCAATCATCATCGGCGGCGGCGCAACGACAGTTCTCCTGCCATTCTTTGATCAGATTTCTGAGTTGCTGCCGAAATATTGCGTAAATCCGCGCGCCAATGAAATCGCAGTTCTTCCCGCGCATTATGGCGCAGATTCTGGGGTCGCAGGCGGAGCAGCATTGTGTTACGAAATTCCGTCGCCCGTCTCTAGGTAGTTTTGCGACACTATTTTCCATAGCTGGAAAACCGGCAGACTCATCTCCTCATCCTTGTTTCTGAGTTCTTATTTCGGAGAGTCTAATGAAGCCAGATGCCCGTCCCAGCGGATTCCTTATTTTTCTTGCCTTCTTTTTTCTAGTTTCCAGTTCCCTAGTTTTTGCGCAGGATACTTCCAAGGCTGGCCCCCCTCCATTTTTCGATTACTCGATGGAAAAACCCGGCACGACCCACAAAATCATTGCCGCCGATCTTCCTGCTCCGCAAGAAGACGAATCCGTGCAGAACGATGCCGACGTGGTTTCGCGACCGAACGGCGCATGGCCCCAAGCCCCGGAAGGGTTTAAGGTCGAGCTTTACGCGACGGGTCTCGACAATCCTCGCCTCATCAGGACCGCGCCGAACGGCGATTTATTTCTCGCAGAGAGCAAATCAGGAAAAATCAAGGTGCTCCGTGGAAGCACGAAAGACAGCCGCGCGGAACAGATTTCTGTTTTTGCCTCCGGCTTGGACCATCCTTTCGGCATCGCGTTTTATCCCGCTGGAAAAGATCCGAAGTGGGTGTATGTCGCGAACACAACTTCCGTCGTTCGCTTTCCTTATGAGAATGGCGATTTGAAAGCCCGGGGCGCCTCGGAAACAATTGTGCAGCAACTTCCCGGCTATGCCCAGTTGCACGGCGGAGGTCATTGGACGCGCGATGTGGTGTTTTCCAAAGACGGCACGAAAATGTTCATTTCCGTTGGATCGCATTCCAACGTAGATGATGCCGATACGCATCCCCAAGAATTTCATCGCGCTGATGTTCTGGAATTTACACCGGCAGGCAAGTTCGTAAAAATCTACGCTTCCGGCATCCGCAACTGCGTCGGTGAAACCATCAACCCTGCAACCGGTGAGCTCTGGTGTTCGGTGAATGAACGCGATCGCCTGGGCAATAATTTGGTTCCCGACTACATTACCCATGTGCAAGAAGACGGATTTTATGGATGGCCGTGGTTTTACATTGGCGGACATCAGGACCCGCGCCTTCAGGGCAAGCATCCGGAATTGAAAGACAAAGTAATTGTTCCCGATGTTTTGCTGCAACCGCACTTTGCTTCCCTGCAAATGCTCTTCTATGAAGGTGAACAATTTCCCTCGCAATATAAAGGGGACGGATTCGCAGCCGAACATGGATCGTGGAATCGCGCTTCCCGCTCAGGTTACGAAGTCATTCGCGTATTGATGAAAGATGGCGATGCCACTGGAGGGTTCCAGGATTTCCTGACTGGATTTGTTACCCCTGAGGGAAAAGTCTGGGGACGTCCGGTGGGGGTAACGGTCGGCAGTGATGGATCGCTTTACGTCACCGACGACGGCTCCAAATCGATTTGGCATGTAATCTATACCGGCAAATAGAAACTTCTCTTCAATGCGCGATCCTTTTGGCAGTGTTCTTAACGGACACTGCCAAAGTTTTATGCGACAATTTCCCTTCTTTGTTCAAACGATATTGATGTCGAGGAGAGACCCATGGCTTTGGACTCGCGACGAGAATTTTTGCTGCTTGCGGGGGGAGGCGTTGCCGGTGCCGCGCTCACTGCGGGTGCACAACGTACCGCCCTCGCTGCGCCTTCGAGTACAAATGGAGAATTCAACGTTCGCGCATTCGGCGCCAAAGGCGATGGCACGACGTTGGATACTGAAACCATCAACAAAGCCATCGAAGTGGTCGCGGCATCTGGTGGAGGAACGCTTTATTTCTCTGCCGGAAATTATTTGAGCCACTCCATTCATCTCAAAAGCAAAGTCAGTTTGTATCTCGATCAGGGCGCGGCCATCGTTGCCGCCGACGCCACGGACAATCGCGGTGCTTGCTACGATCTCGCCGAACCCAATCAGTGGGACCATTATCAGGATTTCGGTCATAGCCATTGGCGCAATAGTTTGATTTGGGGCGAAGACCTGGAAGACATTGCGATCCTCGGTCCAGGATTGATTTGGGGCAAGGGATTGAGCCGCGGCTGGCCGACAGGTTTGCAGGCAGAAACGCCTGGAGTGGGAAATAAAGCCATCAGCCTGAAGAATTGCCACAACGTCATCCTGCACGATTTTTCTATTCTTCACGGCGGGCACTTTGCCATCCTTGCAACGGGCGTCGACAATTTCACCATCGACAATCTCATGATCGACACCAATCGCGACGGCATGGACATCGACTGCTGCCGCAACGTTCGTGTTTCAAATTGCAGCGTCAATTCACCCTGGGACGATGGTATCTGCCTGATAAGTTCTTTCGGGCTGGGTTATGCCCGCGCAACGGAAATGGTGACCATCACGAATTGCTTCGTGACCGGCGGATACCAGGAAGGAACGTTGCTCGACGCCACCATGAAGCGATTTCCTGCCGGAGGAAAAGTAGAGCAGACCGGACGCATTAAGTTAGGGACAGAATCGAACGGCGGCTTCAAACGCATTGCGATCTCCAACTGCGTTTTTGATTCATGCCAGGGGCTGGCGCTCGAAACCGTTGACGGCGCTCTGCTGGAAGATGTAACCATCACGAACATCACCATGCGCGACATTGTCAGCGCGCCGATTTTCTTTCGTCTTGGCAGCCGCATGCGCGGCCCGGAAGGAGTTCCCATTGGCGCGCTGCGCCGCGTGATTGTAAGCAACGTGGTCTGCTCTAACTCGGCTTCGCAATTTGGATGCATCCTCAGCGGCATCCCCGGCCATGAAATCGAAAACGTAAAGTTCAGCAATATTTTTATTCAACACAAAGGGGGTGGCACGCAGGCCGCCGAACCGCCGGAGAAAGAAAATTCTTATCCTGAACCGGACATGTTCGGCAACATGCCCTCCCATGGCTTCTACATTCGCCACGTAAAAGGAATTGAAATGACGAACGTGGAAATTACGTATCTCCAGGAAGATCCACGCCCTGCGTTTTATTTGAATGATGTGCAGGACATTGATTTTCTACGGATCAAAGCGCAGCATGCCGCCACAGCACCAATTTTTTCGTTAAATCATGTCGAAGATTTCAATCTGTATTTGAGCCGGCCTCTGCAAGACACGCATATTGATCATGCCGATCAAAAGATACTTTAATTGATGAAAGCTCTCCTCGCATGACAATGCACGTTGGACTTATCGGCGCCGGCAATATTACCGACACGCACGCGCGCGCCGCGCTCGCAATTCCCGGCGTTGAACTCGCTGCTATTTACGGCGAGAATGCCGAAAAAGTGCAGCGCTTGTGTAAAGAGCATGGCGGAGCGCCATACACAGATTTTCAGAAATTCCTCGCCCATCGTCCCATGACGTTTGTGGTCATTGGCAGTCCATCCGGTATTCACGCCGTTCAGGGAATCGAAGCGGCACGCCGCGGTTTGCATGTTTTAACAGAAAAGCCAATTGATATCAGCACGCAGCAAACCGATATTCTGATTGCCGAAACCAAAAAGGCCAGCGTAAAACTTGGCGTCATCTATCAGGATCGATTCAAACCCGGAATTATCTTTTTCAAACAGCTCTTCACTTCCGGAAAGCTGGGCAAGCCGATCCTCGCCGACGCGCGTGTCAAGTGGTATCGACCGCCGGAGTACTACAATCAGTCGCGCTGGCGCGGAGTTACGTCTGTGGATGGCGGTGGCGCGCTCATGAATCAGGGCATTCACACGATCGATCTTTTGTTATGGCTTCTCGGTGACGTAACCGCCGTGCAGGCACAAATGAAATCTGCGTTGCACAAAATCGAATCTGAAGACACGCTTACGGCTTTGTTGGAATTCGCGAACGGCACAATGGGGACATTGATCGCGACTACTTCTGTCTATCCTGGCTACCCGCGTCGCTTAGAACTTTCCGGCAGTGAGGGCACAATCATTCTTGAAAACGACCGTGTTATTCAAGTCGATCTAAGAACTCCACTCGACCAACCATTCGCAGAAGAGGAAGCCGACAAAAACCCCAGCGCTTCCTCGCCTCTTATTAGCGATGTCCGCGGCCACAAAGCGGTCATGGAAGATTTCGTTCGCGCGATTGAAACTGGATCTCATCCCGCTTGCGATGGAGAAGAAGGTCGAAGAAGCGTCGCGCTCGTTGAAGCGATTTATGAAGCAGCGCGCACCGGAAAACGTGTACTCCTAAGAAATTTCAGCTAGCAATTCTCCCCCGTCCTCTCGTTTCGACTGAGTAAGTAAAATCATGTACAGTAGTGGTTCGGAAGCGCGTTTTACGCCTATTTCAAACGAGGCCCTTTGCCCTTTATCCACGAGGATTTTCTTTTACAGACCAACGCAGCGCGAAAGCTTTATCACGAGTACGCCGCGAAGGAACCAATCCTCGATTATCATTCCCATCTCTCTCCCAAAGACATTGCGGACGATCGGCGTTTTCGGAACTTATTTGAAATCTGGCTTGAAGGCGACCACTACAAATGGCGGGCCCTGCGTGCCAACGGCATTGCTGAAAAATATTGCACCGGCAATGCCACGCCTCAGGAAAAATTTAACGCGTGGGCAAAAACAGTCCCTTATACACTGCGAAATCCGCTTTATCACTGGACGCATCTTGAGCTGAAGCGATACTTCGGCATCAACGATCTATTAGATGAAAGCAGCGCCAACTATATTTGGGACCAGGCGAATGCATTGCTCGCCTCCAAAGATTTCACCGCTCGCGCCATCGTAAGAAAATTCAACATCCAGGTTGTATGTACAACCGACGATCCCTGTGACGATCTTGCTTATCACCAGGCAATTGTCGAGTCGGAAGATTCGTTCCGTGTATATCCCGCGTTCCGGCCTGATCGCGCGTTGCTAGTGCATACTCCCGACGTCTGGAATACATGGGTTGGTCAGCTTTCCCAGGCAAGCAATATAAACATCGCGAAGTTTCAGGATTTTCTGGATGCCCTCAAGCGCCGTCACGATTTTTTCCATCAACTCGGCGGAAGGCTTTCTGATCATGGACTGAATTACTGCCATGCATGGTTTTGCAATGAAGCAACGGCCTCCGCAATTTTTGACCGCGCTCGCTCCGGACAAGCAGCTACTCCGGAAGAACATGGACAATTTGCATCCTTCATGATGTTGTACTTCGGCATCCTTGACGCGCAAAAGGGATGGACCAAGCAACTCCACCTTGGCGCTTTGCGCAATGCAAACTCCGGTCGCTTGAAAAAAATCGGCCCGGATACGGGATTTGACTCCATCGGAGACTGGAACCAGTCTGCTGCTTTCTCAGCTTATCTAGACCGTCTGGAGCAGGAGAATGCTCTGCCGAAGATTGTGGTGTACAACCTCAACCCTGCCGACAATTACGTTTTGGCCACGGCAGTCGGAAATTTTCAGGACGAGAGCATTGCCGGCAAAATTCAGTTCGGCAGTGGTTGGTGGTTTTTGGACCAGAAAGAAGCCATCGAATTGCAATTGAATGCACTTTCGAATTGCGGGTTGCTCTCGCGCTTTATCGGGATGCTGACCGACTCGCGTTCGTTCATGTCCTTCCCTCGGCACGAATATTTCCGCCGCGTGCTGTGCAATCTTCTTGGAAACGATATGGAAAAAGGCGAGCTTCCGAACGATGAAAAACTCGTTGGCACGATGGTTCGGAACATCTGCTTCGCGAATGCCAAAAATTATTTAGGCCTGGAACTCGGGCACTCTGCGGCATCCCGCGAAGTACAGTTAATACAGAAATAGAAGCCGGATACTATTCAGGCGCGCAAACTCTCTCGTAAACTCTCATTTCAATTTTACAAACAGCAGAACGAAGATTGCCCACACGCCTACGGTGAGCGGGAACATTGCCAGTTGGGCATTCTGCATCGAATTCCCTCGCGGCAATACATAGGTTAGAAAGAACATTGCTGCCGCCGTGAGAACCCCAAGAATTAATTTCGCTTTCCAGTTCATAGTGATCTCTCCCTCACTCGCGCCTCATTCATTTCGAACTGCACCCCACGTGCGCGCAAAAGTATATACCCCTTTCTGCGGCAATGCAGCACAAAGTATTTTGGGAATGAAATGGCTGAAAAACCGCGTCTGGCGGGCAAAGTGCCCGCCTTTACGCAAAAAATTTATTTTGACAGCTTGGCTTCGAGTGAACTGACCCAATTGACCTGGAAGTCCGGCTGTATGGTTTTCGCCAGATCGAGCGCTTTTTGGTAATACTGCCGCGCGTCGTCCGTGCGTTGCATCGCGGAAAGAACGTCCCCCGTCACGGCATTGGGTTCAACGGCATCGGGAGCCAGCGCGACCGCCTGTTGCGCTTCGGCGAGTGCCTCCGGCAATTGCTTCGCAGCAAGCAGGTCCTTGGCTTTCTGCGTGTGGCTGATGGCGGCAGCCAATGGAATTTGGAAATGTCCGTCAAATATGAAAACAGAATAGTCAATTACCGCGTCAGGTTTGAGCGAGCGGAATTGCTCGTATGGATTCAACTTTCCGCCGCCAAATTCGAACCCTGAAAGATCTCCAGCACTGATGAGTACGGGCCCGTCGATCGCGGGCGGCGCTTCGATCCGCTCATTCACCCAGAGCGTGTCCATGGTCGGAAGCGGTTTGCAAGGAATGCCGTAGTCCTGAAAATCGACAACGCCCTGCGCAAAGTAGATGAACCAGCAGTTTTTAATGCCGTGTTGATCGAGATATCGCTTGGTGTCGTGAAGTTGCTGGCCCCAGTCGGCGTTGGAATCGCTCAAATTTTTATGAGTGTTCAACGGTCCACCCCAAAGCTCATTTTCATAGGCCATGTAGGCGGGATAGGTCCGCGCGCCAGAGATTGCCTGGTAGGCAATCAGAACCACCACAACGTAAGCCCAAACTTTATTGCGCTTGATCAACTGCCAGAATGCGCCTGCAATGAGCACGTCAATAAAGAAATACATTGGCAAAATGTGGCGAAGGCCTATATTCATTCCCGCGCTCATGGCCGTCAAAAGATGGAATGCAGGCGGAATGGTAAGAAACCAAATTTCGCGCGCCCAGGTAAGCTTGCGCGTGGCAATGGCCCAAATGGCGATTGCAAACAAAATCAAAAATGCCAACGAAGATTTTATGACGAAGGCGGCGGGAAAATAAAACCACACGCCATGGGGATAGACTTTTCCAAAAATGAAGCTGGTATAGAAGTCCGACATAATGCGCACATCGGCCAATCCATAAATATAAGACTCTGGAAATAAATGGAAATGCGCGACCGCAGCCAAAATATGCGCTTCGCGAGGCCGCGAAAGCTGCCCCAGATATTCAGACATGGAAGGATTCAACTGCAATCCAGCTTCGCGTGCCTGATAACGAAATCCATAAAATGCCCAGAGAACGGTAATCGCAATTACGCACATGCAGGCAATCGCTCCCGCCAAACGAAGCGCGCGTTTTCCTCTGGAAGCTGTTCCAGTTCCATCCAAAGGGCTTTCGCGCCGCATGATTTCCGTGAGAGCTAACAGCAGCAGCATCGGCAGAATCACAATGCCGGTGTGCTTGGAAGCCAGGGCCAAGCCTCCGGCAATTCCAACCACAATAAGGCGGCCAATCGACGGGGCTTTGACATACCGGTAGAAACTATAGATGGACGCGAACATGAAACAAGAAAGGCCGATGTCCGTACCAACGACCGCCCCATGCGCCAGCACATTCGGATCAAACACCATAAGGCCAAGCGCAATGAATGCGGCGCTTGTGCCGAACATTTCCTGCGTAGCCGTGAACACGAGTACGGCGAGGATCAACGTCAGCAGCGATGCGGCGACACGTGCGCGAAAGATGATCGTGTCGTGATCGACGGTGTTGTGAAAGATGAAATCTTTGCCGCCTAAAAATGCGTCGTTCTTAAAGAAATGACCGGGAAGAACTGGCTCTTTCAGCGGCATGGAAAGCAGCGGTAGCGCAGCCAACATCTTTACCAGCGGCGGATGCTCCGGATTCAGCCCGAAATCCCCATGCTTTAGCGACATGTATCCGGCAAAGATGTGATCATCCTCATCCCATGTAAGTGAATTGCGATGCGTAGATGTTGTCAGTTGAATGAACAAAGCACATAGAAGAAGAGTGACGGCGGCAACGGTCCCTCTACGTGAATTTTTAGGATTGGATGATTGCTGCTGCGATTTCAGTTTCGTTGTTTCGCTCATGAGAAGTACCAGGGTTTATCAGATATCAGACAATTGGGTCAAGGACATTCAATCTCCGAATAACGATATTCTAAGGGTTGGAAGACGGCTACAACTTTTTTTGCTGAGTTCGCCGCCGCGATCCCCGCCGGAGTTTTTTGTTTGTCTTTGTCCTACAATAGCTGCGCTCTGGCCTACAATATCTGCGCTCTAAAAATTCGATCAGAAAGCACCGATTCCATGAAATCACTATTACTGGCCGCGGTCGTTCTTTCCTTCGTATTCATTCCAATAGCAACTTTCGCTCAAAATTCTATTCCGCTGACAACCAAACAATGGTGGCACGCGCGCTATCCACAACCCGCGGCACCGAATCCTGATGCGAAGAAAATGCCTTTGATTTCCGTGCACGGGAATCACTTTGTCGATCCACAAGGAAATACGGTGCTTTTTCGCGGAATGTCTATCGCCGATCCCGACAAAATTGAGGGCGAAGGACACTGGAATAAAGATTTCTTTGTTCACGTCCAGCAGACTGGAGCTCACTTGATTCGAATTCCCGTGCATCCCATTGCGTGGAGAACGCGCACGCCCGAGCGCTATCTAACGCTTCTCGATCAGGCCATTACCTGGTGCACCGACCTTGGCATGTATGTGGATATTGACTGGCACTCCATTGGGAACCTGAAAGACGGACTGTTTCAGGATCCGATGTACGAAACTTCAAGCCAGGAGACCTTCGAATTCTGGCGAACGATCGCCAACCACTTCGCGGGAAATAATACCGTCGCCTTTTACGAACTCTTCAATGAACCGACATCTTTTTCTAACAAACTAGGGCGCGTTTCCTGGAGTGACTGGAAACTGATCAACGAAGATCTTATCGCTTTGATTCGCGCTTACGATCACGAGAAGATTCCTCTGGTCGCAGGATTTGACTGGGCTTACGATCTCACGCCGCTGCGCACAGAGCCGATTCAGGCTGAAGGCATCGGCTACGTGACGCACCCTTACCCGAACAAACGCCCTAAGCCATGGGAGCCGAAATGGGAGGAAGATTTCGGTTTCGCTGCGAGTCAATATCCGATTATCGCGACAGAAATTGGTTACTGGCGAAGACCGGGAGTTCCCGACGACAACTACGGTCCAAGCATTGTGAATTTTCTTGAGAGCCACGGGATTAGTTGGCTCGCATGGTGCTATGACCCGGATTGGGGGCGCATGTTCACCTCATGGGACACGTTCGCATTAACAGACGAAGGTGAATTCTTTTCGCAGGCGATGAAAGCTCCAATGCCAGCTCCAGCGGCAACGGTCGAAAAACATTAGCGATGACAAAAGCCGCGAATTAGCGATGAAAGAACAACTCCGCGACAACTACCCAATAAAAAACCCGCTACTCTTTTAAGGAGTAGCGGGTGTCCTCAAAGCAAATTAGAAGTGAATTCTGCTGGTCAGCGTCAACGACTGCACAGCAATGTTCACCTTGCTGTCGTTGTATTCACCCGACAACAGCGAACTCATCCCCACGCTGGCAGATGACGGCAGTTGCACCTGATATGCAAAGTCCAGGTTGTAACGGCCATGCGTATAACCTGCGCCGGTTCCGATAGTGTTCTGCAAAATCGCAGCCGTCATCGGCGTCAATGTTGCGGACGGAACAGGGTTTGTCGCATAGGAGTATCCTCCGCGGAAAGCGAAGTGCTCGCCTACCGGAGATTCCACGCCCACGCCAAACACTCCCTGATTGCGCCAGTGAACCGGAACAATGTCCTGCATAGCATCCGATCCAACCAGACCGTTGATGGCAGAGTTGGTGCCGTTGGTCAGCGTTACAGGCAGAGTGTTGAAAGAATTGCTCCAGTCAATCCAGTTTCCTTGAAAGTTCAAGCGCGCGCGGCGCATCGCCTGCCAGGAAACTCCACCGGAAAGAGCCTGCGGGAATTTTGTGACTACGCCCGCATCGTAATGAAAATCAGATGGAACGCCAGTTACGCCGAGAGTAGTAAACTGCGCGCCCACATCCCCGGTAGCGTCGCCATTCGAGTGCACGGTCGTTTGCGTTTTATACGATGCACCGAATGTCACATTGCTGTTCGGTGTGTACAGGAAACCAAAACTTCCGTTCCACGCCGTACCAGATGTATGCAGGTTGAGCAGCGTCTTCGCTCCCGCGAGTGCCGCTTGCGTCTGGAAAATGTAAGGAGCTTCCATGGTATTTCGGTTATCGAGAAGTCCAACCGTGCCGCCAACCGAAAATTTACGATTTACGACGACGCCCAAACCAGCAGCGTAACGAAGTCCAAGAATCGCAGATTTATTCTGCTGCAAGCCATAGCTTGTGCCGCCCAAACCGCCCGGAGGATCGATATATTTCCAGTCCGCGCTCATAGCGACATCCGGTGCTGCGGAAATTCCCAGGATGAAGCGGCGCGAATGCAGCGGCATGGCGAAAGCTCCATACGGAAGAACGCCGGCAAAAGTCTTGACTGAACCGTCATTCGAAACTGAGTTGGTAAAGCTGCCCGTGGCAAACATGCTCGATAGGCTTAAATCGAGTTCTCGGCCATGTAACTCAGTAAGTCCCGCCGGGTTGCCTTGCATAGCTTCCAACGGAGTCGCGACCGAAGCAACATCAGCGCCGCCCAAAGAAGCCGCGCGGCTGCTCATTCCATTCCCCAAAGCACCACCGGTCTGCGCAACAGCAGCAGTTCCGACGCACAACATTGCAAACGTCAATATTTTTTCAAGTCTTATTTTCATTGCGAAGTATCCCCCAAAAAAGCAAACATGCGAAAATTTAAGTCTGCCAAATTATTCCATCTGGGGAAAAAACTCCGCTAGTTACGCTAGGGAAAAGCAATGCCACTTAGGTAATGAAATTGAGCCTTTCTAATCTGCTATCAAGCACTTCAGAGAGCCCCAAAAAGTTACCGCAGTAACTTGAGGACATGAGTCCCCACAAGTCAACATATTTAGGCCTACCCCAGGCGATACAACCGATAGCAATCCGTGGAACAAACAACAACAATCCGACTTTCTGATGTGATCTCTGCATTATCGGCGGCGCTCGATCTTACTGAAGGTCAGCCGATGGGCCACGCGATGCGAAGCTGCCTGGTGGGCATGCGCATCGCCGACGAACTGCAGCTTTCGGAGGAGGATCGCTCCGACCTTTATTACGCGCTGCTGCTGAAAGACGCGGGTTGCAGCACCAACTCCGCGCGTATGCATCAGATTTTGGGATCGGATGACATTCGCGCCAAGCGGGAAGTAAAGTTTGAAGACTGGACGCGTCCGTCACTTTCCGGACTTCGTTATTTACTGCGCAATGTGCTGCCAGGTAAATCCCTGCCGCGGCGCCTTTTGAAGTCAATTGTTGTAGGCGCGGAACAAAACAAGAATAATGCTGCAGTGATTGGAGCGCGTTGCGAGCGCGGCGCCGACATCGCCCGCAAAATTGGCTTTAGTGAAAATACAGCCCAAGCCATTCGACACTTGGACGAACACTGGAGCGGCGCCGGTTATCCCGAGCACAAACGGGCAGAGGAAATTCCGCTCCTGGCGCGCATCATGAACGTAAGTCAGACGGTGGAGGTATTTGCCAACGGCCGCAGTCCGGAGGCGGCAATCGAAATTATTTCTGAGCGTAGCGGACGCTGGTTCGATCCTGAGATCGCTCGCATCGTCAACACATTCAAAGCAGAAGATCCATTGTGGGAGCAGTTCTTCTCAAAAGACATGCGCCAATATGTAATGCGCATGGAACCGGGCATTGCGCTGCACGCTTCGCAACAACGGATTGATAACATCTGCGACGCCTTCGCCGACATTATCGACACGAAATCGCCCTACACGTATAACCATTCGTTGGGCGTTGCCGATGCCGCGGTTGAAATTGCCGGCGGCCTCGGGCTTTCCGAACAGACGGTACAATTTGTTCGACGCGCTGCCCTGCTGCACGACATCGGCAAGCTCAGTGTTTCTAACGCTATCCTCGAAAAGCCGGGTAAGTTGAACGAGGACGAATGGGATGCAATGAAAATGCACCCGGTTTATACGAAAGTGATCGTGCGAATGATTTCAGGATTTGAAAATCTTGCCTTCATTGCCGGCGCGCATCATGAACGTCTTGACGGCAAAGGATATCCTGAAGGGCTTCCAGCGGATAAATTACCGCTCACGGCGCGCATTCTCTGCGTTGCCGACGTCTATCAGGCGCTAACTGAAAAACGGCCATATCGCGAGAGCCTGCCGAAAAATGTCGTGCTGGACATGATGGAAAAGGACGCGGCCACGCGTTTAGATCCGCAATGCCTGGATGTGCTGAAACAAAACTCCTCGGAAGCTGGCACAGATCAGAAGAAAAAAGCAAAAGCCGCAGGCAAGAGCTAGAAAAACTTTTTATACCCACCGCAGTAATTTCATCAGTTGGCAATCTTCCATCCACAGCGTACGATCTTGGGAATTTCCGAAAGGGGAGGTACATCATGATCTTGGGCATGACACTTACGACGTACACAGTTATTCACGTGATAATCAGCCTGATCGGTATTCTTTCCGGACTTGTTGTAATGTTCGGATTATTCGCAGCGAAACATCTTAACGGGTGGACCGCCTTGTTCCTCACGACCACAGTTCTAACCAGCGTCACCGGGTTTGGCTTTCCTTTTACCCATGTCACGCCGGGGATCAAGCTGGGAATTCTTTCTCTCATCGCGCTTACAGTCGCTATCCTCGCGCGTTATGCCTTTCATTTGGCGGGAGCGTGGCGCAAAACTTATGTGATCACGGCCATGATTTCCCTCTATTTCAATATGTTCGTTCTCGTCGTGCAGTCATTTGAAAAAGTCCCGGCGCTGCATGCGCTGGCGCCTACGCAGAAAGAAGCACCATTTGCAGTTGCGCAGCTTGTGCTGCTGGTACTTTTCATCATCTTCACGATCATTGCGGCCAAGAAATTCGGCCACGAGCAGCTTCGCAAGGGAATAGCGTAGGACATCATTACAACAATCTGGTCAGAAGGAGAACCATGTCTCGCAAAAATCAGCGAGACATGGGAGGTACTCACGACCTTAAGCCCTCTTTGCTTTTAACTCCGCCAGCAACTGTTCGATGCGGTCTTCTTTTTCCAGCGCGGCGAGACGGTCTTCCACATCATCGGCGGCAATTTCAGACTTGGCCTGGCTGAGCGCTTCCGCGTGAGAAACCTTGCGCTTCATGCGGTCGAAAGTACCGGACCTCGATCCGTTGCCAGCAGCGATTTTTGCGTCACTGGCTTTGCCTACAGCCCGGGCGCGGCGATGCTGCGCGATCAGTAGATCTGCTTTGCCTTGCGCTTCGGCAAGCTTGCCTTCCAACTGCCGCAGTGCAATTTTCAAATTTTCTACCTGGGCTTTTTGATCAGTTACTTGTTGGCCGAAATTTTCCTTCAACTCACGATAACTTTCCACGCGCTGTAAAGCGACCCGCGCAAGATCATCTTCGCTCTTTCCGACGGCGAGCTCGGCTTTGCGCATCCACTCCGCCACTTTGTCCTCATTTTCTTTTTGTTTCTTTTCCAGCAGATGCTGGTCGGCAATGGCGATGGCCACCTGCGTCTTGACCTGAAGAAGCTGGTTCTCCATGTCGAGAATCACTTGCTTGATCATCTTTTCCGGATGCTCGGCTTTATCAATCAGGTCGTTGAGATTTGCTTTCACCAAAGTTGAGACTCGCTCTAGCAGTGCCATATAAAGACTCCTTATTTTTACTTCAAGCTTGTTGTTAGTCGTTGGTCGTTGCCGATTGGCCGCTGATGAACTTGCTCGACGTCTTTATCTTTGTCTTTGTTCTTCCGTGACATGGCAGCGCCGATGGCAACGCCGATCGCCAGGCCTACCGCGAGCCACAATCCTCCGCTGCCCAGGACCAGCGCGACGCCTGCGCCGATCCCGATGCCGAGCACAATGCCCAAAATGATTTGCATGGATGTTGCTTGCCGCTTCATTTTTCTGAACCTCGAATTACAAACTTCGTAAACTTTTCTGACCTGGCGAATTTCCCTTGCAGTCATTTTTTTTTAAAGCAGATTCCTCGCGATGTATCCGTTCGGAATGACGACGTTTAAAGCGAGGGACGAGTTTTTTGATCGTCCCTCACGTCAAGCTACTTCGCTGCGCCGTTTCCAGGCAGAGCAGACTTGTCGCCGATCTGCCGTACCTTGCCGAGCAGTTCGCTCAGCGGCATGCCTGAAAGCGTTTCAAACAGCGCCGGAACCTGTGCGGCCATCTTGGCTATGTCGCCGGTGATTTTGTTCATCCCCGCCGCTTCGCCGTTTCCGGTGGAAACGATGGTGATTTTGTCTACATTCGCAAGGGGAGAAGCCAACGCCTTCACGATTTCAGGCATGCTGGCAAACAGCTTGTCGATAACCGCGGCCTGGTTGTACTCCTGGTAGGCTTCCGCTTTCACATTCATGGCTTTGGCTTCGGCTTCACCTTTCTTGAAGATGATTTCCGCTTCCGCCTCACCTTGCGCGCGAATCGAGGAAGCATGGCCTTCGGCCTCCGCAATCAGGCGCTGCTTCTCGGCAGCAGCCAGCGTTTCGATGCGCTGACGTTCTACTTCCGCTTGCTTAAGCACAGTGGCGATCAGTTCGCGTTCGCGGCGATTGATTTCCGCGTCCTGCACTTTGACTTGCGACTCTTTCTCGATCTGCTCAACCTTCACCTGCTCGGCGATCACCTGCTGCTGCATGATGTTGGTTTGAATGTCATAGGCTTTGTCTGCCTGCGCCTGCTGACGCTTCGTCACTTCCTGATACTGCGCTTTCTTTACGTCCAGATCGCGCTGTGCCTCGGCTTGCTTGGCCATGGAAAGAGTTTCCGCGAGCACTCGCTCCTGGTCCGCCTGCGCCTTTGCGACAGCAGATTCCCGGGTCGCGAGAGCGCGTCTGATCGCGGTATCACGCTCGGCTTCGACTGTAGCGACATCCGCATCGCGTTTAATGCGGGCGATGTCCGGCCGGCCCATGTTGATGATGTATTCGTTCTTGTCGCGAACTTCTTTAATGGTGAAGGAGATGACTTCCAGCCCCATCTTGCTCATGTCGTCAGCGCACGTGGCGCGCATGCGGTCGCCCACCATCTCGGGCTGCTTCACGATTTCTTCGACGGTAAGCTGACCGATAATGCCGCGGAGATGACCTTCCATCACCAGCTTGATCAGGCTTTCCCGTTCCTGCGAGCTCTTCGTCAGGAATTGCTCTGATGCGGTCCAGATGGATTCCGTATCAGATTTCACCTTGATCTGCGCGACGGCTTCGACGGTCACCGCAACACCTTGCTTGGTGTACAAATCCTGTTGCGGCGCAACGTCGAATGACATCAACTCGAGCGACAAACCATGGAAGTTCTCCAGCATCGGAAACACAATCGTTCCATGTCCGGTAATTACGCGCTTTCCGCGGAATCCGTACACCACGATCGCTTCATGCGGGCCGGCCTTGCGATAGAGCGAAGCCATGGCTCGCAGCAAAAGGATAATTACCAATACAGAAAGTCCTGCGACTATCCAGATTTCCATTCCAGTAGAGATTCCAAACATAATTGCCTCCTTCCGACGAGCGCATGCGCTCGTCGCCCCTTTTGATCAGTTAGTGCGAAAACTGCTTCATTGCATCCAGATCGTGCACAATGCGCTCTGGATTGTTGTGTCCCAAAAAAATCTCCCCATCGCTGGTCTTGATGCGGACAACGCGACTTCCCCACACGTACGCGCGAGTGGATCCCATGCAGCGAATGCCATAGCCTCGCAGCGGATTCCAGCTTTCTATGGTGTACTCAAGAATCTGTGACAAAGGAATAGACCGCAGACGGAAACCGAGCGTGCGAATTTCCAATCCCGTACGGCGGAACTGATAATGAAAGCCGCTCGCTGTCATGGCCGTAATGGCGATGAAAAGGCCGGAAGCGATCAGCAATCCCAAGCGGGCCAGAGGAATTGGCAGTGCATAAGCAGCAATCATCTCCGCCAGTGCAGCCGCTCCAAAAACCAACGCCAGTTTCGGGGATGCATGAGTTTCCTCGGCGACGAGATCTCCATGCGCAAGCGGCGGATTCCCCTTGGGCATCACGGAGAGAATGATGATGGCAACCACCGCAACAACCAGGATCCTCATCGGCCAAGCGATGTCAAAAAAATTGCCGGAGAGGTTGTACTCAATGACTGCGCCAGACGCGCGATAAAGGACTGCCAGCACGATGTAAAACATCGCCAACACGCCCCAGGAGGCAGCGTCAGGTTTGCGGATGCGCGCCAAAACAAAGGTGCCTAAAAGCACCACAGACGCAGTAAGGCCCAGAATGAAATACATGGACGATTCACGCGGCGCCCATCCGTTGGCATGATTGTGAATATCAAAGTGCGTTGCCATGCGTACCGGCAAACGGTCCCACACGCTTTGATATTGGTAATAAATCGCGGGAATCGCCGCCCATAGTATGGCGATTCCGAGGTGCCAGAATCTGCGGTTCCCCGTCATTGTCGTACTCGCAGTCGTATTCGTTGTCATAGTCATGGTCATTGGGATTGGGATTGCATGCCTCCATCTTTTCCGGAGGAGGTTAGTGATGAATTGCTCTCTGCGCCGTCTTCTCCAGCAAGTTCACTCCACAACCGTACGTACGCGATTCCCTTTTCGTAACGCGTCACCACCACTTCGGTTCCCTTGGTGATTGCACATTCTTTTTCTTTTTCCGCACGGGCGCCACAAGTTCTTCGCGTGCCTCCCTGCGAATAGATAATTTCGCCGGTGCCCGACTCTCGAATGGGATTGGAAATTCTCCCCAGCACGCCGATCATGTCGAAATCCGCGGGATCAAGATGTTCATCTTCCGAAGTCAGCACTTTCGCGAGAAACCAAAACACAATCCCCGCGCCAATGAATCCAGCTACGCCCGCCGCAACCACAATGAGCATGGAAACCAGCGTCGAGTGGCGGGTTAGCAAATATCCCGCGGCGCCAAACCATGCCAGGAAAGCCGCCACGGTCACCGGGTTGAAGGATGAAATGGCATGCTTATGCACACCGTGCGCAGGTACATGCGCGCCCCCGTGCACGTGAAAGTGAAATGGCAGGTGCCAGTGCAAGCCGCCCATCAAAAACGAAAACAGACTAAAGGCGAAGCCCACAGCAAAACAAAGAAGATAGAAATCAGCCCAGTTCATTGTGATCGCCTCCCTTCCTGAACTTTTGCGGCGCCCGCTTCCGGCTTCAGCGCCTCGAGTAACCGCTCCGCCAACCCCGGCGTATTCAAAATCGCCCCCAACAAAATCAAGCAACGGCGCGTGTCTTTTTCGCGCGCGGCTTTGACCAGAACCTCGCTCACCTCCGGATCGCTGGCAAACCGCTCCGAACCCTGCAACAGCCAAACATCCAGCTTCCCTTCCACCGTTCGCAGGTCGGAGGTGAGTTCCGTGTGGTAGCCCTCGGGGTCATCCACAAGAAAGCCCGGATGCACTTTGAAAAACTTCGCCAGCAATGCACGCGTGGATTGCGTCATGTGCGGGCGCGATCCGTTTTCAATGTGCGAGATGTAGGACTGGCTCACGGTCTTGCCTTGCTCTTTGCGGATGGCCTTCACCAGTTCCAGTTGGTTCAGGGGCCGTCCCAGGCCTCGCAGCGAGCCTTCCACTTCCCGTAGGTAGCGGATTTTCTCACCAAGCTTCATATTTCAATATGTAATATATATATTTCAATCTGTAATATTGTCAAGAAATGTATTCCCCGCATTTTTAGCAACTTACAGGCGAGGTTTTAGCAGCCGTGGCAGGACTATCTCTTTGGTAACTTTGAGGCCATTTTTAGGAGTGCCATACTGATCTCACTTATGGCGCAAACTCCAGCGTTATCGGGCGCGGAAATTGGCTCCAGCAAGCCAGCAAAAGACCCGCGCGCTCCGCGCATCAAGCTAAGCGGATCGGTTTTGGCGCTGGTGCGTTTGCCGAATCGCAAGCATGTGCGTGCACGACTGCACATTCTTTCCATCAGCGGCGGGATGTTGAATCTGGAAAGCCCTCTAGATGAGAAGCTGATTGTCGAGCTGACCTTTCACCTGGTTTCAGCGACGGTGCGGGTCGAAGCAGAAATGCTTTTTCCCATGTGGGCGACGCGGGGATGGCTGCAACCGTTCCGGTTTACCGATCTCTCCGATGAAGACCTCAAGATGCTGGAGTTAAATCTTCAGCCCTTCATGAACCAGATTGAACGCGGGTAATTTGCGAGATTGAAGTTCGGCGCTACGCAACCGCGCTATACAACAACCGCTTCCTTATATTCCCCAAAAACTTTGCGCAAGGTATCGGAAATTTCTCCGACGGTCGCCGAGGCTTCTACCGCAGCAAGAATGTGCGGCATGAGGTTTGTTCCGGATTTCGCGGCTTCATCAATCTGCTTCAAAGAAGATTGCCAGACCGTGGGATCGCGACGGCTACGCAAAGCGCGCAGGCGTTCGACTTGCTTTTGCTCCACTCCTTCCGCAATGCGCTGAATAGGAATGGGCTTCTCTTCTTTTAAGCTGAAGCGGTTCACGCCAACGACGATGGCTTCTTCCTTTTCAACCTGTCGTTGATATTCATAGGCGGCGTTCTGTATCTCCTGCTGCACATATCCGCGTTCAATGGCCGGTAGCATACCGCCGAGCCCGTCGATCTTATCGAGGTATTCGGAAGCGCGCTTCTCCATTTCATTGGTCAGCGTTTCGATGTAATACGATCCCGCGACTGGATCAATCGTGTTCGGCACGCCAGACTCATAAGCGACAATCTGCTGCGTGCGCAGAGCGATACGCGCGGCTTGTTCGGTGGGAAGCGCCAGCGCTTCGTCGTAGGAATTTGTATGCAGAGATTGCGTTCCACCCAACACCGCCGCCAACGCCTGCAGCGCCGTGCGAACGATATTGTTTTCTGGTTGTTGTGCGGTCAAGGTAGAACCTGCGGTTTGCGTGTGAAAGCGCAACATCCACGAGCGCGGATTCTGCGCCTTAAATCGCTCGCGCATAATTTTGGCCCACATACGGCGGGCAGCGCGGAATTTGGCGATTTCTTCCAGAAAATTGTTGTGCGCGTTGAAGAAAAACGACAATCGCGGAGCAAAGGCATCTACATCGAGCCCCGCCTCCAAGGCAGCTTGTACATAGGCAATGCCATTGCCAAGCGTGAAAGCAATCTCTTGCACTGCGGTCGAACCGGCTTCACGCATGTGGTAGCCAGAGATGGAAATGGTATTCCAGTCCGGTACATTCTCGTTCGTCCACGCAAAAAGATCGGTAATGATGCGCAGGGCCTGCTGCGGCGGATAAATATAAGTTCCGCGCGCGATGTATTCCTTGAGCACATCATTCTGCACAGTCCCAGAGAGCTTACGGATGTCAGCTCCCTGGCGGCGGGCAACGGCCACATACAAAGCAAGCAGCACCGAGGCCGTGGCGTTGATGGTCATCGAAGTAGAAATTTTCGTGAGATCAATGCCATCGAACAGTCTCTGCATGTCCTCGATCGAATCGATGGCCACACCAACCTTTCCTACTTCGCCGACGGCAAGGGCGCTGTCCGAATCAAGACCGATTTGCGTCGGAAGATCGAAAGCGACCGACAAGCCTGTCGTGCCGTGCGAGAGCAGATATTTGTATCGCTTGTTGGATTCTTCGGCGTCGCCCATGCCGGCATATTGACGCATGGTCCACAGGCGGCCTCGATAGCCAGTCGGCTGAATACCCCTGGTAAACGGATATTTCCCCGGATAGCCGATTTGCTCGTCATAGCTCGAATTTTCCGGGTTTGAATTTTCCAGGTTGGAATTTTCCAGATCAGCTTCGGTGTATATGGGCTGAATGGGAATATGCGAAGAAGTTTCAGGGTTGTCAGCAGCGGGAGTTTTTAGTTTGTCCGTCATGTCGAGTAAGGTGTTCGCCACCTTAGCTCCGAAACTACTTGGCTGCCGCCAACTTCGCTAACTTTCGGCGTAGTCGCCAAAAAGAACTGAGCCCGAACCAGGTAAACAAGAGCGTAAAGCCGATCGCAAGACCGAGACGCGCATAGCTGGATTTTCCGGCGGTGTATTGCACGTATTCGCGAATAATTCCCACAGCGCCAATTGCCGCGACGGCAAAGAAAATAAATCCCGTAACTTCAAGCCAAAGCTGGTGAAGCACATGTCCGATGTGCCGGGCCCATGCGAGCACGCCTCTCCACAAAGCATTAGCGCCTTGTGAACGTTTTACCTGGTCCGCCGCAACTCGCGTGGCAAGACCCAAATTTCTGAAAGTGAAGACTTTGGCCATCCCCGATGATTTTACCAAGAGTTTGGGATACTTCAGGGTTAGAATACCAACCACAGTAAATTGCTGTGGTACGCATCATTGGGGCACGTTTTAACATCTAACCATCAGTAGCAAAACGGGATGCAGGGGGTCATGTGGATCAACAACTTAAACAGTTGATGAAAGAGTTGGGCGAAGCCATTAACGAGTCTTTGGCGGATTCAGACTCCATTGCCGAAGTGGTCTCCAAAATCAAAGACGGCGGCTACGACATCTTTCTGGTACTCGAGGCGACAATCGGCATCAGCAAGCCCGGCGAAAGCAGCACAGAGAAAACCACTCTCGTTACCTCTCCGACCAGTAATAATTTTGAGTTCAAAGTCAGCGATCAGGATTTGAAGTTCTTGAAATCATTACGGATTAAAGTCGAAGAAGAATAACGCTTTATACGTCCTAACCTGCCCGGTAGTGTAAACTTCTCTCGCGAAAATTCCCTTTTCTATGCGTGCATTAGCAATCCTGTGGATGCTTCTACTTTTTTCGTCTTTGTCCTTCGCTAAGGTCAGCATCACTCCCGTTCCGCAGGAGATGCAAACCGACCGCTTCACTATCACAATCAATGGCAAGCCTGCATTTTTTTCCAAAGCAGCGGCGAATTACTATTTCATCAATTTTGATCTGCAGGGCAAGGCGAAAATTGCCATCACCGCGCCCAGGGACGACTATTGGCAAAAAGGGGTGGAAGTCCAGCCTTGGCGATGGGGGATCCGTCCGCAGGTTCAGGGTCGAACAATTTCATTCACCATCGACAATCCTGCCAAGCTTTCCATTACCCGTCCCGGTGATCATCTTGTAGGCGCGGAAATGCTTTTTCTTTTCGCCAATGCCCCTGAGAAGAATGTTCCGCGGGAAGGAACGCCAGGCGTTCGCTACTACAAAGCCGGGGTGTACCACGAAAGCATTGATGCGCGAGACGGCGACAACATCTATCTCGCGCCGGGTGCCGTGATCTTTGGCAGTCTGAATATTTGGCAAGTCAAAAATGTAAAGGTTTTCGGGCGCGGCGTGATCGTTTACGACGGCCCCCAGGATCCCAATGCCGACGAAGGCTGGATGCATAAAAAGAACTGGCACTGCATCGTCATGGACAATGCCGAAAATATTGAAGTGGATGGTCTGACCTGTGTCGTACGGAGCCGCACGTGGATGATCCAGCTGAAGGATTCCCACCACATCACTTACGACAATATTAAAGTCATCGGGGGCCGCGAGAGCAACGCCAACCAGGACGGTATGGATTGGCTGGGTAGCGGCGATGGTGTGATCCGCGACAGCTTTTTCCGCGCGGCGGATGATGTGATCGCGATGCTCGGCAACTGGGACGGATACACGCAAGAGGCCATGACCAGCCCTGGCAAAGATGTGGACAACATTGTGATGGAGAACAGTGTTCTCTCCACCAGCATCTCGAACATTGTGCGTTTAGGCTGGCCGCAAAAGATTTTTAACAGCCATAACTTCACGCTGCGTGATTCCGACGTGATTCACATGGGGGTTGGCGGTTGCGGAGTTCCCTTCGCCCTGTTTGAAGTATGGGAGGACAACAACGGCAAAGGCGAGCATGTGGGCTATCACTTCGACAACATTCGTCTGGAAGATTGGACCTCGCTCTTTCAGGTTGAGCAGGACAATCCAAAAGTCCGCGATGTAACTTTCTCGAATATCTGGGCGATTGAAACTCCGTCGCTGGTGCCCTCTACTTTACTTGGTGATGTGGGCGGCGTCAGTTTTAGCCATGTGAAATTGCCCGGAATGGTGGCTTCTGACAAAGACGTACCACTGAATCTTCGCGACAATGCGCATGCTCCGACCTTTGCAGCAGGTTCGGACGGACTAAATGCAGCTTTTACCTACACCAAGGGCGCGCTGAAGCCGGACCAGAAAATCACCTTCGACGCCTCTCTTTCGCAAATTGCCAGCGGCAAAATTCAATCCTACGAATGGTTCTTTGGGGATGGCAAAATAGCCAAGGGCAAAGTCGTGCATCACAAATTTCCCGACGCAGAAGGAACTTTATGGGACGGTTCCGGACGTTTCCGCGTTTTACTAAAAACAATCGACGATCACGGCAACGTAGATTGGGCTTATGAACCTGTGGTGATCGGCAATAAGGCAATTCCTTCCCTGCCGGATACCAACGCGCAACCGGGGTTGCGCTATCAATATTACGAAGGGAAATGGGACGGACTTCCGCAGTTCGATCAACTTTCATCGTCGGCAAACAATATCGTGAACAATCTGGATTTATCTGTCCGCAAACGTAACGACAACTACGGAATCGTCTATGACGGCCTGCTCAAGGTCCCGACCGACGGAGGTTACACATTTATGTTATTCGGAACGGACGCCGCGTCCTTAACCATGGACTCCAAAACCGTAGCCGTCAGCCCACTTCCACAGACGCTGGTATGCGGAACAAAAGGGAATGCGGTCCAGGAAGCGTCGGGAAGCATCGTCCTCGCTGCGGGGTTGCATCATATTCATGTTTCCATGACACATACGCTGGGTGCGCAGGTATTTTCGCTGAAGTGGCAGGGCCCGAATCTTCCCTTGCAGGATGTTTCAGGTGAAGTTTTACTGCATTCATCAGGCAACTGAGGCCAGGGCTTAATCAACCGTCTGCGTGTGCTAGTATCTACCTTAATTTTTTGTAGCAATGCAGTAACGCTGGCTTAGTCAAAATCTGCTGGCGGGTGTCCCCGAAACAAACAGTTTGCATCCAAGCGCAAGGGCCATGCCAGCACTATGAAAGATACGCTCGGAGTTCTTTTAGCGGGAGGAGCCGGAGAACGCCTTTATCCTCTTACCCGCGATCGCGCCAAGCCTGCCGTAACCTTTGGCGGCATTTATCGGATTATTGACGTCACCCTTTCCAATTGTGTGAATTCAGACCTGCGCAAGGTCTACATCCTTACGCAATACAAAGCCCTCTCGTTGAACCGCCACATTCGCGAAGGCTGGAATTTCGTGGCCCGCGAAATGGGCGAGTTTGTCGAAGTTCTGCCGCCCATGAAGCGCGTCAGCGAAAGCTGGTACCA
>DASXCC010000282.1:0-16609 GCA_036491415.1 Terriglobales bacterium | reverse complement strand
AAAAGCATTGTAAACTGGATTTGCAGACTTTGTTGAACATTTTCCGTTAATCATTTACCTGATATCTGACTGGATCATTTATCTAACTCATGGGAACCCGACGCAAATCACGAGAACTGGCGCTGCAAATGCTGTTTCAGGCTGACATGGCCAAGCAGCGTCCGGAAGACGTGCGCAAGACGTTCTGGAAGGAGCGTGGCGACGTCGGCAATGACGTGCAAGGCTTCGCTGAAGATCTTTTTCGGGTAGCTACGGACCGCGCTTCGGAAATCGACGGCTTGATCGAAAAACACGCCGAGCATTGGCGCATGGATCGTATGGCTGCCGTGGACCGAAATATTCTTCGCGCCGCAGTGGCAGAGTTCTTATGTTTTCCGGAAACGCCGCGCGCCGTGGTGATCAACGAAGCCATTGAAATTGCCCGCAAATTCTCCGCTCCGGAGTCGGTGCAATTTATTAACGGCGTGCTCGACAGCGTCGGCAAAAAACTGGAAGGCGTTCCCCACGCTTCTTCTTAGTTAAGACCAAATTCAATTAAAACCAAAATTAGTTAAAACCAAAATCAATTAAAATCAGGGAACTTAGCTCCAGCCCTAATTGTCATTCACCACCGGATTCGAAAGCGTGCCTATGCCTTCCACGGCAACTGTTACCACATCTCCCGCCACAATCGGACCAACGCCTTTTGGAGTTCCCGTCGCGATCAGGTCGCCCGGAAGCAACGTCATGACCTGAGAGATATAGCGGAGGACAGCGTCCAGGGTAAAGATGAAATCTTTTGTATTCCCCTGCTGCTTAATCTCTCCATTCACTTGCGTTTCTACACCAACTCCGGCCCAAGGATCGAGTTCCTGCGTGACTAAAGGTCCAACGGCGCAGAACGTATCGAAGCCCTTGGCGCGCGTCCATTGATTGTCTTTGTTTTGCAGGTCGCGAGCGGTCACATCGTTTACGCAGGTGTAACCGAGGATGTACGGCTTCACATCGTCGGCATCAGAAAGTTTGCGGCAGGTTTTTCCAATCACGACACCCAGTTCACCTTCAAAATCCACTCGCTCCGAAATTTTCGGACGACGAATATTTTTGCCGGGCGCCAGCAAAGAAGAGGGCGGCTTCATAAAAATCAGCGGCTCAGTAGGTACGTCATGTCCGAGCTCGGCGGCATGTTCACGATAATTGCGGCCAACACAAATAATTTTCGAAGGCTGCACGGGCACATGCAGAATGGCATTTGCCAATGGGAGCGTATTGATCTTTTTGCTTGGCAGGTCTTCGAGTTCTTCTTCAGATTGTCCGGGCGCGATCAAAAAAATTCGCGTGATCACATCCTGGCCGGCGACCGACTCAATCAATCCGTACTTGGTTTCCTGATTCAAACTAAAGCGGCAATATTTCATAAGTTTTTTCAATTATAAGAGACTAACTTTATGTTCAACATGGATTGAACGAAGAATTACAGCGGCTTTACAATCGCTGCACCTTCTAAATGCCATCGAAATCATCGCTAAAATCGAAACCCAGCGTTACACCCGTGCCCTTCCGGCGCAAGCTACTGGCTTGGTATGACGCGAACAAGCGCGACCTACCCTGGCGTAAGAATAAAAATCCCTACAATGTGTGGCTTTCAGAAATTATGCTGCAACAGACACGCGTTGCGGCGGTCATCGACCACTACCAGCGATTTCTGCAGAAATTTCCGGCGGTCGAAAAACTGGCCAAAGCCAAAGAATCTTCGGTACTGGCCGCATGGAGCGGCCTCGGATATTACCGCCGCGCACGTATGCTCCACGCCGCGGCCAGGAAAATTGTGCAGGAGCGCCATGGCACCTTCCCCCAAACATCCGGCGAACTCAGGAGCCTTCCGGGCATAGGGCGATATACATCCGCTGCGATCGCCAGCATCGCTTACAACGAACCTATTGCAGTCGTAGATGGAAATGTCGAGCGAGTGCTGGGAAGAATTTCAGGGAAGCACTTGGAGGGCGAGGCTGTCTGGGGACTTGCCGGTCAACTGCTGGATGCAAATCGTCCCGGCGATTTCAACCAGGCCATGATGGAACTGGGCGCTACGATTTGCCTTCCGCAACAGCCAATGTGCATCGTGTGCCCAATCCACGATTTTTGTCGGGCGAAAAGCGCGCTCCCCCGCATCGAAAAATCCGCTCGACAGCAGAAAAAAACCGTCCACTATGCGTTCGACCGCCGCGATGCAGCGGTATTCCTGGTGCAAAGGCCGCACAACGCATCGCTTATGGCGGGCATGTGGGAGTTGCCGGAGATCGTCGCGCTAAACGGCGGACCGCACGGCGATGTCCCAAAATTTATCCTGCGCCATTCCATCACCGTCACCGATTACACCGTGCACATCGTAGAGAAGCCCATTTCTGGCGGCGTTGAAGGCAGGTGGGTGTCAAACTCAAAGGTAGTTACACTTCCGCTCACCGGGCTCACACGAAAGGTTTTGCGTAAGGCGGGAATTATTTAGAATGAATCAACGTTTCACCCAGAAGATCGTCGGCCCTGCTGTCAATCCTCCGGGCAATAGGCAAGCGCTCCACGATGGAGCCCCTGCTGGAATTCCATAAAAGATTTTCTAAAGTCATCAGGAGCATCACCTCATGCGGAATGTTCTTATCTCGCTGTCTCTCGTCTTATGTGTTTCTCTCTTATGGGCTGCCCCGAAAAAACTTGGTAGTGATCTCGAAGCCTCGGCACATTTGCCCGGACCGGCAATCGCTGCCATGCAGAAGATCGATCCCGAGCATATTCGCGCGCATGTAAAGTTTCTCTCCGATGATCTGCTCGAAGGCCGTGGCACCGGTCAGCGCGGAGGCGACATTGCCGCCGCCTACATCGCCACGCAATTTTCCCTCTATGGACTCAAGCCCGCCGGCGATAACGGGACGTATCTGCAAAAAGTTCCTCTTGTTGGAATCACGCCTGCTACCGGAACAACTTTCACGCTTGCTCCCAAGAGCGGACCAGCGCTCGATCTGAAGCCGCTCGATGAATATGTGGCTTACGACCAAACGCAGCAAACGTCTTCTGATGTGGACGCGCCTATCGTTTTCGTCGGCTATGGCATCGACGCACCAGAATATAAGTGGGACGACTACAAAGGTGTGGATGTGCGCGGCAAAGTTCTGCTCATGCTGGTGAATGAGCCTCCATCGAGCGATGAAAAGTTTTTCAAGGGCAAAGCTCTCACCTACTACGGACGCTGGACTTACAAATATGAGGAAGCCGCGCGCAAAGGTGCGGTCGGCGTCATTCTTGTGCATAAGGCAGAAATGGCGAGCTATCCGTGGGAAGTAGTGCGAAATTCGAACTCCGGCGAAAAGTCGTATTTGAAGGCAGAGGGCATGCCTCTGCTGAAAGTCGCTTCGTGGGTGCAGTTGGAAGTCGCAGGGAAACTGGCGTCGATGGCCAACCTCGATATCAATAAGATGATCTTCGATGCACAATCCACGAATTTTCATCCCCTCGAACTTCCCGTCAAGCTCAAAGCCCACATGGTGAGCAAGATTCGCCGCTTCGAATCGAACAATGTTGTCGCTATGCTGCCTGGTACCGACGCGAAACTAAAGGGCGAAGCCGTGCTGTACACGGCACATTATGACCATCTTGGTATTCGTCCTGACATGCCCGGCGACAATATTTACAACGGCGCCGACGACAATGCGTCGGGGTGCGGAATTCTTATGGAAATGGCCCGTGCGTTTGCCATGTCTGACATTAAGCCGCGACGGTCGATGTTATTTGCCGCTGTCACCGCCGAGGAACAGGGGCTACTTGGTTCCGATTATCTAGGAAAACATCCTCCCATTTCTGCCGGAAAAATCACTTTGGATTTGAATTACGACGACATTCCTCCGCTTGGCGAACCTCAGGAAGTGGAAGTCTCTGGTTCGGAGCGAACGACTTTTTATCCGGTTGTTCAGGCCATGGCTAAAGAATTTCGCCTGGCCATCCGTCCGGATTCCAATCCCGGCGCCGGCTACTACTACCGCTCGGACCACTTCAGCCTTGCGCACGTCGGCATTCCGGCTTTTTCTGTGACTGAAGGTTTGAAATATAAAGGCCGCACAGAAGCCTGGGGACAAAAGCAGGCCGAGGACTACACGACCAACCGGTATCACCAGCCGAGCGATGAATATCGTCCTGAGATGAACTTTGTCGGGGATGCCGCCATGGCACGATTCGGGTTCGCTCTGGGCTGGAAAGCCGCCAGCATGGAGAACCTGATCGGCTGGCAGCACGGCGATGAATTCGAAGCGGAACGGCTGAAAAGCTGGAACAAAAACTAGCAAACATCAGGGAACATTTAAGGGGTGTCCCGCGTATTCTGAATTAGAAGGCTGGAGAACACCCATGTTCGCATTTTTTCTGTGGTGCATACTTTTCGTTTTGTGCTGGCCCTGCGCTCTCGCTGCGCTCATCCTGTTTCCGATTGTCTGGTTGCTGCTGCTTCCCTTGCGCATTGTCGGAATCGCGGTGCATGGAGCGTTAGCACTGGTGTGGGCGGTTGTGATGCTGCCTGCGCGATTGTTGAGCGCGCCGTTTCGGATGGTGTAAGGCAGTTCTAAACTTCCATCGTCTTAAGCTTCGGGCTTATGATCAGCTTCGGCTCGGTGGCCTTCTGCACGTCCTCGGGACTCAATCCCGGCGCGATTTCGTCCAGACTCAATCCTGCCGGGGTTACGCGGATGCAACCCATTTCCGTAACGATTGTGTCCACGACTTTGAGCCCTGTCAGGGGCAGCGTGCATTTCTTCAAAATCTTCGGCGCGCCTTTGCGCGTGGTGTGTTCCATGGCGACGATCACGCGGCGCGCGCTCGCAACAAGATCCATCGCTCCACCCATACCTTTGACCATCTTCCCGGGGATCATCCAATTCGCAATGTTGCCTGCTTCATCCACTTCCATGGCGCCAAGTACGCTCAAGTCGATGTGACCACCGCGGATCATGGCGAAAGAATCGGCGCTGGAGAAAAATGCCGTGCCCGGCATTTCCGTGATCGTTTCTTTTCCGGCGTTAATTAAATCGGGATCTTCGTGGCCTTCGAACGGATAGGGCCCGATGCCCAACATGCCGTTTTCACTTTGCAACACGACTTCGATTCCCGGCGGGACATGATTGGCGACGAGCGTGGGCATCCCGATGCCGAGGTTCACGTAGAAACCGTCGCGCAACTCTTTCGCGATGCGGCGCACGATGCGCTCGCGCTTGTCGTTGTCTTTTCCAGCTTTTTCTTTTGTGTCTTTTTCTTTCACAGCTTATCTCTCGTGTTTAATCTTTCGCGACTTTTTCAGGAGCAGCCAATCGAGTCCTTAGTCGAGATAATCGCCTGATCAACTTTTTCTTAGCGTTCTTTTTTCAATGCGTTTCTCGTAATTCGATCCCTGGAAAATTCGCTTCACGTAAATGCTGGGAGTGTGGATGGAATCCGCGTCCAACTTTCCCACCTCGACTAACTCTTCCACTTCGGCAATCGTTACTTTGGCCGCCGTCGCCATCATGGGATTAAAATTGCGTGCCGTCTTGCGATAAATCAGGTTGCCCCAGGTATCGCCCTTCCAGGCTTTAATCAGCGCGAAATCGGCTTTGAACGCCCGCTCCATCACGTATGTTCTGCCGTCAAATTCGCGCGTTTCTTTCTTCTCGGCAACAACCGTACCGACACCTGTTGGAGTGTAGAAGGCGGGAATTCCCGCGCCGCCTGCCCGAATACGTTCCGCAAAAGTTCCTTGTGGCACAAGCTCCAAATCAAGTTCGCCTTTGATCACCATCTGCTCAAGCAAACGGTTCTCCCCAACGTAGCTGCCGCTGTGGCGGCGAATCTGTCCGGCTTCGAGCAGAAGTCCCATACCCACGCCGTCAATGCCCATATTGTTGCTGATGGTCTGGAGATTTTTTACGCCGTTGCGAATCAGCGCGTGAATGAGATTTTCAGGAATGCCGCAGAGGCCGAAACCGCCGAGCATAATGGTCGCGCCGTCGAAGATGTCACGGACCGCCTCGTCAGCGTTGGCGACGACCTTGTTCATTCTGAAGCGATTCTAAAACAAAGCGAGGCGCGAGAATAGGTCGCGCAGAGGCACATGCTGTTCGCGTAAACTTTGCCCAAAACTCTTGTCATTCTGAGCGAAGTATTTGTTCCGCTTGTGGAACAAATACGCAGTCGAAGAATCCCTACCTTTTCCGAAATTATAGGGATGCTTCGACTTGTGAGAACTGCGCGCTTCGCGTGTTCTCACTTCGGTCAGCATGACGCTGTTGAGGATTGCCTATTGAGGCAGCTTATCCGAACTCTTCTTGGGCTTGATCTTTCGCAGATGATGGGCCTTCTCAAACTCCATCGCGAGTTCGCGCGTGTCGAGATTTTCCCGGATGTGGGCAAGCCTCTGTTCCAGCTTGAAAATCGCATCGTGAAGATTTTTCTTGTTGGTCAGCGCAATGTCCCGCCACATGGAATAAGGGCTGCCCGCAATGCGCGTCATCTCGCGCAATGCACGGCCTCCGGCTTCGAGCAATGGCGCTTGTTCGCCGTATTCGTCCACCAGGGTAGCCGCCAGTGCCGTCGAAATCATCTGCGGCAAGTGGCTTATCCACGCACAAAGATTGTCGTGCTCATCGGCATTCAAACTGGCGATACGCGCACCAATCGCGGAGACCAGTTCGAGGAATTCGCCGCTCAATCCCTGATAAATGTCCTGCCCATCCGCTGGCGCGAAGAACCAGGCCGCGCCTTGAAATAATTCCGGATCGGCATATTCCACGCCGCACTGCTCCTTGCCTGCCATGGGATGTCCGGCAAGAAAACGGTGGCCCACATCTTTCCCGAAGACCTTGGTCGCAGCAGCTAATACCTCGGCCTTGGTACTGCCGACATCTGTCAGTAAAGTGTGCGCTGGAAGCGAAGGCCCAAGCAGGCCGATCATTTCGAGGATCCCGCCTACAGGCGTCGCGAGAACAATGACCTGGCTGTTACGAATGGAATCGGAAGGATGGGTATGGGCTTCATCAATCGCGCCTTTTTCGTGGGCCCGTTCAAGTACAGGTGCGCGGTCGCAGCCGACGATGCGGCCCTTGAAGCCGTATTTTTTTAATGCCAGTCCGAGAGAACCGCCGATGAGTCCCGTACCGATGATTGTGATTTGGCGAATGGGCATCGCGATTCGCAGCTGCGTGCGCTAAGCGATCTTCCTTCCAACCGCTGGAGCAATCATGCGCAGCTCATCCATCAACCTGGAAAACTGATCTGGATAGAGCGACTGCGCACCATCCGACAGGGCCTTGTCAGGATCGTGATGCACTTCGATCAAAAGCACATCCGCGCCCGCTGCAACCGAAGCACGCGCCATGGGCGCAACCTTATCGCGAAGGCCCGTACCGTGCGAAGGATCGGCGGCCATGGGCAAATGGGAAAGCTTGTGTACGACGGGAATGGCGCAAATGTCCATGGTGTTGCGCGTGTAAGTTTCGAAAGTGCGAATGCCGCGCTCGCACAGGATCACATCGTAGTTTCCGCCCGCCATAATATATTCGGCGGAAAGCAGTAACTCTTCGATAGTGGCGGCGATGCCGCGCTTTAAAAGCACTGGCTTTTTGATCTTTCCCAACTCGCGCAGCAGATTGAAATTCTGCATATTGCGCGCGCCAACCTGGAAGATATCCACATAAGGCAACATTAGTTCGATCTGCGAGATCTCCATGACCTCGCTGACAATCTGCAATCCGAACTTGTCTCCGGCTTCACGGAGCAGTTTGAGACCCTCGAGTCCCATACCCTGAAACGAATAGGGCGACGAACGGGGCTTGAACGCTCCGCCACGCAATGCTTTTGCGCCAGCTTTGGCAATTTGTTCGGTGACAGCAAATAGCTGCTCGCGCGATTCCACGGAACACGGGCCGGCAATGACGACTACTTCGTCGCCGCCGATCTTCAGGCCATTCTTAAAACTGATTGTGGTGCCTTCAGGGCGGAAAGACCGGCCCACAAGCTTGTAAGGCGAGCTAATGCGGTGGACGTGCTCTACACCCGAAAGGACTTCCAGGTTGCGGATGTCAAAATCAATGCGCGCGCCCACGGCCGCCAAAATGGTTTGCCGCACCCCTGTGGTGCGGTGCACGGAGAAACCCATGCGTACAAGATGTTCGATTACATCCTGTATTTGTTCTTGAGTTGCTGTATCCAGCATTGCAACGATCATAATTTTTTGTGATTCAGCCTGTTCAGGAGCGACGGATCAAAATCTAGTCGTCAACCTGTGAGTCTAATTCTGTAGAGCCCATCTCTTCGGCGGCATCGGGCGCAATTTCTTCTTTCTGAATCTGCCGCATCACATCAATCAAACGCTCATACACCCGCAGCAGGTCCGCATCCGCCAACGGCCCATGGTTCATTTTGCAAACGTTGCTAAAAACCGTACGTTCGCGATCGGGCTCATAAATCGGCATGGCTGCAACCCGCTTGAGTTTGCCAATTTCATGCGCCGCTTTTGCCCGGTTGTTAATCAACTCGACTAACTTGCGGTCAATCTCATCGATTTGCTTACGCCAGTCTGATATGTCCATGCGCGTTCATTCCTCAGATTATCCGTGGCTTGCGATAGAAACGGGCACTTCGAGGACTACTGTCCACCGGCCGGATCTTTTATGCAACGGAAGGCTGAGATTTCTTGAAAAGCTGGTTCACAAATTGTGCCACAGATTCTGCTTCTTTGCCTGTATTGCGCTCGATGGTCTCAACAATCGCGCTACCCACCACGCCCGCATCTGCAAATTTTCCTACTTCCGCAAATTGTTCGTGGCTTGAGATGCCAAAACCCACGGCGATCGGCAACTTCGTATATTTTCGCAACCGCAGCACTAGTTCCTGAGCGTCATTGGTCAATTGCTTGCGTGCTCCTGTGACGCCCGTGCGGGAAACGGCATACACAAATCCTGTTGAAACCTCGGCGATGCTCTTTAGCCGCGCATTCGTACTTGTCGGGGCCGCCAGAAAAATCGTGGCCAGCGCGCGCTTGCGCATCTCGTATAAATATTCGTCCGCTTCTTCTACGGGAAGATCGGTTACAAGGACGCCATCTACGCCCGCAGCCTTGGCCACATCGGCAAACTTTGCCAGCCCCATGCGGACGATCGGATTCAGATATGAAAAAATAACCAGCCCCACTTGCGACTGCTTGCGGATTTCCGAAGCCAGCCGCAAAACATCTTCAAGGCAAGTTCCGTGTTTTAAGGCGCGCTCGCTGGCCCGCTGAATTACAGGGCCATCAGCCAGCGGATCGCTGAAGGGAACGCCGAGTTCGATTACGCCTGCACCTGCTTTGACAGCAGCAAGTACGATGTCCTGCGTTTTCGCGAGGTCAGGATCGCCGCAGGTTACATACGCGACGAGCGAAGGTTTGCGATGAAAGTCCAGGGCCATGGGGTGCGGTTTTCGTTCTTACGTGTTAATACAAAACTTCGTTCATTGAATCTTGTTAATTCAAATCCAGGTTCTCGCGAAGGATTCCGATGTCTTTGTCGCCGCGTCCGGAAATATTCACGACGAGCACATCGGATTTCTTCATCTTCGGCGCGCGCTTGATTGCTTCCGCGACCGCATGCGACGATTCCAGCGCCGGAATAATTCCCTCGGTGCGGGAAAGCGTTTTGCAGGCGTCGAGTGCTTCGGCATCCGAAGCAGCCACATATTCCGCGCGGCCAATATCGTTAAGCCAGGCGTGTTCCGGCCCGATCGAAGGATAATCGAGCCCCGCGGAAACCGAATGCGTCAAAGCAATCTGCCCGGCCTGGTCCTGCAACACATACGAATACGTTCCCTGCAACACACCAGGCAGGCCTCCGCGAAAACGCGCGGCATGATCGCCGAGTTTGTGCCCGCGGCCTCCGGCTTCCACGCCAACGAATTTCACTTTCTTGTCGCGGATAAATTCGTGGAAGATGCCAATCGCATTCGATCCGCCGCCAACGCAGGCGATGATCATGGAAGGCAACTTGCCTTCGGCTTTTAAAATCTGTTTGCGCGCTTCCTGCCCGATCACACGATGGAAATCGCGCACCATCGTCGGATACGGATGCGGGCCAAGGACGCTGCCTAACAAATAATGCGTCGTGCGGACATTCGTCACCCAATCGCGCAAAGCCTCGTTGATTGCGTCTTTCAAAGTGCATGAACCGGATTTCACGCCGCGGACTTCCGCCCCCAGCAACCGCATGCGGAAGACGTTCAGTTCCTGACGGCGCATGTCTTCGGTGCCCATGTACACGACGCACTCAAATCCGAACAACGCGCAAACGGTGGCGGTAGCCACTCCGTGCTGCCCTGCTCCCGTTTCAGCAATAATGCGCCGCTTGCTCATGCGCTCTACCAGCAAAGCCTGCCCCAGGCAGTTGTTAATTTTGTGCGCGCCGGTGTGGAGAAGGTCTTCGCGTTTCAAGTAAATCTTCGCCCCGCCCAGTTCCTTTGTAAGACGACGCGCGAAAAATAAAGCCGTGGGGCGTCCGGCAAAAGTCCGTAAAAGTTCCGTCAGGCGGGTATGGAACTTGCGGTCTTTCTTCGCTCGTTCGTATTCGTTCTCCAACTCGGCAAGCGCGGCCATCAGAGTTTCAGGCACATAGCGGCCGCCGTATGCGCCGAAGCGGCCTACAGGCTTTTTCGCGGAGTTCGGTGATTTTCTATTGTTCCCTTTTGTCACGCTTGCTGTGGCCATTGCTAAATCGCTTTCTCAGCCCGTCTCACTGCTGAAATAAATGCCCGCACCTTTTCCGGATCTTTTTTACCCGGCGTTGCTTCCACGCCCGAGGAGACATCTACACCCCAGGGATGGAGGACTTTCATGGCTTCCGTTACATTTGCAGGAGTAAGTCCGCCGGCTACAACCAGGCGAAGCCCGGACCGTTGAATGAGCTCAGCGGTCGCCACAGCTTTGTGCCAATCAAAAACTTTGCCGGTGCCGCCGGGCTGTTGCGGAGTGCCGGAATCGAGGAATACTGCATGCAGCCATTGTGAGGCATCGGCGCCATTTTTGGGAACCGCAAATTCAGCATTTTCCTGATCGAAAAAATCGTTGGCAGAAACAGCGAGGTAGTGTTTACGTCCCGAAGAAATGGGCTGAAACAAAGTTCCACTCTTTTCGCGGATATGCACCTGCACCGACGACAGCTTCGCCTGCTCTGCAATTTCGGCGATGTTCTCGCCAGAGCCAAGGACAAATACTCCGACCTTTTCGATGTTCGCCGGCAATTTTTCGATGATTTTCCGCGCCGTTTCCGCTGTAGTTTTCCGGGGGCTCTTCTCGTAAAACACAAACCCAAGCGCATCAGCACCTGCGTCCACCGCAGTCAGCGCGTCTTCCAGATTGGTGATGCCACAGATCTTGACCCAGGTCATAAAGCTAGACGCTCGCCACCGGGGCCATGGCTTCCGCCAGAAGTCTTTTCAGCGCCTCTCCCGGAGACTTTTCCTTCATTAACGATTCGCCGATCAGAAATGCGCCATAACCGGCGCTCCGCAAGCGGGCTATGTCGGCGCCATTGTGAATGCCACTCTCGGCCACGCTCAAAATATTTTTTGGCATTTTCGCGGCCAATTGGAATGCCGTCTGTAAATCCACTTTGAACGTTCTCAGGTTTCGGCTGTTTACCCCGATCAGGTCGCATCCAGCATCCAGAGCCCGCTGCAACTCATCGCCATCGTGCACTTCGCATAGAACATCCAGTCCGTGCTCTTTGGCTACGCGGGAGAGATTCCCAAGTTCCGCCTGCGACAACGCTGCCACAATCAACAGAATCGCATCCGCAGAATGGGCCCGCGCTTCGAGTACCTGAAATTCGTCGATCATGAAATCCTTGCGAAGGCACGGAATTTTCACATTCGACGAAGCGACTTCAAGGTTCTGTAGCGATCCCTGAAAGAACTCTTCGTCAGTAAGCACTGACAATGCTCCCGCGCCCGCCTGCTCCAACTCTTTCGCCAGCTGTGCCGGATGAAAGTCCGCACGAATCAAGCCACGTGAAGGCGACGCTTTCTTCAACTCAGAAATAACGGCGATCCCGCTCTGCCCTTTTGCCTTCAGCTTCTGGCGAAATCCGCGCGGCACGTGCATGGATGCACGCCGCTCTAAATCCCGCAGGTCCGTGGTCAAGCGCGCTTTTTCGACCCGGATGCGGGTAGCGGCCACGATTTGATCAAGATTGGCGGACATAGGAACGCAGAATGTCCATTATATGGGAGGCTGCTGCTGAATTGTTTCTGGGGCTACTGGGTGAAGAGGCTAGCTGCCAGCGGAGAATCCACTAACGTGAGCAAAGGTCATACGCAGATACTTATGCGGATTGACCGGCGTGTCATTGATGCGAACTTCGTAGTGAAGGTGCGGGCCCGTGCTACGTCCGCTGCTGCCAACGTAGGCGATGGTATCTCCGCGATGCACGTGCTGGCCATCGGCAACGGCGAAGCCAGAAAGGTGTCCGTAACGCGTCTTGATTCCGTGGCCGTGGTCCACTTCCATAGCGCGGCCGTAGCCATTCATGAAGTCTGCGAAGGTCACAACGCCATCCGCCGGAGCAATCACAGCTTCCCCGATGGGAGCGGAAATATCCACGCCCGTGTGGAATGCGCCTTCTCCGTTGAACGGATCGGTACGCTCCCCAAAGGACCCAGTAATCGGGCCTTCGACCGGCCAGATACTCGGAGCAGAATTCGCCCGGAACCAGTCCGCTGTGGTCACGTTTCTCGTGAGCCCCATGGAAATTCCGGTTGTGGTAGCGCCGGTCAACGCAGATGTCTTGAGAGCGTAAAACTGGTCAATGGAAGAATTCACTTTTTCGACGGGAATATTGTCAACTTCGTTCGCCGTCATCATGGAGTCAGATTTCAGTCCGTATAACGAGGAAACTTCGCTCGCCAGTGATCCCAACGATGCCACCTGCATATCGCGCTCCTGCGCCACCTGCTCCAGCTTCGTGTAGCGGTTGGTCAAATCGTCTTTTTGCGTGCGCAATTCGTTGAAGTGCGAAACCTTCAACACCATCCGCAAATAGGAACTGGCAATGCCTGTAAGGCTCAAAAAGCCAATGGCCAAACCAGCGGCAAAGACGTACAGGTAGTGGGTGTGAAGGGGAATGGAGATCTTGCGAAGCTGGCCATCATCGCCGCGGGCCACAAAAAGGATGTAAAAGCGCTTACGCAATAGTACCTTCCATTCAAAAACGCGGGTAAATTCTGGACTCGCCAAAATGCCCACTTAGGGTCTTACATGCATTTTCTTGCTAGGTACCCTTCCCGTTTAGGAATGAGTTTTTATCGGTACCTGATTGCTACCAGAACCAGATGAGTTTTAAAGAGCTCTGTAGCCACAATCCAAACGTAATACAAGACTTAGTTAAGATTTGTTGTTGTCTTGATCGGCCTGCCTACGGTAACAAAGTAGATTCCCGGTGTCAACGACGCGGGAGTCCGACGGTGTTACGAAGGGATTGTACTGAAAACCCGCCCTTCCAGACCCCTTACTGGCCTTGGAAGTGCATGTCCCATGGCTTCCGGAAAGCAGGCGCTTAAGGGCAATCATCCATTCCCTTAGGCCATTGTGAGATTCCTCTGCCGTCCGTATCAGTTGCTTTCCTTGCTGGTATATTGATTGCGTTTTGCCTCTTCTTGAAAAAGCGCTCATTGCCCGGATCCGCCGCCAGAGCCCGGTTTGGCCGCGTGTTGCCGCCAGCATTGGTGACGATTGCGCCGTACTCCGGCCGCCCAAAAATCATGAAATTCTAGTGACCACCGACTTCAGCCTTGAAAGCGTCCATTTTCGGCGGGAATGGCATTCGCCCGAAGTCGTGGGCCACCGTTGCCTCACAAGGGGGCTGAGCGACATTGCCTCCATGGGAGGCCAACCAATCGCCGCATTTTTGTCTTTGGCTCTGCCAAAAGATTTACCGCAGAAGTGGGCAGATCGGTTTTTTCGCGGATTTCTGGCTTTGGCCAATCGCCACAAAGTCACCCTGGCCGGAGGCGACATCGCGCAATCGCGCAGCGGAGTTCTGGCGGACATAGTTGTCATCGGATCGGTGCCCCGGGGCAAGGCCGTTCTGCGCTCGACCGCGCGTCCTGGTGATTTGATCTACGTCACGGGCGAACTTGGAGGATCAGCAGCGGCCCTGCATGAGTTGATGCATGGACAAAAACCGGACGCCAGGAAATATCCTCGGCATTTCTCTCCAGAGCCGCGGCTGCGAGTAGGCCAATTCCTGCGTGAGAAAAATCTGGCGACGGCCATGATTGACCTTAGCGACGGACTCTCGACCGACCTTACGCACATCTGCGAGGAGAGCGGAGTCGGCGCAAAGATTTCCGCCGCGGCGTTACCCCGTGCAGAAAATTCTTTAGACCTCGCACTCCACGGCGGCGAAGACTACGAACTATTGTTCACCGCAGCCAAGAAAGCAAAAATCCCAAAAAGCCTCGCCGGAGTTCCGATCACTCGCATCGGCGAGATCACCCGCGAACGTAAATTAATCCTCCTCCACGGGAAAAATCTGGCGTCTCAACTCAAGCCGCAAGGCTGGGAACATTTTTCCAGCTAAATTTTCTTTTCCGCGAAACTACGGTCACCTCGTCAGTCTCTTTGCACGGGGCTGGCTGCGGCATACAGTAAGCTCATGACGTTTCGCTTCGCTTTTCTAGCAGCCTTTATTTTGAGCTTTGCATTTTTTGTTTTTGCCCAGGATGCGCCAAAATCTTCTGCCGCCATCGACAATAATTTCGTCCAAAAAACTTTCGGCGAGGATTGCACACTCAACACCGCGGTTGCACCGCAAATTGCCGATTTCGACGGCGACGGCGCGGATGACATCGTGATTGCCGCGCGGTGCACGAATCCCATGATCGATGCTGCCGAGCACAAATATTCTGTAATCGATCCGGCCAGCGCGTTTTATGGGCTGAGCGATCCGCATATCACGACCCAATTTTCGACCCTGCAACCGGAGCAGCGCAGCCTGTCGCTGCTCATCATTCACGGAGCGGGCAAAGATACGTGGAAGAGCGACGATCCCAAAGCGAAATTCCTGATTGTGAACCTGGCTTACAAAAACATCAGCGCGAAAAAATTCCAGCTCAAGAAAAAGAAGACCGTCGAAGCGATTTACGTCGAAGAACTCGGCGAAGACCAAATGACCTCGGTGCTTTTGTGGGACGGCAAGAAATATAAATACGAACCTCTTGGCGCCGCAGCGCAGTAGCCGCCGCAATTTTGCGCGAGCCGCTATAATCATTCCGCGATGGACCTGGAGCAAAAGCTCGCAGAACTGAAGCGTCGCGATCAATTGGCCAGTGAGGGCGGAGGCGCGCAGCGCCGCGAACGCCAGCACAAAGAAGGCAAAATGTCGGCGCGCGAGCGCATCGAGTTCCTACTCGATGACGGCACCTTCGAAGAGACCGATAAGTTCGTTACCCATCGCTCCAGCGACTTCGGCACCGCTGAACAAAAATATTATGGCGACGGATTTGTCACCGGCTACGGCCGCGTGGAAGGCCGTCTGGTTTTCGTCTTCGCCCAGGATTTCACCGTTTTCGGTGGATCGCTCTCGGAAGCGAACGCCGGCAAAATCGTAAAGATCATGGACCTGGCCGCGAAGATGGGCGCGCCCTTGATCGGGCTCAATGACTCCGGCGGCGCGCGCATTCAGGAAGGCGTTCTCTCGCTCGCGGGCTATGCCGATATTTTTCTCCGCAACACGCTTTACAGCGGCGTCATTCCCCAAATCTCAGCCGTCATGGGTCCATGCGCCGGCGGCGCGGTATATTCGCCCGCCATCACCGATTTTATTTTCATGGTCGACAAGACTTCCTACATGTTCATCACCGGGCCGGATGTAATTAAGACCGTCACCCACGAGGAAGTCACAAAAGATCAGCTTGGCGGCGCGGCCACGCACAACGAAACTTCCGGCGTGGCACATTTCGAAGCGCACGATGACGCCGAATGCCTTTCCATGGTGCGCGAGTTGTTGAGCTTTCTGCCTTCCAACAATCTCGACGATCCCCCGCGCAAGCCTTGCAGCGATCCCACTGATCGCGGCGACGCAGTTCTCGATAAGATCGTCCCCGAAGAATCCAACCGCCCCTATGACATGAAAGACGTGATCCATGCGATTGTGGATGATGGTTATTTCTTCGAAGTACACGAGCACTACGCGAAAAACATTCTCGTCGGCTTCGCCCGCATGAATGGACGCTCCGTGGGCATCGTTGCCAATCAGCCTGCAATCCTCGCGGGAACGCTGGATATCAACGCTTCGGTGAAGGCTGCGAGATTCGTACGTTTCTGCGATTGCTTCAACATTCCGCTGATCACCTTTGAAGATGTCCCGGGATTTCTGCCCGGAACGCAGCAGGAATATGGCGGGATCATTAAGCACGGAGCCAAGTTGCTCTTCGCCTTCGCTGAAGCCACTGTTCCTAAAATTACAGTGATTACGCGCAAGGCTTATGGCGGGGCTTATTGCGTGATGTCGTCAAAGCATATCCGCACGGATGTGAACTACGCCTGGCCGACGGCCGAGATTGCCGTAATGGGGCCTGAGGGCGCTGTGGACAT
>DASXCC010000281.1:0-12893 GCA_036491415.1 Terriglobales bacterium | reverse complement strand
AAGATTTCTTTTTTTAAAGCCATCCGCTGGAGGAATCCAAATGCGCGATGGTGGGACTTAGCCGGGTTGGGCATTGTGCTACTTTTCGCCATTCAAGGGCTGGGGCATTTTCTTCCGATTCCCAAAGAAGTCCCTTTCGACAAATTTTTTGAGAACGCCCGCGACGCGTATCTAACTTCGATCTTCGCCATCAGCTTTGGACCATTCATGGAAGAAGTTCTCTTTCGAGGATTTTTATATCCAGTGTTGGCGCGGCGGATTGGCATGGTGGCGAGCATCTTAATCACTGGCATCACGTTCGGATTGATCCATGGAGCGCAATTGTCCTTCGCCTGGGGCCCGGTGCTGATGATCTCGGTGGTCGGAATCGTTTTGACGACGGTGCGGGCGATTAAAAAATCCGTGGCGGCAAGTCTGATTGTTCATATCGCCTACAACTTTACGTTGACGGCTTTGACCTTCGTGGGCACAGGCGGCTTCCGGCATCTGGATAGATTGACGCAGTAGGCCGACACGAATCGGCATGCGTCCGTTCGCCGTGTTATCGTAGATTTTCATGTCCCCTGCGCGACAAGAACTGCTCAGTCTGCTTGCCACCAAGTCTTTTCGTCTGGGTGATTTCAAGCTCTCCTCCGGCGGAAAGAGTGACTATTACATTGATTGCCGCACGACTACGCTCGACGGACGCGGATCGCAACTTACCGGACAAGTCTTTTTAGAAGAGATTGAAGCGCATGGCTGGAAGCCGGAAGCCATCGGCGGACTGACGATGGGTGCGGATCCCATTGTTGTGTCAGCTACAGTGACGAGCGGGACGCTCAACGGATTTTTAGTGCGGAAGGCAGAAAAGCAGCACGGCACGGGACAACGGATTGAAGGCTTTCGCGGCAAAGGCGCGCGCGTTGTCATTGTGGACGACGTTTGCACCACGGGCAGTTCTACGATTCAGGCGATTGAAGCCGCGCGCGAATTTGGATTCGAAGTTGTCGGCGCCATGTGTTTAGTGGAGCGTGAAGAAGCCCAGGGGCGCGGGAATGTAGACCAGGCCGCAGCACCCGCTCCGTTTATTTCGATATTCACAGCAAATGATGTGAGAAAACAGCACATAGCACTCAGCCGTTAGCTTTCAGCCCTGATCTTTTTTTGCTGCTGTTAGAAAACAGTTGATGGCTTAATGCTGAATGGCAAGTGTTGAATGTTTTAAAAAAACAATGCTTTTTTAAATCTATGATTCAAACTCTTGAATGGACCGATTCCGGCGTGCGCTTCATCGACCAGACGAAGCTGCCTACCGAAGAAGTTTACGTAAATTGCACAACGCATGAGCAAGTTGCGGACGTGATTCGCAATATGGTTGTGCGCGGCGCTCCGGCCATAGGCGTCTCCGCTGCGATGGGCATTGCGCTCGGCGTCAAGAACTCCAAAGCGGAAACCACCGGCGATCTGAAGAAAGACTTTGACGCCATCTGCAAGCTCATTGGAGAAACGCGCCCGACCGCGGTGAATCTTTTCTGGGCCATCAAACGCATGCAGGAAAAGTTTGAAATGCTGCGCGTGCGACCGATTCCACAAATCAAAGCGGCGTTGATTGAAGAAGCGCAGCGGATGCATTCGGAAGATATCGCCATCAATCAGGCCATGGGAAAACACGGCGCCACACTGATGCCGGCAAGCGGCGGTGTATTGACGCACTGCAACGCCGGCGCTCTGGCCACCTGCGGCTACGGGACCGCGCTTGGCGTCATTCGCGCGGCCATCGAGCAAGGTAAAAAGATCCACGTATATGCCGATGAAACCCGGCCTTTCCTGCAAGGATCGCGACTGACGGCCTGGGAGCTGACCAAAGACAACATCCCGACCACGGTGATTTCCGACAACATGGCCGGCGCGATGATGCGGCAGGGCAAAATCGGGGCGATTGTGGTGGGCGCGGACCGCATCGCAGCGAATGGAGATGTCGCCAATAAGATTGGAACGTATTCGGTTGCTGTGCTCGCAAAAGAACATGGCATTCCCTTCTACGTGGCTGCACCGCTTTCGACGATCGATCTGCAGACTCCGGATGGCAGCAAGATTCCCATCGAGCAGCGGAACTCTAAAGAAGTGACGCATATTGCGGGAAAACAAATGGTCCCGGACGGCGCGCTGGTGGAGAACCCGGCATTCGACGTCACTCCAGCAAAATATGTGACGGCGATTATTACCGAGCATGGACTTGCGAAGGCCCCTTATGAAGAGTCGCTGCAAAAGTTAGCAGGACTTGTGATGAGCACCTAAGCCCGAAACCTGTCGGAATGTGCTTCGCAAACTCGCGACGCGCGCCACACTCTCTCATGCACTCAGTCTCACAATCGCAAATTACTTTCGAAAGCGGCGGCAAAGATATCCGCATGGATTGCTTCGTCCCGGAAGGCGGCCTGGAACGCTTCCCTGCTGTGATCGGATTGCATGGCTCAGGAGGAGGATACGAGAGCATGGCCGAGCCGGCGGGCATGCTGGCGCGCCAGGGATTTGCAGTGTATGTGCTTCATTATTTCGACCGCACGGGCGATGAACGGGTTTCTGATCGCGGCGCAATCTTGAAGAATTCTCCGATGTGGCTGAAGACGATTTATGACGCCATGAATTATGTGGAGCAACAAGCTGGCGTTGATGGCAAACGAATCGGCTTGCTGGGGTTCTCCCTGGGAGCGTATCTCGCGCTGACCATCGCTGCGTTCGACAGCCGCGTGTTAGCGGTAGTGGAGTTTTTCGGTGGCTTCCCCAAAGAGATCAAGTTGTTCATGAAGCGATTGTGCCCGGTGTTAATTCTTCATGGAGACGCAGACCCCACGGTGCCCGTGCAGGAAGCATACGATCTCGAAGAGCTCCTGAAGAAAAAAGAAATGGCTTATGAGATGCAAATTTATCCCGGAGCAGGCCATGGATTTACGGGAGAGGTTTGGCAGGATGCAGAATTCCGGACTCTAGATTTTTTCAAGCATTATCTTTGATTTCTTAAAATTTTTTAAACCACTTTTAATTTCCAGAGTCCGTTAATCCGCAAGGATAATTTGCGGTTGTTGGTTATTACTTATTGCTGGGTTTTGTCTTTTACTTTTTGCGATCCTTCTTCGGTTTTCTGCGCACTCTTGTTGGTCGCTTTCTTTGTACCCGTTTTCACCGCATGGCCGGTTTTCTTAGCCGCATGGCCGGTATCTTTGGCAGCAGCTTTGGTACCGTTGCCAGTGTCCTTCGCCGCTGTTTTCGTGGCGTGGCCAGCGTTCTTCATGTCCTGCTTCGCGCCTTGGGATGTCGATTGGTCGTTCGATGAACTCTGACTATCCTGCGCGTATCCCAAACCTGCGAAAGCTACGAGCAACGCAAAAAGCGTCGCCACACGAATCATTGATTTCATGAAATTTTCTCCTCCGAATTTCTATGTTGAGCGTAGAGGGAGAGTCGATCATCTTCCTATCAGGCATTGCCTGTAGTTCGTATGCAAAGAAGTGGCATGGGCGGTGGGAACGCTAAGAAAGTCCTTAATAATCAGCAATTCCGTGGGTAATCAAGGAACCTGCGCATTGATTGGCGAGCTTGTCGCCACCCTGCTAAGATCACCTCAATGGCGCCGCGCAAAATTACTCAAAAGATTAGAAAAAAGTTAAAAAATCTGGCCAAAGACGCTGTCCCCCATGAGACCCGCCCGCAAGGCGAACTGGTCATTATTACGGGGATGAGCGGTTCCGGAAAAGCTTCGGTCCTCAAGGCGTTCGAGGATCTCGGCTACTACTGTGTGGACAATTTGCCGGTAGGATTGATTCCACGTTTCGCCGACCTCATTGGCCCGTCTTCGGAAATCGAAAAAACGGCGCTGGTCGTGGATGTGCGCGAAGGCAGCCGACTGGAAGCGCTGCCGAAGATCATTCAATCCGTGCGCCGGATTCTGCCAACTAAAGTTTTATTTCTCGAGGCTTCGGATGCCGTACTTTTGCGGCGGTTCAGCGAAACGCGCCGACCGCATCCGCTGGGCATTCAAAATTCGGTAAAGGCTTCGCTGGGGGAAGAGCGCCGACATCTTAAGAAAATCCGCAATCTTGCGGATGTGGTGATCGATACCAGTAAATTCAATGTCCATGAACTTCGCGCGCACGTAACCGAGCGCTTCCAGAAACAGCAGTCGGGCAAACACATTCTGGTTTCGTTTCAAAGCTTCGGATTCCGTCATGGCGTGCCGGAAGACGCAGACTTGGTTTTCGATGTGCGCTTTCTGCCGAATCCGCACTTTGTTCCTGAATTCCGTCATTTAACCGGGAAACATCCGAAGGTCGCCAAGTACATTCGCAGCTTTCCGCAGACCCAGGAATTTATCGAGCGCATCTCCGAGCTTCTTGTTTATTTGCTCCCGCATTACATTCACGAGGGCAAAAGTTATCTCACGATTGCAGTGGGTTGCACCGGTGGCCAGCATCGCTCGGTGATGATTTCGGAAGAATTAGGCAAACGCTTGAAGAAGGCCGGATATCGCGTCAAAGTGAACCACCGCGACAGTCCGCGATAAGCCGGGCAACAGCAATGCTACGAGTGAAGTAAAATAACTCATTACTTCGTGCACATCCCAAACAAGACCGTGTCCCGCGAAATAGGTCCTTCCCCATGCGGCAATTAACCCGACTTGTCCGCTATGTCATTCCTTATTTGTTGCAACTTGTTTTGGGAGTCTTGCTGCTAGCTGCGGTTGGCTTCCTGGAAGCTTTTCGGTTGGTGCTCGTAAAACCGATTTTTGATCGTGTACTGCAACCCGCTTCGGGATCTGACGCTATTCAACTTTTTGCCATTCCTTATACCCATCACGTAGTTTACTTACAGCAATTTGTTCCTGCGCGCTTTCATAATGCCTGGACTATTGTTGCTTATGCGTTGGTCGCATCTACTGTTTTGAAGGGTATTTGTGACTATTGCGGAACGTATCTAGTGAACCATGCGGGTTTCGGCATGATCACTGACCTGCGCAATGACCTTTATACTTCCGTATTACGCCGTTCGGCTGCATTTTTTCAGAAGCATACGACAGGCACTCTGATTTCAACTATCGTCAATGATATAGAGCGTGTGCAATATTCGATGTCGAGTGTTCTGGCGGATTTCCTTCAGCAACTATTCACTTTTTTATTTATTTCTGCCGCTGTAGTGATTCTTGGTCGCCAATTGGCCTGGGTATTATTGCTCTTTATTCCATTCATTATTTATTCCGCGATAAAGATTGGGAAACGTGTGCGGAGCACAACCCGCGGGGGCCAGGACAAGCTCGCGGACATGCAAAACATCCTTCACGAAACCATTACAGGCAATCGAATCGTAAAAGCGTTCAGCATGGAAAACTGGGAGATCAACCGATTCCGCGCGGCAGCGCAACGATTGTTCCGGGCCAATCTGCGATCAGTAGCAGCGTCCGCGATCAGTTCTCCATTAATGGACATTCTTGGAGCGATTGCTTTAGCGCTAATTCTTTTATTGGGCCGAAATAGTATTGTTCATCGCGAATTCACACTCGGAACCTTCAGCGCGTTCTTTATCGCTGTATTTAGTTTGTATGGCCCTGTACGTAAATTTGCGCTCTTCAACAACAGCTTCCAACAGGCACTTGGCGCGTCTTCAGAGATTTTTAAATTCATGGACACCGAAGACGAAGTCAAAGAAAAGCCGGGCGCGAAGGTATTAACGAAATTCAGCGGCAGCATTCGTTTCGAGAATGCCAGCTTCTCTTACGGCGGCAATGGAAATGGCGAGGAGAGCCGCGACATTCTGCGCGGAATTAATTTAGAAGTAAGGGCCGGTGAGATCCTCGCGGTCGTAGGCTCGAGCGGCGCAGGTAAAAGCACGCTGGTGCATCTGATCCCGCGCTTCTTTGATGTGACCGCAGGAAAGCTAACCGTGGATGGGAACGACTTGCGCGATGTGACCGTGGGCTCTCTTCGATCGCAGATCGGAATTGTGACGCAGGAAACCGTTCTTTTTAATGACACGGTCCGCAACAACATTGCTTACGGTCAGCCTTCGGTCCCCCAAAAAGATGTGGAAGCAGCGGCCCGGGCCGCGCTGGCCCATGACTTCATCACGGAATTTCCTGAGGGATATGACACAATCATTGGCGAGCGTGGGTTGCGCCTTTCGGGAGGCGAACGCCAACGTATCGCCATTGCGCGCGCGTTGTTGAAGAACGCTCCGATTCTGATTCTCGATGAAGCCACATCCGCTCTGGACACCGAATCTGAATCTTTGGTGCAATCGGCGTTGCACAATCTGATCTCCGGAAGGACGGTGGTTGTAATTGCGCATCGGCTTTCCACCATCCGCCGCGCAGATCGTATTGTGGTGCTTGAGGACGGCAAGATTTCCGATATAGGTACGCATGAAGAATTAATGAAGAAATTGGGAACCTATCGCCGCCTGTATGATTTACAGTTTCAAGAAACTGAACCGCAGAAAACTGAAGCCTGATTCCAAAATATGCCGATCCGTTCCATGACTGGTTTTGCGCAGGTGAAAGGGCAGGCCAATGGCCAGGTGGGATTTGCCCTGTCGTTGAAGTCGGTTAACCACCGTTTTCTTGACCTGCACTTCCGCATGCCTTCCGACACCGACGGGCTGGAAATGAAGCTCCGCCGCGCGGTCAAAGAAAAGCTGGCCCGCGGGCACGTCGAGCTCACGTTGAGCCTGGAGCGTTCCAGCAGTGACAGCATGTCGCTCAACAAAGAAATGGTCGGCGCTTATATTCAGGCTTTCCGCGCGGCTGCGGCAGAATTCAGCATCGCCATCGAACCGGATTTGAATGTGATCCTGCGCACGCCGGGCGCTTTGGAAACCAAGTCGTCTGCGCCGGCCGAAGAACTGGAAGCCGCAGTGCTTGCGAAATCCGATGAGGCTTTCTCCCAGCTCAACCAGATGCGGGAGCAGGAAGGCCAAAGCATTGAACGCGAGTTGCGCGAGCGTATGGAGCAGATCCACAAGGCCGCCAAGAGCGTGGAACATTACCGGCATACGATCCTGCAAAGCTATCTGGGCAAGCTAAAGACGCGCATGCAGGAATTGATTGGATCGCAAGCCGATCCCGACCGCATGCTTCAAGAAGCGGCCCTGCTTGTGGACCGCAGCGACATTCAGGAAGAACTGGTCCGTTTAACGACCCACGTGCAGCATTTTCTTGGATTGCTCGACCAACAAAGCGAAGTCGGCAAGAAGCTCGATTTTCTTTTACAAGAAATGAACCGCGAAGCTAACACATTGCTTTCCAAGACTTCCGGTTTAGCCGGCGATGCATTGAAAATTACCGAGATGGGCCTAGCCATCAAATCGGAGATCGAAAAGGCGCGCGAGCAGGTACAGAACGTCGAATAATGAGCCTGATATTCATCATCTCCGCCCCGTCCGGTTCAGGAAAATCTACGCTGGTCAATGAAATCCGCAAGATCGTTCCGGGCCTGGATTTCTCTGTTTCCTACACAACACGTGCGCCACGCGGCAGCGAACAAAACGGACGCGAGTATCACTTCGTGGAACGCGATGAATTCGAGCGGATGATCAAGCAAGATGCCTTCCTCGAGTATGCGGACGTGTTCGGCAACTATTACGGCACAGCGTCCCGGTTCCTGGATGAGGCGGAAAAACACCAACACGACTTGCTTCTCGACATTGATGTACAGGGCGCGGCGCAGATTGCGCGAAAACTGCCTCAGGCGGTCAGTATCTTCATTCTTCCGCCAAATAGAGAAAAATTAGAATGGCGGCTGCGGAACCGCGGGTTGGACAAGGAAGAAGTCATCCAGCGCCGGTTGGCCACGGCCAAGCGGGAGATTGAGAATTACTCCAACTACGAATATATTTTAGTGAATGATGTTTTGGAGGAGTCTGCCGAGACGTTAAAGGCAATCCTACTTGGGGAGCGTATTCAGCGTGCAGGGATTCTCCAATTATCTGACGAGCAAAAAGCAACTCTAGCAAGAGCCGACTCATGCCGCTTGGAATTGGAAGCGGTACGCAAACGGGTGCAACCGATTCTGGATTCGTTCAAACGGTAGCGCCAAAGCGGAAGGTAATGCAGGAGAGCAAATTATGAAGTTAATTGATGGGTTCGACAGCAATTATCGTTACATCCTGGTAGCAGCGCGGCGGGCGCGTCAGTTGCAGGGTGGGGCACCTCCAGTAGTCGATTCCGGTTCACGCAAGCCCTGCCGGATTGCACAGGATGAAATTCGCGCGGGAAAGGTGAAGTGGCTTATCCCTGAACTGCCACATCCTGCGACGGATGCGCCGGTCGAGATGCTGGATAATAAAGGCATCCTGCCAGACTAGTAAGCATCCATATACTCATGAAGATAGCCCTGGGCGTCAGCGGCGGAATCGCGGCTTATAAGGCAGCGGAGATTTTACGCCTGCTGCAAGACCGCGGAATTCGTGCGCAAGTAGTCATGACGCATGCGGCCCAGGAATTTATTCGCCCTCTCACCTTTGCCGCGCTCTCCGGTGAAAAAGTCATTACCGATTTGTTCTCTGCAGGAAACGAACAGCCAAACATCGAATCGGCGATTGAACATATTGCCGTCGCGCAGGCGATTGATGCTCTGCTCGTCGCTCCGGCCACCGCCGACTTGATTGCGAAATTTGCGCAAGGCATCGCCAATGATTTTTTAAGCACGTTGTATTTGGCAACGACCGTCCCTGTGGTTGTGGCTCCCGCGATGAACGTAAATATGTGGGAGCATCCAGCGACGCAGGCGAATCTGGAAGCGTTGCGCAAACGCGGTGTGCGGATCGTTGAACCGGGCGAGGGGTATCTGGCGTGTGGGATGGTTGGCGCGGGACGGCTTGCCAGCAACGAAGCCATTGTCGCTGCGACCCTTGAAGCACTGGGAGCTTCCCAGGACCTCGCCGGCGAAACTGTGCTGATTACTGCAGGGCCTACGCGGGAGAAGATTGATCCCGTACGTTATCTCACGAATCGTTCCAGCGGACGCATGGGATACGCGATTGCCGAAGCCGTTCTGCGGCGCGGCGCGCGGGTCTTGCTGGTGACAGGGCCTACATCCATCAATGCGCCCGCAGCTGCGGAGATTACGCGAATCGAGTCAGCGCAGGAAATGCATGCTGCGGTCCTGCAACTTCTTCCGCAGGCAAGCATTGTCATTAAAACGGCGGCTGTCGCGGATTATCGACCGAAAATTAAAGCCGAACAAAAGATCAAGCGTACGGGGCCGATGAATCTGGAACTTGAAGCTACGCCTGACATACTGGCCGACATCGCGCGCGCTAAGAAGAATCAGCTCATTATCGGGTTCGCGGCAGAAACCGAAAATGTTCTGGAGAATGCGCGCAAGAAATTAATTTCCAAATCGCTGGATGCAATCGTCGTCAACGACGTTTCGCAGGAAGGCATTGGCTTCGATTCCGACCGCAATGCTGTCACTGTGCTTACGCATGACGAAATTATCGATGTTCCGGAAACCACAAAGTGGGAAGTCGCGCAGCGCGTGCTTGATACTGCCGTAAAGTTGCGCAAGAAATCTTCGGTCCCATCCCGCTAATCTTCTGCTTCAAACTTTTAATCTTTCGAAACTTTCCATGGGCGCCGCTTTTCCGCCCCGTTTTCCATTAAGATAGCGGGCAATGTCTTTCGCCAATGATTCCGATCTGCGTCGCGCAATTGCCGAGCGCGTCCGCTTTTACAACGATCTTGGAATTTATGATTTTTATCGGCGTAATGCAGTGATCACAGAACAACCGGATTCTCCACCAACCATTCAACTAGAATTGCGAGAAGAAATGCCTAGAGCTAAAGCTGCGTTACCGGTTTTAATTGCGGATGAAGACTCATTGCAGGCAAGTTCGAAGCCGGAATCTGGGGTGAACGATCCAGTACAAGCGCTGAAAATTATCCGTGAAGACATCGGCGATTGCACGCGTTGCAAGCTGTCCAAACAAGGCCGCCACCAGATTGTGTTCGGCGTAGGCAATCCGAACGCCGACATCATGTTCATCGGAGAAGCACCGGGCGCCGATGAAGACATCAAAGGTGAGCCATTTGTAGGCCGCGCCGGGCAGTTGCTGACGAACATGATCAAGGCGATGGGGCTGGGCCGCGAAGAAGTGTACATCGCGAACATCATCAAGTGCCGCCCTCCGGGAAACCGCACACCGGAGCGCGATGAATGCGAAACCTGTTCGCCTTTTTTGATGCGGCAGATTGCCGTAGTCAAACCAAAAGCGATTGTGGCGTTGGGGGCGATTGCCGCCAAGACCTTGCTGGCCATCAATGCGCCGATGTCGGAATTCCGCGGTCATTGGTATGACTTTCGCGGGACCAAGCTGGCCGTCACGTATCATCCTGCATTCTTATTGCGCGACCCGCGCCAGAAAAAGGAAACATGGAAAGATTTGCAGATGGTCATGAAAGAGCTCGGCTTGCCGATGCCAGCAAAGAGCGTGGAGTAAACTTTCTTTCGTCTGAATCCTAGGGAGAAGTTAACAAAACAACTTTGGTTTGGAATCCACGCGCAGCATCTAGTGCATATGCCACATCGGCCCAAGGCAAATTAGGGTCTGCTTTGATATACACAATGGCTCCCGGCTTTCTGCTTCCTATCTCTTGCTTCAGTTCTTGATTCAGTTCATTCCAATTTAAACGCTTCGAATTTATTTCGAGTTCAGGCTCCTTCCCAGATCCAACATCAACAATCCGCAAAATAATGGGTGCAGTCCATTCGTCAGTCCAAATTGGATCTCTACCTGGCTTTAGAAGAGATACACGGATGCCTTTTGGAGTCACGGGCGTCTCGATGACCGCTAATACAGCCCAACCAGTAAAAAGTACAATTGCGCCGACCATAGAAAAAGCGGGGAATCCGTAAAATTTCTCGCGCAACGGAAGTGTTTGCGCGTACGGAAAGTATTGGCCAAAGGTCGCCGAGTCCGTCAGTCGCAATACATAAACGTAATTTTCGTAAGTACTTTTAAGAATGCAAAGAAGGATCAGGCCCACGCCTGCGATAGCAACCAAAGCAGAAATAAACAAGCATGGATTCGTAACATCTGTATAGGCACTTTGATGAGTATAGATCGCCAGCCGTGGATGATTTGCATCAAAGCATGCCGAATCGGATAGAACTGTTATATCGAGATCGTAAGAAGTTCCTTTTTTAGTTTCGAATCCTACCAATTCACTATATGCATGATTTATCTCCCAACTATCTACCACTTTGCCATCGCTATAGAGGATTAATTTCGCGGCAATTCCATTTGCATATACGTCGGGAGGGCAAGAATTCGCAAACCAATTAAATTCTTGCTCTTGAATACTCACAATGTAGTAGTCGTTCAAATTTATCAAGAATGGGCCAGTGCGAGAGTGCACGGGCGCAAGAGAGATGGGCTTATCTATAGCTAAAAACGTGCGCGCATTTACCCAGTGATAGATAGTTACAAAGAATCCCGTACCTAAGATTGTCATACTCAAACCCAACAAAATGACGGGAGTTAAAATAAATTGAGAGATTTTTCTTTGGGGCGATTCAGGAATCGGCAAGTATGCTTTCACGCTAAGTTGTAATGAACCTTTTACAGGGCCTAAAGGGGTCAACGAGACTTTCGTTCTGTCTCGTCTCGCTGTAAGAACAGCAAATATGGATCTGGTCAGAAGGAAATGCCAGTTATGGCAAATAATATGCCGATCGAAGAAACCCGATTTTCATCGTATGACCAGTAATATTGGGCAGCCTCCTCGGAAACAAAAATGTTAATAGCAACGCCTATCAGCAGGAACGTAACTCCCAAACGAACCGTTGCTGGAATGCGTTCAAACATGCCTATATTTAGACACCGACACAACCCATAAGCGCCAGATTCCCGAAGTTACTCCTGCTGTCAGGAGTTTGTTACGATTCAGATAACGCCTTAAAACCAAATTTGGGCAATAAATTACTTGACTCGACCACGGGTCAAGTAGATGATTGCCTTGGCGGGGGTGCGCGATGAATGGCATCCTCGCCTTGGAGTCGAACGGTATGACAACTCACGCCAATGCTACCCTGAAAACTATTCTTGAATCTCAACGATTGCGCGACTATCCAGATTGGGCACCGGATGATTATTTTGAGATTTTCGCAGCGCAGCAGGTTCTAAAGAAAGCTAAATTCAATTCGGACCCAGATGAAATCGAAGGCGGCCTAATTGGAGGGGATGGAGATGGAGGTGTTGATGGTTTCTATCTATTCTGCAATCGCAAGCTCATTCTCGAAGACACCGACATCAAAGTGTTTTCAGATCAGCGACTAACAATTGAATTGGTAATCGTTCAAGCAAAACACAAAGGGTCTTTCGAGGAATCGGTTCCTGTTAAGTTCCATGATTTCGTGGATCACTGTTTGGCACCAGAACGCGCCACCGCCTCCGCAAAAACCCTATACAGCGAAGCGCTCTTAGAAAAAGTTACTCAGTTTCGGCAATTGTATGAACTCGCTCTCCCTATGTCCCCAACCTTATCGGTTGACTTCTATCATGCCGCCCTATCTGACACAGTAGACAAAAAGGTGATGACTCGTGGCGAGCTAGTTACCGCACGATTCAAGAAGTACTTCCCAGCAGCATCATCGAAGTGTTCTTATTGCCCTGTTATTGGTAGCGAGCTTATTACGCTTCATGCGAAGCGGCCAGAAAGTAAGCTGACTCTAAAGACCCCGAAATTCTTCGATCTTAATACCTTTGGAGGGGATGCTTTCACTTGCGTAGTCACCATTGGCGATTTCTACAACTTCATTACCGAAGACGATGAAATCAGAGAATGGCTTTTCGAGGCAAACGTTCGCGACCATGCAGTAGACGCCAAATTCAATAAAGGAATTTCAGAAACACTCCATAATCCA
>DASXCC010000280.1:0-19315 GCA_036491415.1 Terriglobales bacterium | reverse complement strand
CTCATCTTCTTCAATATTGAGATCGGTTTCACACTCCGGGCAACTCATCATAAATGCCTCCGTAAAATAATTGCGTCCATTGATAATATTTAGATCAGTAGGGGTAGAGTCAAGTACCCCCACGACAATCTTTCTGTTGATGTAAAGAGAGCTTACGAAATGAAACAGTTGCCTTTTTTTAAATTTTCCTTATTAATTTCTGCCATCCTTATTTTGGCAGTTTCTCCCTTGCCAGCGCAAAGCAAAGATTTTAAAAATTTATCAGCAGATCCCCAAATTGCGGCGGCGCTCAAGCAGATCTCTCCGGAACGTATTCAATCGAACATACAGAAGCTGGTGAGCTTCCACACTCGTTCTACGATCTCTGCGCAAGATGATGAAGCCATTGCTTCCGGCAAGGGCGTAGGGGCGGCGCGGGAGTGGATCAAAAGCGAATTTGAGCGCTATTCCAAAGATTGCAGCGGGTGCCTGGAGGTTAAAACCGACAGCTTTACACAAGATCCCGCCGATCGTATTCCCAAGCCGACGGTTATTACGAATGTTTACGCGGTTTTGAAAGGCACTGATCCAGAAAGCACAAAGCGCATTGTTCTGGTGACCGGACATTATGATTCCCGCAACACCGACACTTTCAATGTGACTGACGCCGCCCCCGGCGCCAACGATGATGGCAGCGGCACCGCGGTGAGCCTGGAATGTGCGCGGGTGCTGAGTAAGCTGAAATTCCCGGCCACCATTATTTTTCTGACGGTAGCAGGGGAAGAACAGGGACTGAACGGAAGCCATCACTTTGCGGAGATGGCGAAAGCCGCGGGTTGGAACATAGAAGCCGCACTGAACAATGACATTGTGGGCGGAGATAGGAATCCGGAGCAGAATACAAGCGTGGTGCGAGTTTTTTCGCAAGGAGTTCCGGAGACCGCGACTGAAAAGCAGCTCGAGCTGATGAAAGATCTTGGCGGAGAAGACGATTCGCCTTCACGGCAACTGGCGCGCTATGTGGCAGAGACAGCCCGAGCGTATTCGACGGAAGTGAAGCCCCTACTAGTTTTCCGGCTAGACCGCTACCTGCGCGGAGGAGATCATCTTTCTTTTCTGGAACAGGGATTTACAGCGGTGCGCTTTACCGAATATCGCGAGAACTTTAATCATCAGCACCAGAATGTGCGCACGGAGAATGGCATTGAGTATGGAGACCTGCCAAAATTTGTAAACTTCCCATATGTCGCCAACGTGGCGCGATTGAATGCGGCAACTCTGGCTTCGCTGGCGGCTGCGCCGGCGCCTCCGAAAAACGTGCATTTGCTGGCGGGAAGCCTGGGCTATGATTCCACGCTTACGTGGGAAGCTACGGCAACCCAAGCTCCGGTGCACTATGAAGTGCTTTGGCGGCTGACTACGAGTCCGGAATGGGAACATAACAAGGACGTAGGAAATGAAACCAAGGTCACACTTCCGCTATCCAAAGACAATGTAATCTTTGCCGTGCGTGCGCTCGATGAACAAGGTCATGGGAGCTTGCCGGTGGTTCCGGTCCCGGCGCGGCAATAGCGAACTGTTAGGATAAGGGCAGCACAGCCAGTAGTGGTTTTGTAAATTTATGCCGAGAAATGTTTCTTTCGAGATGGGCCTGCCGCCGTTTCGCGGCGCGGTGCGGCAGATCATCATTTTCAGCACCGCGGTTTACATCATCATTCTTCTTTCGATGGCGTTCGAGCCACGTCTAGGGCATACCATTCTTGAACTTGGCGCGTTGAACCCTCCAGATATTGCACATGGACGCGTGTGGCAGTTTGTCACTTACGCATTTATGTACACCGATCCGCTGGACTTTGTTTTGTCGCTCGTAGGAATTTATTTCATCGGGGCGTCGGTGGAAGAGCGTATAGGATTTGGCAATTTTTACAGTCTGTTCTTCAGCAGTCTCATTCTTTCCGCGCTTGCAGGTTACGGACTTTCCTTTACGCATAACATCGCACAAGGCACTGCTTTTGGATCAGCAGCGGCGGCCAATGCGATCCTGATGGTCTTCTATCTTTACAACCGGGATGCGCCCATTATGCTGTTCCCCATTCCAATCCAAATTCCAGTGAAATGGATTGTGATTGGAATTGCCGCGATTGAGACGGCGTATCTGCTGCTTAATCACTTTCACATCCTGTTCTGTATTGCGTTGCTGGGACTCGGCGCGGGCTACTTTTGGTACCTGGCATTTGCCGGCAGAAAAATTTCGTTGGGAGTTTCCGAGAAGTTTTACGGATTGAAAAATTCTTACTATCGCTGGAAGCGGCGGCGCGCCGCTCGTAAGTTCGAAGTGTACATGCGCAAGCATGACCGCACGGTCACCTTCGATGAACAGGGAAACTACGTGCCTCCGCCCGACGACAACCCCAAGAAAAATGGGGGATCGAAGTCGGGCTGGGTGAATTAACTTCGGAGTTAGACTCCGCAGTTAGACTCCGAAAAACTCCTGGAATTTCTGTAACACGGTTGGCAGGAGTTGCGAGTCTTGTTTCTTCCCTTGAAATCCTAAATCGTGGCTGGCGCCTTCTATTGGGACAAGCAGTTTCTGGCCAGGAATCAGTTTTAGCGCTTCTTCCATTTCGTTTATCAATCCGAGCGGATCGCGGGTGCCGTGGATGAATAACGACTTCGTCTGCAATTTTGGAAAGTGCTGCGTGCGAAGCTGCTCCGGTTTGCGCGGCGGATGCAGCGGATAGGAAAGCAAAAGTAATCCGTCCGCGACGCCGGGTTCGTCGGCGCAGAGCATGGTGGCCTGGCGGCCTCCATAGGAATGACCGCTGAGAAAAATTCGGCCGGAAACTTTTTGGCGGAGCGCTTCGACGGCGCGCTTTAATCCTTCACGATCGCGGCCAGACTGGCCGGGATGAGGTGGCCCGAAGGGCCGAAGTTGGCGAAATGGCAGATCGAAGCGCAGAACGGTAAAGCCCGCATTGGCGAAGGCTTCTGCCACTGCTACCAATAAGGAAGACCGGCAGTTGGCTCCCGCGCCGTGAGTTAAAACTAATCCGGTGCCGTTAGGATTTTCCGGATGATGAAGAAATCCGCGAATGGGCGGATCGACAGTGGAGTCGGAGAAGCTTTCGAAGGTGCTGCTCATATTTCCTTCTACCGTCGTCAAATCAAAATCCCCGTTTCAAATTCGCGAAGATCCCGCTGAGGAAAAAGCAGGTCCCTCGACTTGCGCTCGGGATGACAAATTAAATGGTGCACCGGATTTTTTAGTATGGATTTTTAGTATGGATTTTTACGTCCGAATATTTTTGCTTCTTCTTTGGCGATTACATGCAAACGCATGAAGTTCGTGGAACCGGTGGACATTTTCGTGCCGCCGACGACACCAACGACATCGCCGGTTTTAAGCAGCCCGCGCTTTAATAGCGCCTGCTCCGCTGCACTCACCATGGCTTCCACGGTTTGCGCGGGAGGGTGCTGCAACGGATATACGCCCCAAAGAAGGTTCATGCGATTGCAAACCCGTGCCGAATGGCTGAATCCGTAGATGGCGGCCTTAGGACGGTACTTGGAAATCAAGCGAACGGTTGTGCCGGTATCTGTAAACGAGGCGATCGCTTCCATGTGGAGATCTTCGGCGGCGTGGGCCACGGATTCGCAGATGGTCTCGGCAATGGAAAGCGCACGGCCGTCCCGCCTTCGTTTAGGAGCCTCCAGTTCTTCCATGCTGGATTCCGCCTGCAGAACGATCCTCACCATCATGGCGACGGCTTCGCGGGGATAGCGGCCGCTGGCGGTTTCTCCGGAAAGCATGACGGCATCGGTGCCGTCGAAAATTGCATTGGCCACATCGCTAGCTTCGGCGCGCGTGGGGCGGGGATTTTCGATCATCGATTCCAGCATTTGCGTCGCGATGATGACCGGCTTGCGCCACTCCGCCGCACGCTTGATCACGTGCTTCTGGATCACGGGCACTTGCTCGGGCGGCATTTCCACGCCCAAGTCACCGCGCGCCACCATGACGCTGTCGGCAGCGTCGAGAATTTCTTCCAGGTGCTCGAGGGCCTGGGGCTTTTCCAGCTTGGCAATCACCGGCACTATGATGCCGTGCGACTGCATGATTTTCTTAACGAGGTGAATGTCTTCGGCCGAGCGCACGAAAGAAAGCGCCACCGCATCCACGCCACTTTTGAGGCCGAAATCCAAATCGTCTTTGTCTTTAGGCGTAAGAGCGGGAATGGAAAGGGCGACGCCGGGAAGGTTAATGCCTTTGTGTTCCCCTAATACTCCGCCGTTAACGACGGTGCATTCGACTTCATCGTCACTTACGGAAATAACCTTCAATTCGATCAGGCCATCACAGAGAAGGATGCGCCCGCCGGGTTGAATTTCCCTGGGCAAATCCTGGAACGTGGTGGAGATCAGTTCTTCGGTGCCTTCAATATCGCGAGTGGTAATTCTGACGACGGAGCCGCCTTTTAAAGTGACCGGCTTGTGATCGCGCAGAAGGCCAGTGCGGATTTTGGGACCCTGAAGGTCCTGCATGATGCAAATGGTACGGTCTTCGGCAGCGGCGATTTCCCGCAGGCTGCGGATGGTCGCGGCGTGCTTGTCATGCGTTCCGTGCGAAAAATTGAGACGGGCCACGTCCATTCCGGCACGCATGAGCGCGCCCAGCATTTCTTCGTCATTGGAAGACGGGCCAATGGTGCAAATGATTTTGGCGCGGCGGTCTTTGGGATCACAGGAAGATAGCGAAAACCCGTCGCTTGCAAGATTCGACTTGCCTTTTTTCAATTTAGCCACCGTTCAAATTTTAAGAGGTACCCCAATATTTTACACACGCGGTTTTATACATGCGAAAAAGCGAGCGGAAACTTAGGGTTCGCGTACCGCGCCGTTTAAAGTCCCGACCGCGTGCAGTTCTTTTCCCAGCATGGCGCGGGGAAAGAGCAAGGCGTTGAATTCAGCGCCGATGAGAATGACAAGAGAGATGATGTACATCCAGACAAGAAGCGCGATGCCCACGCCGAGCGATCCGTAAAGAATGCTGTAGTCCGCGTACCGCTGCAAATACCAGCCGAAGCCCATGGTGGCGGCAAACCACATGGCTGTGGCCAGAATGGCCCCGGGAAGAACGCTGTGCCAGGGCTGGGTGCGCGTCACTGCGTTGTGATAGATCAATGCAATCACGGCAACGCTGGTGAGCATGGCAATCGTCCAGCGGCTGACCATCCACATGAGGAAGATGAGGGAACTAAATTCGTGATTGGTGTAATACATGATGCTGGTTTCAATCCGGCTGCCGAAAACAACCAGCGCCGTCGCGAACATCAAGGGAATGCCCGCGAGGATGACCAAAGACAAGGCGATGAGACGCTCTTTCACTAGCCCCCAGCCTTTGGACAATTCATAAGCGCGGCGGAAGCCTTCCATCCAGGAAACGATTACACCGGAAGCGAGCCATACGGCAAGCAGCGAGGTAGTAAATAACAATCCAGCGGAGTGTTGCGTAGTGCCTCTTAAATACGCCTGCGCGGTCCCACGTCCGGCCGGCATGATGCGATTCAATGCATCAGAAATTTCCCTTAGGTACATTTGCGCGGTGTGGGTGGTAGCAAGAGCGGAACCCACAACCAGCAGAGTGGGGAAAAAAGTAAGAATGGCGGAATAAGCCGAGGCCTTGGCGATGGCAAAGGCGTCATGCTTGAAGGCGCGAAGAACCGCCAAGCGGAGCAAATGTATAAAACGTAAGATCAATGATATGAGAGTATTACGCGGCGTTGCGGGTGAACGCAACAAGGAAATTGAATTGCGTTCCTCGTTGGGCAATCGCTGGGGGGAAGCGTGCATAATCGAGAGGTTAGAGGCAATAATTAAAGGGGCGGAGGGTATCCGCCCCTAAATTATTTGCAATTACTCTGCAGTCAGTTCCTCAGTTTCGCCTTCCTGTCGCATCATCTCCAGCGCACGCTCGGCTTCCTCGTACGCGTGGGAGACTTCCTCTTGTACCTTCGCAGCCGCTTCTTCCATTTCCGGCGAGAGGCGGACATTGCGGTAGTACTCCATGCCGGTCCCGGCAGGGATGAGGCGTCCGACGATGACGTTCTCTTTAAGGCCGCGCAGGTGGTCCACCGCTCCGTTGATGGAGGCTTCGGTGAGCACGCGCGTGGTCTCCTGGAACGACGCCGCGGAGATGAACGAATCCGTGGAGAGCGATGCTTTAGTGATGCCGAGCAGCAACGGACGGCCCGTGGCCGGTTTGCCGCCTTGCGAAATCACCCGCTCGTTCTCTTCGGTGAAGCGGAACTTGTCGATCTGCTGTTCGAGCAGGAACGTGGTGTCGCCGACATCTTCGACCTTCACCCAGCGCATCATCTGACGAACGATCACTTCGATGTGCTTGTCAGAGATGTTCACACCCTGCAGGCGATAGACTTCCTGGATTTCGTTCACCAGGTAAGACTGAAGTTCTTTTTCACCCAACACGGCGAGAATGTCATGCGGGTTGAGCGGGCCATCCATAAGAGGCTCGCCAGCCTTGAGGCGTTCGCCTTCCTGCACGTTGATGTGTACGCCGCGCGGCACTGAGTATTCCTTTTCGGTGCCGTTGTCGGCCTGCACGTAGAGTTTGCGTTGTCCCTTGGAAACCTCGCCGAACTTCACGGTGCCGTCGATTTCGCTGATGACGGCGGTCTCGTGAGGTTTGCGGGCCTCGAACAATTCGACCACGCGCGGCAGACCGCCCGTGATGTCCTTGGTCTTGGTGGTTTCACGCGGGATTTTCGCGAGGACATCACCAGGGTGAACGGTATCGCCATCGGAAATCATTAAGTGAGCGCGGGAAGGCATCAGGTAACGCTTGCTGCTCTTGCCCTTGATCACAATGGCCGGCTGACGTTTTTCGTCCGGCGAATCGCCTACAACGTGACGCGACAGACCGGTGACTTCATCCACTTCTTCGTGCAGGGTGATGCCTTCCTGCAAGTCTTTGAACTGGATGGTCCCGCCGATTTCGGTAACGATGGAGAACGTGTACGGATCCCACTCGACCATGACCTGACCGAGTTGCACCGTATCGCCGTCGCTGACCTTTACTTTGGCGCCGTAAACCACGGCATAGCGTTCGCGCTCGCGGCCTTTTTCATCCAAAATCGCGATTGAACCCTGGCGGTTCATCACCACCAAGTCGCCGGATTTTGCTTTGACCGTCTGCAATCCGATGAAGCGGACGGTGCCGTTGTTCTTGGCCTCGAGACGCGACTGTTCGGAAACTCGCGATGCGGTACCACCGATGTGGAAGGTTCGCATGGTGAGCTGGGTACCAGGTTCGCCGATGGACTGTGCCGCGATGACTCCGGTCGCTTCGCCGAGTTCGACAAGGCGTCCAGAAGCCAGGTTACGGCCGTAGCACATGACGCAAACCCCACGCTTGGATTCGCAGGTAAGCACGGAGCGGATTTTGACGCGCTCAATGCCGGCAGCCTGCGCCGCAGCCGCGAGTTCCTCGGTGATTTCCTGATTGATGTCCACGACCACATTGCCGTCGTAGTCCTTGAGTTTCTCGAGCGATACGCGGCCCACGATACGATCGCGGAGCGGCTCGATGATTTCACCGGCTTCCACGATACCGGAGACAAAAATTCCGTCCACGGTGCCGCAGTCGTATTCGCTGATGATGACGTCCTGCGCCACGTCCACGAGACGGCGAGTGAGGTAGCCGGAGTCCGCGGTCTTCAGAGCGGTATCCGCCAGTCCTTTACGCGCGCCGTGGGTTGAAATGAAGTACTGCAACACCGTCAACCCTTCGCGGAAGTTCGCCGTAATGGGCGTCTCAATGATTTCTCCCGATGGTTTCGCCATCAAACCGCGCATACCGGAGAGCTGGCGGATCTGCTGTTTCGATCCTCGAGCGCCGGAGTCGGCCATGACGTAAATCGGGTTGATGATGCCTTCTTTATCCTGCCGCTGCATTTCACCGAACATTTCGTCGGCCACTTTTTCCGTGATGCCGGACCAGATTTCGATGACCTTGTTGTAGCGTTCTCCGTTGGTGATAGCGCCGTCAAGGTATTGCTGCTGGACACTGACCACCTGCCGTTCCGCGTCCTTGACCACGGTCTTCTTGTTGTCAGGAATGACCATGTCATCAATGCCGATGGAAAGACCGGCACGGGTGGCAAAGCGGAAGCCGAGGTCTTTAATGCCGTCGAGCATTTTGACGGTAGTTTCCAGACCCAAGCGCAGATAGCTGTAGTTCACCAACTGCCCAATGCCCTTCTTCTTCAGCAAGCCGTTGATGAACGGCATGCCGTCGGCAAGGTGATCGTTCAGGATGGCGCGGCCCACGGTTGTGTTGAGAAATTCGCGATCCATATGGATCGGTTCAGTGTGGGCGATTTCCTGATCGTCGTAAGCCTGGGTCAGGTCGATCACTTCCCCGGTGTAACGCAAGCGGATGGGCGAGAGTGTTTCCACTTCGCCGGCTTCGAGCGCCAGCAATACTTCTTCAATGTTGGCGAACGAGCGGCCTTCCCCCTTCGCGCCGGGCTTTGCCTTGGTCAGGTAGTAGAGACCAAGAACCATGTCCTGCGTAGGAACGGTGATAGGTTGTCCCGATGCCGGCGACAGAATGTTGTGCGAAGAAAGCATCAACACACTGGCTTCGACCTGAGCTTCCGGAGACAGCGGAATGTGTACCGCCATCTGGTCGCCGTCGAAGTCGGCGTTGAACGCCGTGCAAACCAGCGGATGGATCTTGATGGCCTTGCCTTCCACCAGCACGGGCTCGAAAGCCTGAATACCAAGGCGGTGAAGGGTTGGCGCGCGGTTCAGCAGGATTGGATGGTCTTTAATGACCTCTTCCAGAATGTCCCAAACCACGGGCTCCTGCTGCTCGACCATTTCCTTGGCTTGCTTGATGGTCGTGCATTGTCCGGTCTGTTCGAGGCGGTGATAGATGAAAGGCTTGAAGAGTTCCAAAGCCATCTTCTTCGGCAAGCCACACTGGTGCAGCTTGAGTTCCGGACCGACCACGATGACGGAACGTCCCGAGTAGTCCACGCGCTTACCGAGCAGGTTCTGCCGGAAGCGGCCCTGCTTGCCTTTCAGCGTATCGGACAGCGACTTGAGCGGACGGTTGTTGGCGCCACGCAACACGCGGCCACGGCGTCCGTTGTCGAACAGCGCGTCCACGGCTTCCTGCAACATGCGCTTTTCGTTGCGCACGATGACTTCAGGAGCGTGGAGGTCCATCAGTTTCTTCAACCGGTTGTTGCGGTTGATGACGCGGCGATAGAGATCGTTCAAGTCAGAGGTGGCAAAGCGGCCGCCATCGAGTGGAACGAGAGGGCGAAGTTCCGGCGGAATGACCGGGATGACATCGAGGATCATCCAGTTCGGCTTATTGCCGCTCTTGCGGAACGCTTCGACAACTTTCAAGCGCTTCGCATATTTCAGTTTCTTCTGCTGCGAGGTCTCGCTCTTCATCTTCTCGCGCAATTCCAGCGAGAGCGTATCGATATCGACGCGCTTGAGGAGATCTTTTATGGCTTCCGCGCCCATCATCGCTTTAAAGCCAGCGGGGCGATATTGCTGATCGAGCTCGCGGAACTTGGTTTCGTCTTTAATGACTTCGCGATCTTTCACCGGAGCATCGCCCGGTTCGACCACCACGTAGGCCTCGAAGTACAGAACGGACTCGAGGTCGCGCAGTGAAATATCGAGCAGGTGGCCGATGCGGCTGGGCAAGCCCTTGAAGAACCACACGTGCGAGCAGGGCGAAGCCAGCTCAATGTGGCCAAGGCGCTCACGGCGGACCTTCGACAGTGTGACTTCCACGCCGCACTTGTCGCAGATCACTCCGCGGTGCTTCATCCGCTTATATTTGCCGCAAAGACATTCCCAGTCCGTGACCGGGCCGAAAATGCGGGCGCAAAACAGGCCATCACGTTCCGGTTTGAACGTGCGGTAGTTGATGGTTTCAGGCTTCGTCACCTCACCATGCGACCAACTCCGGATCTTTTCAGGAGAGGCCAGACTGATGCGGATGGCATCGAAATCGGCGATCGGATTTGCCATTTCAAAGGGGCTCGAGCGGTACAAGGTAGTCCTCCGATTCTTGCGGCGCTAACGCGTCCGCTGACGGCCCTCGAAATCAGTTCTCAGTTCCCGGTCCGCATTTTCAGCGAACCAGGATTGAACCCTTTGCCTTTTTCTGCGGCAGCGAGAGCTGAATGCCGCAGTGGCTGTAAATCTGTTCTCAGTTTCCGGAAACCGGACTCTGTATTTCTTTAATCTGCCGCGGCAACCGTTGTTCCGGCCACCGGTTTTTTGTCGCCGATCTTGATGAGTTCCACATCCAGGCACAGCGACTGTAATTCGCGAATCAATACGTTGAACGATTCCGGAACGCCGGGCTCCATGGCGGCTTCACCCTTGACGATGGCCTCGTAAATCTTGGTACGGCCATAAACGTCGTCGGACTTCGCCGTCAGCAATTCCTGAAGAATGAAGGCTGCGCCGTAAGCTTCCAGGGCCCAGACTTCCATTTCTCCGAAACGCTGTCCGCCGAACTGCGCCTTACCACCCAGCGGCTGCTGCGTGATGAGCGAGTACGGACCGATGGAACGGGCATGGATCTTGTCGTCCACCAAGTGCGAGAGCTTCAGCATGTAGATGTAGCCCACCGTGACCGGCTGTTCGAACCTGTTTCCGGTCATGCCGTCGTAGAGAAAAGTCTTACCCGACTCCGGCAGACCTGAACTCTTGAGCAGCGCCTTGATCTCGCTTTCACGCGAACCGTCGAACACCGGCGATCCGGTGAAAACGCCTTCTTTCAGCGTCGGCGCCACAGCCATCAGTTCCTCATCGCTAAGTTCGGCGATCGTGTCGGCAAGGACGGTGTCTTTAAACAACGTCTTCAGCTCACGGCGGATGGCTTCTTCTTTGGTGTTCTCCGCCAGCAGCCGGGTGATTTTTTCACCCATCTTCCAGCCCGCCCAACCGAGGTGAGTTTCCAGAATCTGACCCACGTTCATACGGGAAGGAACGCCCAGCGGATTGAGGACGATCTCAACCGGCTGACCGTCTTCCAGATACGGCATGTCTTCCTCAGGCAGAATGCGAGCGATGACGCCTTTGTTGCCGTGACGGCCGGCCATTTTGTCACCGACACTCAGCTTGCGCTTCATGGCGATGTAAACCTTGACCAGCTTGATGACGCCCGGCGGCAACTCGTCGCCCTTGGTGAGTTTGTCTTTCTTTTCGCCCACGATCTTTTTGAGAACGTCGATCTGACGGGAAGTCATTTCTTCGATCTCATCAATCTGCTCATTGACGCGCGGATCTTTATCGTTGTACTTAATTCGCTTCAGGTTGCGGGTGGAGATGCGCTCAATCGTCTCGCGATCAAGAATGTTTCCCTTGGTCAGCAGCCGCTTGTTGGTGCGCTCGTCGTGCAGGTCGGCCTGCACTTCTTTTCCACCAAGAATGTTTTCCAGGCGCTTCAGGCGCTCGTCGGTAAGAATGCGGATTTCATCGGAGAGGTTCTTCTCCAACTTTTCAATCTGCATCCCTTCGATGGCCTTGGCGCGCTCATCCTTCTCCTGACCTTTGCGGGAGAAGATTTTCACGTCGACAATGATGCCTTCGATTCCCGGCGGGGTGTAGAGCGAAGCGTCACGAACGTCTCCGGCTTTTTCACCGAAGATGGCGCGGAGCAATTTCTCTTCCGGCGTCAACTGGGTTTCGCCTTTGGGCGTAACTTTGCCGACCAGAATGTCGCCCTGCTTAATCGATGCACCGATGCGAATGACGCCGGCTTCATCCAAATTGCGCAGCATAGATTCGCTGACGTTTGGAATGTCGCGCGTCACTTCTTCAGGACCGAGCTTGGTGTCGCGGGCTTCGATCTCATATTCCTCGATGTGCAGCGAGGTGTAGTAGTCCTCTTTCACCAGCTTCTCGGAAACCAGGATCGCGTCCTCGAAGTTGTAACCGCGCCACGGCATGAAGGCCACGAGCACGTTACGTCCCAGGGCCAATTCGCCCTTGTCGGTGCAGGGACCGTCGGCGATGACCTGACCTTTGATGACACGCTGACCTTTGGACACGGTCGGCTTCTGGTTGATGCAAGTGTTCTGGTTGGAACGCTTGAACTTGGTGAGCTGGTAAATATCGCTGCCAACTTCACGCGACAACTGCGTCGGATGATGTTCGCCTTCCACGCGCACGATGATGCGTTCAGAATCGACGGAGTCGACGATGCCGTTACGCTTTGCCAGCACCACAGCGCCGGAGTCGCGAGCGGTAACGCCTTCCATGCCGGTCCCAACAATCGGAGCTTCCGCGCGAAGCAGAGGCACGGACTGGCGTTGCATGTTCGCGCCCATGAGCGCGCGGTTCGCGTCGTCATGTTCGAGGAACGGAACCAACGATGCGGCGACGGAAACCAACTGCTTGGGGCTGACGTCGACGTAGTCCACTTCATCGCGGCTGACGAGAACAAAGTTGCCGGCCTTACGGGCGTTGACCAGGTCACCGACAATGCGGCCCTTGTCGTCGAGTTCGACGTTGGCCTGCGCGACGACGTGACGGTCTTCTTCCCATGCGGACTGATAGAAGGAAAAGGGCTGGAAGTCCACGGGCTTCTTTTTCTTGTCTTTCAATTCGCCGTTGATCTTTTCCATCTCGTGCTTCTCGAGATGGTCTCCAACCTTCATGTCGCTATCGCCGGCGTTGACCACGCTTACGTAGTCGAGCACGCGTCCGTTTTTCACGCGGCGGTAAGGCGATTCGATAAAGCCGTAGTCATTGATGCGCGCATAGCAACTCAACGACGAGATCAATCCGATGTTCGGACCTTCCGGCGTTTCAATCGGGCAGATACGTCCGTAGTGTGTAGGGTGAACGTCGCGGACTTCAAATCCGGCGCGTTCACGAGAAAGACCGCCCGGTCCAAGGGCCGAAAGACGCCGCTTGTGCGTGATCTCGGAGAGCGGGTTGGTCTGGTCCATGAACTGCGACAACTGCGATGATCCGAAGAACTCGCGAATGGCCGCCATGACCGGCTTTGCATTGACCAAGTCGTGCGGCATGGCCGTGGACATTTCCTGATACACGGACATCTTTTCCTTGATGGCGCGTTCCATGCGGACAAGACCGATGCGGAACTGGTTCTCCATCAACTCACCGACTGCGCGGACGCGGCGGTTGCCGAGGTGATCGATGTCATCCACCTGGCCGATGTTCTTGCGCAGCTTGAGCAGGTAACGGATGGTGGCGTAGAAATCGTCCTGGTCCAGCGTGCGCTTGTCGAGCGCGGAAACTTCGTTCTTCTCGAACAGCTTGATGTTGAACTTCAAGCGGCCTACGCGGGAGAAGTCATACTTCCGCGCATCGAAGAACATTCCGTGGAACAACGATGTTGCCGTGTCCAGCGTCGGCGGATCGCCGGGACGCAGCTTGCGGTAGATTTCGATCAGCGCTTCCTGCGGCGTCTTCACCGAATCGCGCTTCAACGTCTGGCAGATGACCGTGCCCACATCGTCGCGTTCGGGGAAGAACAGGTTGAGTTCCACTACGCCGGATTCTAGTATCTTGGAAACTTTGTCGGCAGTCAGCTCGGAATTGGCTTCGAGCATGACTTCGCCGGTCGTGGTGTCCACAACGTCGCCGGCAACCCATGCGCCTTCGAGGTCAGTGACATCGACTTCGATTTCCGAAATTTTCGCCTTCTGAATGTCTTTCAAGGCGGCAGCGTTCAGCTTGCGGCCGGAGTGGGCAATCTCTTCTCCGGATTTGTTCTTGATGCTGTGGGCCAGCTTCATGCCCAGAAGATTTGTGGCCTTCTCGCCAGTGGGATCGATGGTCCAGAAAAGCTTCTTGTCGCGGACAACAAGACGATCGACCGTATAAAAAGTCTTGAGAATGTCTTCGCCGGAGCGCAGGCCCAAAGCACGCAGGAAGATGGTGCCCAGGAATTTACGCTTGCGGTCGATGCGGACATAGAGAACGTTCTTCTGGTCGTATTCGAATTCCACCCACGATCCGCGGTAAGGAATGATCTTGCCCAGGAAGTAGGTGCGATTGTTCGCGGTTTCAAAGAACACGCCCGGCGAGCGGTGCAACTGGGAAACAATGACGCGCTCGGTGCCGTTCACAATGAACGTGCCGTTCTCGGTCATGAGCGGAACGTCGCCAAAGAAAACTTCCTGCTCTTTAATATCGCGGATGGAGCGGTTGCCGGCTTCGTCTTTGTCCCAGATCGTAAGCCGCATGGTGACTTTGAGTGGGGCGGAATACGTCATGCCACGCTCTTCGCACTCAGCCACGTCATACTTCAGTTGCAATCCGACAGGGTCGCCGCACTTGTTGCAGAAGTCAGGAGTGTTCGCGTTGTAGGTGCCGCACTTGTGGCAGAGAACTTCTCCGGGATGAAACGGATCGGTGATGACGGTCGAGCCGCAATTGCGGCAAGTGGTACGGAGATGGTGAAGACCTTTTAAGTGGCCGCATTTGCACTCCCAGTTGCCGATCGCGTAATCCACAAACTCCAGTTGTGATACGTTGCGGAAATCGGTGATCGGGAACACGGACTGAAACACCGACTGCAAGCCGCCGTCTTCGCGCTCGCTGGGTAGTTTGTCCATTTGCAGGAACCGTTCGTAGGAGCGCTTCTGCACCTCGATCAGGTTCGGGATCTGGATGGTTGCTGGAATTTTTGAAAAATCAAAACGCGTGCGGAAGGTATTGTTCTTCGACATTAAGAACTCCCAAACTTTTTTCGCGCAGCATGTGAGCTGCGAAAAGCCGTAAATCTACTGGGCGCGAGCGACGCGCCGGAATACTTACGAGCGAGAAATCAGGACAGACACGTATGCGCCCACAGGGACATAGCTCCCCACGGGCGCCATTTTGCAGCGCTTGGCTTCTGTTGAAATGTATCTTTCCGCGCCAGTCTCTAGGGCCTGTTCCGTCCCGCTCTTGCGGAACAGCTTGCCAACAATTGCTAGCGACCCTGCTCCGCTTCCCGGGATCTGTTGGAGTGGAGAGTCGCCGTCGTCTTTGTCAAGGGGAAGCGGTGTTGATATTGATGATACCACCGCTTCCCAGGATTCACACAAACTTTTGAAGCACTGTTTTCGGTGCAAAAGTCGAAAAATCCATGTAGTGCCCGATTTTCTGGGCGCCGCCGGACTAGGCTCCGGCGCTACACAAATGCGACTATTTCACCTCGACAGCGGCTCCAGCATCGGCGAACTTTTTCTTGATGGTCTCGGCTTCTTCCTTCGACACGCCTTCTTTTATGGTCTTGGGAGCTCCGTCAACCAGGTCCTTGGCTTCTTTCAGGCCGAGGCTGGTGACTTCGCGGACTGCCTTGATCACATTGATCTTGTTCGCGCCCACATCCTTCAGAATGACGGTAAATTCCGTCTTTTCTTCTGCCGGGGCTGCGCCTGCTGCCGCTCCACCGCCGCCAGCCATCATGACCGGGGCCGCCGCGGCTGCCGAAACGCCCAAACGGGCTTCCAGCTTCTTTACCAAGTCCGCCGCCTCGAGGAGCGACAAACCTACGATTGACTCTTCCAACTGCGCTAAATCCGCCATTTTATTTCTCCACTTTTAGTTGTTATCAGTTGTTGATTTTGTTTTGCTTCTTCGTTACCACCGCCAAGTTTCCAGTGCCACAAGGCCTTTTCCACCCCGCCAGACAACGCGGCGAATCCCGCACCCTGCAACCCTTAGCTGCTGATAACTAAATTCATTTGGCAATTTCGCAATCAGAAAATTAGCAATTACAAGATTGCTCAATTACCGAATCTTTTTAAGCTTCCTTGAACTTTTTCTTTTCCACGCCCTGGCCTACAACCACGGCCAAGTCGCGTCCCGTCGCGTTTATGACGGTCACCAAACGCTGCGCCGGAGCATTCAACATGTACAGCAGCTTGGCGTAGAGTTCTTCCTTCGACGGCAGGGTGGCCAGCGATTCGATCTCTTTGATCGTAATAACGCGGCCTTCCACAATGCCTGATTTAAAACTGAATTCCGGGTTGTCTTTGGCATACTTCGACAACACCTTCGCCAGCGCGACTGGATCGCCCTCGGTATAGGCAATCGAGGTGACGCCGGAAAGATCTTTCAGTGCGCCTTCAACTTTGGTGCCTTTGGCGGCACGCTCGATCAGCGTATTTTTCACGACAGCGTACTTTGCGCCGGAGCTGCGAAGCGTTTTGCGGAGCTCGAAGTCCTGGGCCACGGTCAGCTTGCTATAGGTGGTGACAATCAGGCTCGAGATCTTCTGCAAATCCGCAGTAAGTTTGTCGACTTGTTCCATTTTTTTTGCTCTGCTAACCGCCATATCGAATCCCTTTCAATGTCATATAGCGCCGAATTTGGTCCGGCGACACCTGAGTCAAAGACCCGGCGTTCCCGCTTAAGCTTTGGCCGCGGCTTCTTCCGCGCTTGTGTCGATTTGGATCCCCGGGCCCATAGTGGAGCTCAGGTAGCAGGCCTTCACATATTTGCCTTTGGCAACCGAGGGCTTGGCTTTGATCACATTCGAGATGAGCACCGTGGCATTCTCGATAAGCTTGTCCGCCGAGAAGGAAATCTTGCCGACGGGAACGTGGACGAGCGCGGTCTTGTCGGTGCGGAATTCCACTTTGCCGGCTTTCACTTCCTGCACAGCCTTGGCCACGTCGAAGGTGACTGTGCCGGTCTTCGGATTCGGCATCAGCCCTTTGGGGCCGAGAACTTTACCAAGACGGCCCACGGACTTCATCACGTCGGGCGTCGCAATGAGGGAATCGAAGTCGGTCCAGTTTTCCTTGTTGATCTTTTCGACCATCTCTTCACCGCCGACGAAATCGGCGCCGGCTTCCTGCGCCTCGCGCTGCTTTTCGCCAGTAGCGATAACCAGAACTTTTTTGGATTTTCCCAGGCCGTGGGGAAGCACTACGGTTCCGCGCACCATCTGGTCGGCATGTTTGGGATCGACCCCGAGACGCATGGTAACTTCAACGGTCTCGTCAAATTTTGCAAATTTAACTTTCTGCAAAAGAGGTACGGCATCCTTCAATAAATAAGGACGCGCTTCGACTCCCTTGCGCGCCTTTTCCACGTTTTTTCCTGCTTTTCGCATTACTTTTCTCCGTCTTCCACCGCTTATCGCTGGGCTGATAAGCCGTGGTCAATGACATGATTTAATTACTAATTACCCAACCACTTCAATTCCCATGGAGCGCGCCGTGCCCCGCACGCTCTTGATGGCCGCATCTACGGAGGCGGCATTCAGGTCGGGCATCTTCTGCTTCGCGATGTCTTCCACCTGCTTGGCGCTGACCTTGCCGACTTTGTCCTTGTTCGGCGTACCGGAACCTTTAGCAATACCCGCCGCGCGCTTCAACAAAATGGAAGCCGGAGGCGTTTTGGTAATAAAGGTGAACGAACGGTCGTTGTATACCGTGATGACGACCGGAATAATCAGGCCGTCCAGTTCTTTCTGGCTGGTACGCGCATTGAACTGCTTGCAGAATTCCATGATGTTGACCTGCGCCTGACCCAGCGCCGGGCCTACCGGAGGAGCGGGGGTCGCTTTGCCCGCCGCGATCTGCAACTTGACTGATCCTGTAACTTTCTTCGCCATCGAGTTAATCCTAAAATTTTGTAATTTTGTAATTTTGTAATCGGGCAATTGAGTAATTCAAAACCGGAGTTTTTAAATTACGAAATCACAAAATTACCCAGTTACCAATCTTGCTTAAGAGACTACTTTTTCTACCTGCCCAAACTCCAGCTCGACCGGAGTGGAGCGCCCGAAAATGGTGACCATGACCTTCAATGTTTCTCGGTCTTCGTTCACCTCGTCCACAACTCCCTGGAACGTGGCAAACGCGCCTTCGGTGATGCGCACATTTTCGTTCTTCTCAAACTTGACCTTGAGCTTCGGCTTGTCCTTGCTGTCAGCAACCTTGTAAACGATGTGCTGCACTTCCTCTTCAGAAAGCGCCGTGGGCTGCTGTCCGGTGCCGACAAATCCCGTGACGCGTGGCGTGTTTTTGACCACGTGCCAGACGGTGTCGTCCATGTCCATTTCGACCAGTACATAGCCGGGATAGAACATGCGCTCCGAGGTGTACTTCTTGCCGCCGCGAACTTCCGTGACTGATTCCGTGGGGATCAACACGCGGCCGATCTTCGCCTGCAATCCGAACGCGGCCACCCGCGACTCCAGCGATTCTTTGACCTTGCGTTCAAAGCCCGAATACGCGTGGATGATGTACCACTTCATATTCGGATTCGCCGGATGTTCGGTGACGGGGATTCCGTCCACGCCGGGCACGGAGTCTGCCGCCTGATTTTTAGTTTCTTCCTGCATAACGCTGCTGGTTCACCAGCTTCCTTCCTGGACTTACGTTTAGCGGTGCGTGAAGTAGCGGAACAACTGATCAATGCCCTTGCCCAGCACCAAGTCCACAACTTCAAAATATGCCGCGAACAGGAAAACCGTAATGATGACCACGACCGTCGTGGATTGAACTTCCTTGAACGATGGCGACGTGACCTTCTTCATCTCCATACGCGTATCGCTGTAGAAGTTTTTGATCCTCTCGGGCCAGGACTTCATTGTCGCCGTGAATGTATTTTGTTCCGCCACAGTTGCCATCACTTCTTCCCACTTTCCCCGCGCTGCTTTCTACCACGCTTTTACTTCGGCCTTAGCCTTCCAAACTGGCAGGGGCGGAGGGATTCGAACCCCCAAGTTCGGTTTTGGAGACCGACAGTTTAACCGTTGAGCTTACGCCCCTAACTTGATTGTGTAATTTGGCGATTTCGTAATTTGAAAATTGAAGACGCGCCGTTTGGGAGTTTTCAATTCTACAATTACCAACTGCATAATTACCCAATTATTTCACTTCTTTGTGCGGCGTATGCTTCCGGCAACGGCGGCAGAACTTCTTCTTCTCCAGCCGCTCGGTCATCGTTTTGCGGTTCTTGGTCGTCGAATAGTTCCGCTCTTTGCAATCACCGCACTGCATCGTAATAATTTCTCGGGGCATTGCTCCACTCCTGTTTCAATGCAGAATGAAGAATTAAGAATGCAGAATTTCTTCTGCGCTTATTTTTTACTTCTTCATTCTGCTACTTACTTCTGCATTCTTGACGGGCGAGACGCCCGTCGCTCCACAAATTTTTCTTACTTCACGATTTCCGAGATGGTTCCGGCGCCTACAGTGTGCCCGCCTTCACGGATGGCAAAACGCAGTCCCTTTTCCATCGCCACCGGCGTGATCAGCTCAATCACCAGGCTCACGTTGTCTCCAGGCATCACCATTTC
>DASXCC010000279.1:0-8049 GCA_036491415.1 Terriglobales bacterium | reverse complement strand
GTCGGGATGGCGTCCGTCGGAATATCCGATGTCGGAGCGGAAGGTGGCGACTTCGACGGCGTTGTGTTGAGATTTTCTCAGCGCAAGGTCCCTCGACTGCGCAGGAACTTCGCTTTGCGAAGTTTCTGCTTCGCTCGAGATGACAGAGTTGGAACGGATTTCGGGAGTTCGGTTGTGAGCGGCTTGAGTCTCAAGAATTCGAGTCTCATGAATTCGATTATCGGAAATTCGATTCTCAGCAGCTTGAGTCCCATGAATTCGATTATCGGGAATTGGACGCTCTGCAGAAACATCTGCTGGTTGCTTTGGCAACGGAACCAGCACTACGCCAAACTGCGCGCCGACGGCGTAGGTCTGCGGAAAGATGCGCATCACTTCTTTGGGCGTGGCGTCGGTGGTGACATCGTAATCGGCGGGCTCGCGTCCGAGGAGAAGATCGCGCACGCATCCGCCGACGAGGTAGGCCTGATGTCCGTGCTCGCGCAGGGTGCGGATGATCGAAATGGAGAAGTCTTTGAGCATCTCCTTGAGCATTCCAAGACAATCTCAGAAAGCCTACCATCTTCGTCCGTGCCAGTCGCGCAGCAATCACGCTCGAAAGGCATGCGTGGTAGGCTGGGAAATTAGTGAGATAAGGTATGGCAGACGCATACATCCTTGGCATTGAGAGTTCGTGCGATGAGACGGCTGCGGCAATCGTACGTTCGGGCGAGAAGCTGATTTCGAATGTCGTGTTCTCGCAGATCGCTACGCATCAACCCTTTGGCGGCGTGGTGCCGGAATTGGCTTCGCGCGAGCACCTGAAAGCGATTGTTCCTGTGGTGCGCAAAGCGCTGGCCGATGCAGAAAAAACTTACGAGTCTCTGGACGCAATTGCGGCGACCCAAGGGCCCGGGCTTGCGGGCGCGTTGCTGGTGGGGATCACTTATGCGAAGGCGCTGGCGTTCGCACTGGAGAAACCGCTGATTGCGGTGAATCATCTGGAAGGCCACATTCATGCTGTGCTGCTCGAAGAGCGGCAAAAGGGAAATCACGAATTAAAGTTTCCAGTTCTGGCGCTGGTGGTTTCGGGCGGGCATACGCATTTGTATTTGGCTGAAGAAAAAGATCGTGCCTGGACGTATGAAAATGTCGGCCACACGCGCGACGATGCCGCAGGCGAAGCGTTCGACAAAGTTGCCAAGCTGCTGGGGCTGGGATATCCGGGCGGGCCGGTGATTGATCGGTTGTCCGCGCATGGCGATCCGAAGGCGGTGAAGTTTACATTTTCGCAGATGAAGAATCCGGATCGAAGAACCCTGGGGACTAAAGCCCAAAATCAGAGTGCCGATTCATCCACTGCGCTGAAGCGCAGCGCCACCCAAACTTCCGACGGGGCAGAAGTCCAGCGCTACACGAATAACGACACGAGGAAAGACACGAGCAAAGAACGTTTTGATTTTTCTTATAGTGGAATCAAGACAGCTGTTCTGCGCTACGTGGAAACTCACAACATGAAAGCTTCCGTCGAAGCTCGGCAAAAAGCATTGGCGGGAATTGCAAAACCTAAGCTGGAAGACTATTTAGCCAACTGCGATAAGCAGACTTTAGACTTGGTGGCGTCGTTTCAAAGATCAATCGTCGAAGATCTCATCAGCAAAACTCTTACCGCAGCCCGGGCCCATAATATTGCAACGATATTTGTAACCGGCGGCGTAGCCGCCAACAATGAATTGCGGCTAACGTTTGAACGTGAAGCGGCAAAAGAAGGATTGCCGGTGTTCTTCCCTTCGCGTCCGCTTTCTACTGACAATGCGGCCATGATTGCTGCGGCGGCGTATCCAAAATTTCTGGCAAAAGATTTTGCTGGGATGGATTTTTCGGCTGAAGCAGGAATGATACTGCGTTAGGTTTCCGCTTATTTCCCGGCCGCTTTTTTCTTGGAAGGGGATCCCAATACAGCCTTGATGGCAGCAGCGAGCTGGTCTTCAATGTCAATGTCTTTAAAGATGGCAAAGTCGGCGCCATGCTTTTTCTTCTCGAATCCGCTTTGCTTTCCGGCAACGATCACCACTGGAATACTTGCCGTGCCAGGCTGCAGTTTCAATGCGGCGATCAGTTCGCTACCCGTCATCTTGGGCATTTCCATGTCGGTAATAATGATGTCGGGATGCAGGCGCTTGAGAATTTCCAGCGCGTCCTGGCCATTGGTGGCGGACTCCACTTCGAAGCCGCGCTCTTCGAAAAAGCAGCAAACGGTGTGGCGGATCAGCATGGAATCATCAACGACAAGAGCGACTGACGGCGTAGCGTTCAACTCTCTCTCCTACAAGGCTTTCTAATCTAACATCGTCTAATAACTGGAAAAAACGCACAAGTTACGTGCGGGCGCGTACACCCGCGCAGGATTAGAACAAGATTAAAGCGCGCAAAATGGCGGCTACCGTAGTCGAGTACCGTATTGGAGCGCCGTATCGGAGTACGGCAACTACAATTCGTTACGCAGTTTTGTCTCCTCGATGTTCATGTCCTTAAATTCACTGGAGTCGAACACTTCGCGGCATTCAAGGCACTCCACGAACTCGGCATCTTCATCGCGGGAAACAATCTGCACACGAGGGTGTTTACATAAATTCATGCCATTACTCTTATCGGAGGACTGCGGTGGTGGGGTTGGAGTCATAAATCCGGTCTGGTTTTGAGGGTCTTGAGAGGCCCATTATTCCCGGAATTGCGGGTATTGTAGCCCGGCTAATAGTCTTGTCAAGTGCCTGATGAACCGGTTGCGAAAATTTTTCATTTTCCGAACAGGAAATAAATTTTGTTTATGGCGATCCCCCTCCAAGACGGGCGTTTCCAGTCTGTCGCGCTATTTAGTAACCTAAATCTCATACTCGAGCTACGGAATTTTGTAGATACCAGTCAGCATTCAGATGCCGAAATCTTTCAACACGCAACCCGATCCGCCTGATTCTCCGCGCAGGGAAATTCGCCTGCCTGTTTACATGGACAACCATGCCACCACGCCCATGGATTCCCGAGTATTGGAAGAGATGCTTCCTTACTTCGGGGAGAAGTTCGGCAATGCGGCCAGTTGCAACCATGAGTTTGGATGGACAGCGCTGAAGGCTGTGGACCTGGCTCGTGAACGGACAGCCCGGCTAATTGGTTCTATGGCGCAGGAGATTGTCTTTACGTCCGGCGCCACGGAAAGCGATAACCTTGCCATCAAAGGCGTCGCCGAAGCGTACCAGCAAAATGGCAACCACATTATTACTGCTGTGACCGAGCACAAGGCCGTGCTCGACAGCTGCAAGCGGCTGGAAAAAGATGGCTACCGGGTCACGTATCTTCCGGTGCGGCGAGATGGATTGATTGACCTCGAGATCTTGCGCGAGGCCATTGAGAAGAAAACAATCCTGGTTACGATCATGGCGGCGAATAACGAAATTGGCGTGCTGCAACCGATCGCAGAGATTGGCAAGATTTGCCGCGAGCGGGGTGTGATTTTTCATACGGACGCGACGCAGGCGGTCAGCAAAATTCCCATCCATGTGGATGAGCAGAACATCGATCTGCTTTCCATTTCTGCGCACAAGATGTATGGGCCGAAGGGCGTGGGTGCGCTTTATGTGCGAGGGAAAAATCCGCGTGTAGAAATTACGGCAGGGATCGACGGAGGCGGCCACGAACTTGGCATGCGCTCGGGAACGTTGAACGTCCCGGGAATTGTGGGGCTGGGAAAAGCCTGCGCGATTGCTGCCGAAGAAATGCCGCAGGAAGCGACGCGCATTGCGAATCTGCGGGAGCGTTTGCGTAAACAAATTATCGACAGACTGGATGGGTGCTTGATCAACGGATCGATGGAACAGGAGCATCGCTTGCCGGGAAATTTAAATATCAGCTTTGCGAATGTTGAAGGCGAATCGCTGCTGATGGGATTGGATGACGTTGCGGTTTCCAGCGGATCGGCATGCAACTCTGGATCGGTGGAATCGTCATATGTATTGAAAGAGCTGGGCCTCGATGAAGAGCAGGCACAAAGTTCCTTGCGCTTTGGCATTGGAAGATTTAATACAGAGGCCGAAATCGATTACGTTGCGCGGCGCGTGATAGAGACGGTACAGCAACTGCGCGCGCTTTCGCTTTCTTAAAACTCTTGCCTATTGGCTACTGCTTCGCTTCCATCTCCTCATAAAACTTCTGCAACGTGAAGAATGCTTGTTTATGCACGCCCTTGTTTGAAATCAAACCCTTGCGGTTGTAATAGTCCTGCATTCCGGGCAACGGACGCCGCGGAGAATGAAAATCCGCCAGACACCACGGCGTGAGTCCGGCAAGTCCGGGGATGTGTTGCGCCATCATCAATTGATGCTGATACACATTCGCCTGGTACTCTTCGGTCCAGCGCTCGTCGGCATCTCCGTGACGCCCCGCGAGAGCGGCGGCGCCGAATTCGCTCATGATCACCGGCTTGTCGTACGCAACTTTCCATTGCAACTGATCTGCATACTCCGGCTTGTGTTCATACCATCCCACATATTCATTGATGCCGAGGACATCGAGATCGGCGCCGATGGGATCATCCATCAGCCGAATGTCCGGCCCAGCGGGAGTTGTGCGATTCAGCGCGGAAGTCAGCAAGCGCGTGGAATCGAGCGCACGAGCGTCGGTTGCGAGCTGCTTTAAGAATGCAGTGCGCTCCGGCTTCATGGGCGTTTCATTGGAAAGCGACCACATGATTACCGACGCACGATTGTGATCGCGGGCAATCATATCGCGCAATTGCGACTCGGCATTCGCGAGCGTAGCTGCGTTCTGCCAATCAATGTTCCAATACACGGGAATTTCGGACCAGATGAGCAAGCCCATGCGATCGGCGAGACGGATCTCGGCTTCATTATGCGGATAGTGCGGCAGGCGGATGAAGTTGCAGTGCAATTCTTTGGCCCAGCCGAGCAGAGTTTTCGCATCCTCTAATGTGGCGACGCGGCCGCCGCGCATGGGAGCTTCATCATGAAAGGAAATTCCTCGCAGAAAAATTGGCCTGCCGTTCAGCAAAATTTTCGTTCCCTGCACTTCGATGCTGCGGAACCCGATCTGCTCTGTGATTTTGTCTTTGCCGGATGAGAGCGTCACGTCATATAGCTTGGGATTCTCCGGAGACCACAAATCGAGCTTTGCCGAAAAGTTAAATTCCGCGCGGCCGGAGGCATCGGTCGTGACTGTCTGCTGAATTTTTGCTTCGGGGATTTCCAACTTTACTGGTTGCGGTGAAGTGACACCGTTGAGCTGCACCCATCCCGCAAACTGGTCGCGCGATCCCCTGGAGAGTTGCACGAAATAATCCTGAATAAATGTTGCAGGCACTTCGACTAAAGAAACATCGCCCGTGATGCCGCCATAATTCCACCAATCGGTATTCACCGTAGGAACGTCTTCTATATGCCGCGCATTATTTGCTTCGACCACCAAAAAATTTTCACCGTCATGCAGAAGATCAGTGGCCTCGAAATTGAAGGGAGTGAATCCGCCTTCGTGCTCGCCGAGCTTTTCGCCATTCAGATACACACGCGCCTGGTAATTAGCCGCTCCGAAGTAGACGAAGGCACGCGCTCCTGGCTGCTTGTGATAAGTAAAGACGCGCCGATACCACACTGGATTCTCGTAAAAGAAAAGCTGCTCATTCTGGGTGTTCCAGTCGCCGGGGACATTTAAAGTGGGCGACTTATCGAAGTCGTATTCAACGAGATCATTCTTATCTTTCGGCTTGGCATTGCGATAGTAGCGGGAATTCAGTCCTGCCTCGTAGGGATCAATAATGATGTTCCAGGCGCCGTTTAAAGAGGTTGCGGTGCGTCCAGGAATATTCGCGATTAAAGTGCTGGGCGCAGGGGTGGCGAAAGAGAATGCAGAAAGCAGGAGAAGCAAAACAAGCAGTCGCGTCATCTTCATGGCGACAGTCATTGTAATGGAATCTTGCTACATGTAGCGAAGCAGGCAAGGGGCAAAACAGACGGAGTGCATAGTCCTTCGCTACGCCCAGGACGACATTTCTTTAATTGCGGATACATATCTCAAGGCATGTCATCCCGAGCATAGCGAGGGCTCTTAATGATGTGATGGAATTGTTACTAGAGCAAACAGGATCCGATTCGCAGCATTGCAGCGGTTCAACGTCGTAAGGTCCTTCACAGCCAAGGCTGCTCGGGATGACATGGTTCTAAGTATTTCGAAAAAAGGGATGGAGCAGAATTTGTGATAGCAGGTGTTGCATAGTTCCTTCGCTGCGCTCAGGATGACAATTTTAAGGTAGCGGAATCTTAAAAGGAGCTTAGAGCAAATAGGGATTCAATCATCGAACTGCCGTCGCCACAGATTCTTCGACGTTCGCTTCACGAAGAAATTTCGCGGCCTCTTCCGGCGGCGTGGGGTTGATGTAGAAACCCGTCCCCCACTCGAAGCCCGCGGTCCTGGTAAGCTTCGGCATGAATTCAATGTGCCAGTGATAGTGATCGTTCGTGGGCTCCTGCACCGGCGAGCTGTGAATTACGAGGTTATAAGCGGGGTTATCGAGGACGCGGTTGGCTTTACACAAAAGCAGCTTAATTGCCTTGGCAAGATTTTCAAACATGTGTGAGGAAGAATGTTCGAAGGCCGATTCATGTTGTTTAGGCAGTATCCATGTTTCGAAAGGAAATCGCGGAGCGTAGGGAGCAATCGTCAGGAAATCTTCGTTCTCGGCGACGACGCGCACGCCGTCTTCGGTTTCCTGATGAATGATGTCGCAGAAAACACACCGCTCTTTATATTCAAAATATTGCTTCGCGCCTTCCAGTTCTTCCGTGACGTTGATGGGAAGAATGGGCAGGGCAATCAGCTGTGAGTGCGGATGTTCGAGTGAAGCGCCCGCGGCCTCGCCGTGGTTTTTGAAAATCAGGATGTACTTGAAGCGGCGGTCGCGCTTGAGATCAAGGATACGATCGCGAAAGGCCCAAAGAATATCTTCGATGCGCTTCGGCGCGAGTTGAGCCAGGGTGGTGCTATGGTCTGGCGTTTCGATGATCACTTCATGCGCACCAACGCCGTTCATCTGATCGAACATGCCTTCGGCTTTGCGGTCTAAATTTCCTTCAATGCCGAGCGCGGGAAATTTATTCGGTACCACGCGCACCGTCCATCCCGGCATATCGCGTTGCGGAGGCACGCCGCCATTCTGGTTCGGGCGGTAGGCCTGAATCTCCGGAGGCGTTTTACTTTCATTTCCGTAGCAAAAAGGACAGAACCCACCCTTCAGCCGGATGACTTCGCGCGAAAAATCATTTGGCCTTTTCGCACGGTCCGTCGAAATAATGACCCAGCGGCCTACGATTGGATCTTTCCTTAGTTCAGGCACACGAAACCTTTCGTTACGAGCAAATGAAAGAACCCAATTTTACGATAGCGGGATCGCATTGCGGAACAATTCAAACCGCGGTGGGTCCGTTGGCTGCTCATAATATACGCTGACTATATCGAACCGCCACTGGCACGAAGGTGGCAAGTGACCGAGGTACTCGCGCGCCATGAAGCGCAGTTCACGCTGCTTATCTTGATCGACAGCAGCCTCGGCGGGCTTTACGTCATGCGAAGTGCGGGTTTTCACTTCGACGAAGCAAAGAACGTCTTTGTCCCACGCAATGAGGTCAATTTCTCCGCGGCGATGCGGGGAGCGGAAGTTGCGCGCGACCATGGTATATCCCGAGGCGGCGGAGATAGAAGTAGGCGGCTTCTTCGCCGCGGCGTCCGGTGAGTTGATGAGGAGGAATGTTTTCCGGGGGAAGCGTTTTGCCGGCAAGCCAGTCAAGCGAGCGAACGATGGCGTGGATGATGCGCCCGGACATGCTGGTTAGGTTAGTTTTGGATTGAGTGTAACGCTGTGACGGACGTCACAAGGGAGGCTTGGATAAAAGCAGATTCCTCCCGTTCGCTACGCTCAAGGTCGGAATGACAAGGGTTTTATCGATGAGTTTGTGGTGGAGCAGATTCCACGCACTTCTCTGATGTCATTTCGAGCGAAACGAGAAATCC
>DASXCC010000278.1:0-3311 GCA_036491415.1 Terriglobales bacterium | reverse complement strand
CAGCGTCCGCGATGATCGCGAGATCTGGATCTATGGCGAACGCGTCAAAGACGTTACGACTCATCCTGCCTTCCGCAATACGGTTCGGATGATGGCGCGGCTGTATGACGCGCTGCACGATCAACGGAAGGGCGTTCTCTGCACCGAGACCGATACTGGCAACGGCGGCTACACGCACAAATTCTTCAAAGCATCACGCAACGTGGAAGAAATGGTGGGAGCGCGCGATGCGATAGCGGAGTGGGCGCGCGTGACGTACGGCTGGATGGGCCGCAGCCCCGACTACAAAGCTGCGTTCCTTGCGACGCTGGGAGCGAACTCGGACTTCTATACTCCATTTCATGAGAACGCACGGCGTTGGTACAAGAAAGTGCAGGAGGAAGTCACGTTCGTCAATCACGCGATTGTCAATCCTCCTGTGGATCGCAACAAGGAACTCTCCGAGGTGCGCGATGTTTATATGCACGTGGAAAAGGAAACCGACGGCGGCCTCATTGTCAGCGGCGCGAAGGTGGTGGCTACGACTTCTACACTCACCAATTACAACTTTATTGCGAACAATGGCGCGCTGCCCATTAAGACCAAGGATTTCGCCTTCGTCTGCATCGTTCCGACAAACGCAAAGGGTTTAAAGCTTTTCTGCCGGCCCTCCTATGAGATGACCGCGGGAGTTATGGGCAGCCCATTCGACTACCCGCTTTCCAGTCGGCTCGACGAGAACGATTCGATTCTGGTGTTCGAGAAGGTTTTCATACCGTGGGAAGATGTGTTTGCGTATGGCGATATCGAAAAGGTGAACAACTTTTTCCCGCGCTCCGGATTCCTTCCGCGTTTCATGTTTCACGGTTGCACGCGCTTGGCGGTGAAACTCGATTTCATTGCCGGGCTGCTGCTGAAATCCGTTGACGCTACGGGCGCAAAGGAGTTTCGTGGTGTGCAGGCGCAGGTGGGCGAGGTGCTGGCTTGGCGCAACCTGTTCTGGGGCCTTACGGATGCGATGGCCCGCACAACGACCGCCTGGACGCCGGGTTACGTATTGCCCAGTCTCGATTATGGGTTGGCGTATCGCGTGATGGCGAGCATGGCTTACCCGCGGATCAAAGAAATCATCGAAAACGTGCTCGCCAGTGCGCTCATCTATCTCCCATCTCACGCCGACGACTTCAAGCAACCGGAAATTCGCAAGCAGCTCGATCAATATGTGCGCGGATCAAATGGCTACTCAGCCGTCGATCGCGTGAAGCTGATGAAGCTGATGTGGGACGCGATGGGAACGGAGTTTGGCGGACGGCATGAACTCTACGAGCGCAACTACTTCGGCAATCACGAAAGCATCCGTTTCGAAGTTTTGATGGTGGCCGATTCGATGGGACAATCCGCAAAGTATAAGGGCTTCGCCGAACAATGCATGGCCGAGTATGACTTGGATGGCTGGACGGTGCCCGATCTGATAAATCCGAATGATATTAGTGCGGTGATGAAGAGCGGGAATCTGAAGCGCTAGACGAAGCAGAGGAGACACTCGATCGAACGCGCTCAGTCTTTCGATCCCATTCAGTTCCGAAACGCGTTAGGGCGTTTTGCGAGCGGCGTGACTGTGGTTACCGCTCGTTACGAGGAACATACGCACGGTATGACGGCAAATGCGTTTGTATCCGTTTCGCTCGATCCGCCGCTCGTGCTCGTTTCATTGGACAATCGCTCGTACATGCATCGGATACTGCCCCGCGTGGGGCGCTATGGCATTAGCGTGCTGGCGGAAAATCAACAGGCGCTGAGCAACCACTTCGCGGGGCACACTGTCGAGGGCCTGCGAATTCACTTCACGACTCGCAAGGAGATTCCGCTACTGGAAGGTGCTGTCGCGTATTTCATCGTGCAGGTAATCGACGCGCATCCGGCCGGGGACCACTCGCTCTACATCGGCCGAGTGGAGTACTTTGAGTCGCGGGACGACAAGCCATTACTGTTCTACGCCGGAAGTTATCAGCAGTTGGGCGTCCAGAAAGCAAAGCCAACGCCCTGGCCGCAAGACGAGTTTTCGCTGTTCTCGATCGGCAGTGTCGATCCGCCAATCACCTAGTCCGAAACGCTTTCGCGCATTCCAATTTGCTTGCGATCAGGAAATGCCTTGCCGCCTATAGGTCGCCGGAGAAACTCCGACTAGTCGCCGAAACCAGTTGGAGAGATGGCTTTGCGAAGAAAAGCCTGCAGCTAAGGCGATGTCGGCTATCGGACTATCAGTGCTCGTCAGCAGACTTCTCGCCTTTTGGATGCGGCGTTGAAGCACGTATTGATGGGGCGATTGGCCGACAGCCGCCTTGAAGGCGTGGGGCAGGTAGAGTGGACTAATCTCCGCCTCAACGGCCATTGCTTCGAGGCTCAGGTCCCGGTCAAGGTTTTCCTCGATGAAATCCATCAATCGCCTCATTTTCGAGGTGGCGATTGGCTTCGCTATGGCCGCACTGCCGGACCCTGAACGCGAGGAATGGTGCCGGGCAAGATGCACAGCCATCATTTGCGCAAGAGTATCCACGTAGAGACCGTCTTGCACGGTTCCATCCCTTAGAGCCGTCGCAATGGCAATGGCCAATTGCTCAAGCAAAGGATCTAACACGGCAAACCGAGGCACAATCTGGGCTGCCGACACGTCGCATCCGTACATTTCTCGTACCGCGGCAGCGTAGATGGAATCTCGGAGATAAACCTGAAGGATTTCGGGATGCCCGGAATGCTGCCACCGCGCCGTGGCTCCAGCAGGTGTTACGCATATTCGACGGGGGCCGATGAGCGCCCTTTCTTTCGACGCTCCAGAGATTTTGCGCATGACGGTCGTCGGGTGGCTCAAATGGTAAATCAGAAAAGGATGCCGAACACCCGATTCGACGGCTTCAAAGGGGGCTTCTTCGATGATGGCGGCGTAGAGTGAACGCCAGCCTACGTCGGCGCTATGTGCAATAAGGCGGTTATCAGGCCTGAGCACGCGTCCATGCGTTTCGCGAACCGTAAAAACGGCATTCATACATGGGACCACAAACGCACCGCTTTAGTGATTCAAGATTTTCGTCCGCCTCGCAGGTCTGTCCAAATTGGCCTGATCGTAGTGAGACGTGCCTCTCAAGTCAAGGCTGTTGATTGTCGAGCCCACCTCCTCGGTTGTTTTTCCATAGCGCTTCGCTGACTTGTTGAAAGAATGGTCGGGGGAGCGCGGATTTGTTAGAATGCCATGTAGTTGTCTCGTCTATGTTTTTCGCGCATTTTATATCACGGTTTAGGGCGGCTTTGCGGCGGTTATTGTTCCCAAATTGTTC
>DASXCC010000277.1:0-8326 GCA_036491415.1 Terriglobales bacterium | reverse complement strand
AAATTGCATTAGCTCACGATCTCTCAAAAGGACGAGTCCTAAATGATCCGCGATTTCTTCTCTGTAAAGAAATCCTCCACATTCCTTTCCCGCCGGAAGAATTGCCGCCAGCAGCTTTAGTGATCTCAAAGTACATGGATGTAGTGCGCCGTGCGAAAACGATAGGTCAACTGCTCACGCACGGCGTCTCATATAAGGGTAAACGTGCTCGAATTGGATCGACATCAATACTCGCGGCGCTTATGGCAGGACCAAAGAAGCAGTGGGTAAGTGCGGTAGAAAAAATGGCCGATGAACACTATCCTGCTTGGCGCGAGCTATCTCAGAAGACAGGTTGTCGGTTACCTTCAGAAATGAGAAAAGCACTTATACCGAGATCAGCGTGGGATGCGCATCGTCCTGCTTTCGTGAGTGGCTTGCTCGAGTGGTTGCACGCACCCACTGGTCCAGAATTAGTTGCCGAGATTTCAACGCGACTCGACGCGGTACTCGACTTCACAATTTTTGTGACACGCGAGTTTCTTGTCAGCAACTATGCTCCCGAAAAGCATCAGTCTGATGTCTTCGATCAATTCCAACTCCAGTATTTGGCTTTTGATCGTTTTGTCATTGTCACTCGTGATTCCGACCTGTCGATTAGGACTCAACACTCCCAGCAGGGGGATCGAGTCATGTCCTTTGAGAAGTTTGTTGGCACCCTCTGAATTCGCAAGTTGACAGTGCTTTAAACCGCCTTCTGTCGGCTGTTTCTGCCTTTCGTCGGACAAGAGTCACGTCTTACGCCTCTGTGGTGACAAGATTTCTGCGGAGGCTCACCATGCAAAACAAGCTTATGTCGGTTTTCGGCACTGGCATGATCCTAGGGATCCTTATATTTCTGAGCACATGCTTATGTGCCCAGTCTTTGCCCAAAAACCCATCATCAATCGCGCGGTCCAGCACGGCACCGCAAGCAGTTCAGGCCTGGAAACTGCCCCAGACAATGCCAGTGAACGACACCGGCACCCGCACTTACCGGTTTACGATTGTGTACAACACGACCAACATGCGGGGAGAGATGCTCCGCCGCCAGCGTTTTACTGCCGACTATACACGGGGACTGCCCAACAGCCAGGTGCGTTGGGACAACGTCACAGAAGAAGATGCGGATGGCGCGACATCCCCTTACGGCGCTCCGCAGAAGCGTGATTTTATGGACGGCTTCACGTACGTCAATAATATGACCGACACATTTAAGCCCGATTTTTTTAAAGAATTTCCTCCAACAGCGGTACTAGAGCGCAATCTGGTATGGGACACGGGAATGTTTGAAACCTTTGGCCAGAATCACCTTAGCCAACTCAAACTGAATGAGCCATACTCGTCTGGCTACGAGGCGGCCATGCAACTCCCGGGCGAGGGGACATTTCGTAACCGCCAAATTATTTTGGAATATATTGGCCGCTCCGAGCGTAACGGGCAGGATTGCGCGCTGATCTCCTACCAGGCTTTTCTGAATCCGCTGGTGATAACGAGTGGTGGGATTGACATGAAAGGCCGCAGCGATTATTGGGGATTGATTTGGGTTTCTCTCGCCACGCGGCAGATTGAATACGCCACTCTCAGCGAGACTGTGACGGCCGAATTGAAGTTGCCTGGGCAGGACACGATCCAGAACGTCAATGTTCTGCGTACCGGGAACTTTGAACTCATCGATAAAAAATAAAAACGATAAATAGAAACAGCAAAAAGCAAAAAAGGTAAAGAAGTAAAACGATCAAGAAATAGAAATGGGCGGGCAACGATGCAAACGAGAACGGCGGAGATGAAAGGCAAATGGGGGCTGCCACTACTGTGGATCAATTTGTCCGTCGTTCTCGTTTATTTTGTTCTGCTGGTAAGCGGTCAAATTTCCATTGGCAAAGATCTGTTGCATTGGTTCCTGTTTGCCTTGATCTACGCAAACCTGACAGGAATTCTGGGAATGATTGCATTGACCGCGTTGGCCCGCTGGCTTTCGCTGCGTGATCCTCTGGCGCCAATCTTAGTGCTGGGTGTGGCCGTATGTGTTGCAGTAGGTTGTTTGCTGGCGCAATCTCTGCTTGTAGTCATCGGATTTCTGCCCGCGCAACAATTTTGGTCCCAATATCTCCATACGCTGGAAGTCGCCACCCCTTTCGCGCTGGTATTCGGACTGGGCGCGATGGTCCACGGCTCCCTGCGGCAACGTGTGCAGACCATGGAAGAGAAGCTTTCTGAAAAGGATGCCGCTGTTGCGAAGGCCGAAAAGCTTGCGGCTGAAGCGCGGCTGCATTCGCTGGAATCGCGTATTCAGCCTCACTTCCTCTTCAACACATTGAATTCCATCAGCTCGCTGACGGGATCGGATCCCGAGCGCGCGGAACAGATTGTGGGGCGGTTAGCTTTGTTGCTGCGCGCATCGCTCGACAACAGCAATCAAGACTTGATCTCGCTGCGCCAGGAGCTCGACATGGTTGGGAGTTATCTCGACATTGAATCGGTGCGACTCGGGGAAAGGTTAAAGCATTCGATCTTAGTGCCTCCTGAATTGCTCGAAGCGAAGGTTCCTCCTATGTCGGTACAATCGCTCGTGGAGAATGCCGTGAAATACGGGATCACGCCGCAGAGTAGCGGAGGCGAAGTCGTGGTTCATGCATCTTCAAATGCCGGAACATTTCATATTGAGGTTCGCGACACAGGGCCGGGATTTGATCTCTCAACAATTCCCGCAGGACATGGGCTCGATCAACTCACACAGAGACTGGATACCTTGTTTGACGGCAAAGCATACCTCCACGTGGAGCGGCGCGACGGCTATTCCATTGTAGAAATGATATTGCCACACTCATGAAACTGCGCGCCTATCTGGTGGATGACGAACCGCTGGCGCTTGAGCGTCTGCGCCGATTGCTGGAAAAAACTGGCAAAGTGGACGTCATGGGGCAGGCCACCGAACCTGAAGTTGCCGTTGCTGTTCTATCAAACGATTGCCCGGACGTGTGCTTTCTGGACATTGAGATGCCGCGGCTTAACGCATTCGATGTTCTTGCGCGCCTACCGAAGCAGCCGATTGTTATTTTTACGACCGCCTATGATCGCTATGCATTGCAGGCGTTCGGCGTGAATTCGGTGGACTACCTGTTGAAGCCGATCGATCCCGAGGATCTTGAACGGGCACTGGATAAAGTGGAACGGTTGGGAGGAGCGGGTAGCACTGCGCAGAACGATTTACACGCTGTTCTCAAGAATCTTGCGGAGTCATTGCAGCAGGCTTCGACGGAATATCCCTCGCGGATTGCTTCGCGATTGGGCGACCGGCTTTGGTTCATCGATCTCTCACGCGTAACCCACTTTTATGCTGCCGATAAGTTGACTTACGCCGTGTCAGGAAACAAAGCGTACTGCGTGGACAGTGCGATTACCGAACTTGAAAAGAAACTTGATCCTCGCAAATTTGTCCGTATCCACCGCAGCAGCCTAGTGAATTTAGATTGGATTAAAGAGGTTGCATCCCTGCCGGGCGGGACGTTGTCGGTTCGACTCAAGGATGAAAAAGAAACCGAGCTGATCGTCGCACGAGATCGTGCGCGCCAGTTCAAAGAGAGAGCGGGTTGTTAGTAGGAAATTGCGGCTAGCATCACGGGCCGGAAAGAGCGGCCATTTAGAACCGCGTAGCGTCATAAGTTCGAGTTGCGCCATTCAGGGCCGGGGCTAAAACCCCTTCATCATGAATGTTCAACGCGGCCATGAATGGCCGCTCTACATATCAACCCATCTCGTATTTATAAGATATTGCATTTACCCATCTTTCATTTACCCATCTTGCATTTACCTCTCTTGCATTTACGTATCTCGCATCCACCGATTTCGCATTACAGACCTGCGACTGAACAGCATGAATCCGTGCTGCCCATTGTGCTAGTCTGCCTTTATGCCGGACTCCGTCGTCCAGACCCGCGCTGACAAGCAGTTCGTAAGTGACCGCATCGGATTCTTTACCGAGTCCGTGATCCGTGACATGAACCGCCAGGCCATCCTCTATGGCGCGGTTAATCTTTCCCAGGGATACCCGGATTTCCCTGCGCCGGAGAGCATCAAGCGGGCCGCGCAGGAAGCCATCGCGAAGGACATTAATCAGTACACCATTACTTGGGGATCGAAGAAATTGCGGCAGGCTGTTGTTTCCCATGTAAAGGATTTGCACGGGCTCGAAGTGGATCCCGAGCGCGAAGTCACCATCTGCTGCGGTTCGACCGAGGGCATGATCTCGACTTTAATGGCGCTCTGCAATCCTGGAGACGAAGTCATCATCGTCGAGCCGTTCTACGAAAACTACCGGCCCGATACGTTTCTTTCAGGCGCGAAGCCGCAGTTTGTAAAGCTGCGTCCGCCTGCGACAGAAAAAGGTGATTGGACTTTCGACGAGCGCGAACTGCGCGCTGCGTTCCGTCCGCACACCAAAGCCATCATTCTCAATACCCCCAACAACCCTACGGGCAAGGTGTACACACGCAAGGAACTGGAACTCATCCGCGATCTCTGCGTGGAGTTCAATGTGCTCACCATCACCGACGAAATTTACGAGCACATTCTGTACGACGGGACCGAGCACATCGCCATGGCCACGCTCGAAGGGATGCGCGAGCGCACGGTGACAATCAACAGCGTTTCAAAAACTTTCAGCGTTACGGGATGGCGCGTGGGTTGGATCCTCGCTCCGCCGGCTCTTACAGATGCCATTCGCAAAGTGCACGACTTCCTCACCGTAAACGCGCCCGCTCCGTTGCAAGAGGCAAGCGCCGAAGCGTTAGCGTGGCCGCGCAGTTACTATCAGGGCTTGGCGCGTGAATACCAGCAGCGCCGCGACCGTTTAATTCCAGCTCTCCACGAAGTTGGATTTCAATGCGCGCCGCCGCGAGGCGCTTATTACGTGATGGCCGACATCCGCAAGTTCGGATTCTCGGATGATGTAGCTTTCGCGCATCATCTGGTGAAGAACATCGGCGTTGCGACCGTGCCGGGATCCAGCTTCTTCCGCGATCCCCGCGATGGATCGCATCTGATACGCTTCGCCTTCTGCAAAAAAATCGAAACCCTGGACGCCGCGGTAGAGCGGTTGAAGAAGCTGAGCTAGGAAATCTTCAACTTTTTGTCATTTCGAGCGCAGTAAAAAGGTATGTTTTCATGCCTTTTGAGAAATCGAGAGACCTGCTTTAACTGAATAGCTTTTGTTCAAGCCTTCACAGGGCCTTTCCGCAGCGCAAAGCACCTAACTTCACGCTCTCCCGGCAAACTCCCGGCTCTCAGTGGACACCTTTACTTTTTCTCCTTCTTTGATGAAAAGAGGAACTCGGATTTCCAGGCCCGTTTCCAGCCGGGCTGGCTTGGTGACGGTCCCGCTTGAGGAATCACCTTTCACTCCGGGCTCCGTCTGGGCAACGTCCAGCTCGACAAAGATGGGCAACTCCAGGCCGATGGGATTGCCGTTGAACTTGCGCAATTCAATGATTGCGCCTTCGACCAGAAAATCCAGCGCATCGCCGACCATGGCGTCAGTCAGGGTGAGGGTTTCGAAGCTCTCCTGGTCCAGAAAATGAGAGCCCTCGCCGTCGCTATAAAGATAGGAAGCAGAGACTGACACCAGATCAGGCTCCTTGAACTTGTCGCTCGCCTTGAATGATTTCTCGAAGACCGCGTTCGTAAGGAGATTGCGCATCTTCAAGCGCACCAGAGTCTGGCCACCGCGCGCGGTGGGCGTGTTCACGACCGCTTCCAGGCATTGGAACGGGATATTTTCAAATTCAAATAACGTCTTGCGTTTGACGTCAATCGCGTCAATCAGTGCGGCCATAAATTCCTCATGAGGAACAACTAAGACAGAGGACAAGCGAGTGCAAAGCTGCCCCCAATTCATCCTTCATTATAAATGTGGGGATTCAAGGATCAGAGGTTCAGACCCCGCCCAGCGCGGCGATCACTTCATCCGTCTTTCTAACTCTCGCCAACCTCGGGAATATTTTCTCGAATGAATAGCGATGATCGCCGGCATCGCGTGCGGCGCAGGCGTCTTCGACAATGACAAACCCAAAACCTAAACCTGTTCCCTGCCTCGCCGTCGATTCCACGCCGATGTTAGTTGAAATTCCGGTAAGCACAATCGTATCGACGCCGCGCTTTTTGAGGATTTGCTCCAGTTCCGTTCCCGCAAAAGCTCCCCAATGCCGCTTGGTGATCAGGACGTCGCCATCCTGAAAGCCAGCTTCAGGCACCAGTTCCATAGCAGAAGCAGGAGGTGGAGGTGAGTTGGGCGGTCGCATGGGCGCATCCACCGGCAGGTTCAGCATATTCGCCATATCCACGTGAACATAAACCACCGTGCCTCCCTTTTCACGCAGATGTTTCGCCAGACGCGCCGATCGCTCGACAACATCGGCAGCGGAATGAGGTACAGCGGCTGCCATCGCCACAATTCCTTTTTGCAGGTCAATGACGACTAAGGCGGTTTGCTTAGGATCAAGTTGTAATGAGCTCATAAAATTTTGGATGCCCAGAATTTATTCTGGGTTTCGGAATCGTATGTTTGCAGCTTGTCATTTCGCGAAGCAAGAAATCCACAGCATGAAAGCGGATTTTTTTTGATCTCTACTTGACGCACACACGAGGTCGAAGCATAATCAAATTTCCCTCCCTGATAACCAAATTTTTCTCCCCCCGAAAGAAGTTGCCATGAATCAAATTTTCCTACCTGCAGTGCTACGCTTTTCAGTCCATCAAAATTCAATTCGTCCCGTCAAACGACTGGCAATGACCTTAGTGACGGTATCTGCAATACTTCTGACTCTCGCTGTAACGACTGGGTCCGCGAAAGCCCAGACTATCACCACGTTTGATGTGCCCAACGCAACGGGCACAGCCCCGCAAAGCATCAATCTCGTCGGTCAAATCGCGGGCTACTATACCGATGCCACCGGCGGCGGTGTCCACGGATTTATCCGGAAGCATAATGGTGCGATCACCACTTTCGACGCAGATCCACAGCATCCTTTAGAAACCTTCGCTTACGGCATCAACTTGTTTGGCGAGGTCATCGGAACCATTCAAGAGCAACTGGACACTTTCGGCTTTATCCGAAAGAGTAATGGCACAATTATCGAATGGAATGCCAGCGGACAATCAACATTTGCCAAAGCACTCACAGAGCCGGGACAAGCGGGAGATCATTGTGTTGTTGATGGCGCTGGGGCTCCTGCTATCAATGCGCTCGGGCAGAGCATAGGAAGTGTCGGTATAGGTTGCAATGAGGGCTATCTGCGACAGCCGAACGGAACGTTTGTCTATTTTCAGGTTGCAGGTCCCCCGGAAACTGTAGCTCCGCAAGCCATTAATCTGCTGGGGCAAATCACCGGATGGTACAGGAGCGATTCGACCTACCAGGGCTTTTTGCGAAAAGCAAACGGCACCATCCTCACATTCCAAGTGCCTAATTCCACCAGCATGACTCCTCAAGGCATTAACTTCGTCGGCCAAATCGCCGGATACTACGGAGATCCAAACAATCCTTCGATTTCCCACGGCTTCCTGCGGCAACCGAACGGAACCTTCGTGACGTTCGATCCAACGGGATCAGTCAGTACGCAAGTTACCGCCATTAACGACAATGGTGAAATCACAGGCTCTTACGCTACTTCAGATGGCATATATCACGGCTTTGTACGAAATCGGCAAGGGATTATCAAATCCTTCGATGCTGTCGGCACGGGCAATCCGGGCACCTATCCCAGAGCCATCAATGACAACGGGCGGATCACAGGCTATTACCAGGACGCAGGCTTTATACTTCATGGGTTTGTCCGTAGTGCGAGATAGAGATTACGATCCCAGAGCCTAGGCTATGGAAAGCAGTCGCGGATCTTGTGCCGATGGGGAAATTTTCCTTGCGTGTACAGGGTCTTCGACATTGGCCGCAAAGTAGTCATACTTGCAGAAGAATTTATTGGCGGGCCACCTGGCTTTAGATCTCACGAAATGTTTTCTTGAATTTCCTTCCACACTCTTCTGCGTTATACTTCGCCCAAGTTTGTGATCTTTCAGGAAAGAAGTGGCCATCATGTCCTTACGATTAGCGGAAGAGTTGCCTGCGCAGGTTCCCGCCGACGATTTTGTGGCGCTGGAAGAGAAGGTTTATCGCACTATTGAGATGTACAAGTCGGCGCGCGAAGCCCGCGTGGCCGCCGAACGCGACGTACAGCGCCTGCGTGCCCAACTCGAAGAACGTGAGGAAGAAGTAGAATCCATGCGCCGCGAGATGGTCCGCCTGCGAAAAGAA
>DASXCC010000276.1:0-3960 GCA_036491415.1 Terriglobales bacterium | reverse complement strand
CCAACGCAATCAGGCCCAATCCCAAAATCGAAATCGCCGCGCATGCGACAAACTCGCACGTCCAAAAACTTCTTGGCTCTCGCAATCCATAAATTAAGACGGCCACAAAACCCATAACGAACGGCAATGCCACGAAAAGTCCCCAACCGTAATCTGACAACATTTTCGTACCCAACAATACCATTCCTATGCCAATCGGTACGGTTATCAGCAATGAAATCGCTGCACTGCCCAAAGCGCTTCGGGGAAGAAGTCGTCCTATCCACGATTCGCCCGGATCTATTCCTCTCAGTCGTTCTTCGTCGAGCTGCCGTTCAGGGTAAAGACACAAAAACAAAAAGAAGAAAACATTCACGAAAGGCGCACAAAACAACACCGTCAACCACAATGACAGCCCTGCACTTCGCAAGCGCTTCATCGTTTGCATAACGCCAATCCAAATAAATGGCAGAGACAGTAAAACCATCAACGCCAAAAACTGGGCCTCAGATCTGCGCACAAATTCCACGCTTACTACGTCATGAACAGGAATCCAGTAATTGCGAATACCCCAATGACGGTCGAAGCCAAAAAGAGCAACCGCGCGATCCATGTTGTATTTAATGGCGAATCCGGCAAGACCGATGAATGCGTAAACTCCTCGTCCGATGGCTCCATTCGGATCCCAAAGAGCAGCAAAAGAAATATCTTTCCAAGGAAGTTCTTCAGCTAGACGTTTAAAGAAGGACGGTTTCATAAAATCTCACCACTTCATTCTTCAGATTTTTTCTTGGGCCCGAAAAGCTGTTGGATCTTTCCTCGTAACCGGCCAGCACTTTTCAGCGTGCTTGTCGGCATGCGCAATACCTCTTCGAATAGTCCCGACATTGTAGTGAGGAACTCCATCATCTCCTCCAGTCGCTTATGCGCATAAACCTCCCGCACGTCAGACTTGGCGCGTTCCTTCACACACTCCTGCAACATGCGCAGTGTCGGATCAATTTCTCGTCTTTTCCGTTCTTCGGCAACAATCCGGAAAACTTCCCAAACGTCTTTGATCGATTCAAAGTGATCCCTGCGGTCTCCAATCAGATGAACAACGCGTACAATTCCCCATCCTTGCAACTCGCGCAAGCTCGTGCTCACATTCGATCGCGCAACCGCCAATGTACCGGCTATCTCTTCTGCGTGTAAGGGCGCCGGCGCGAGGAACAACAAAGCATGCACCTGCGCGACAGTGCGATTAATACCCCAGCGCGTCCCCATCTCGCCCCAATGAAGGATAAATTTCTGTTCCGTGGTAGATAGCGACATAGTTTCTGTAATTTCTGTCAAAACAGAAATTACAGAATTAACATGCATAAGTCAATCGGTTACTGAATAGTTAGCGGGTTAACTTTCAAGTTATAGGTTTACTGGGTAGAGGTGCGGCGGGGACTTTACACCATTCCTCTTCGCAATTCATCCAGCGGATAAAACGTTCCGCGCCAGGTGACGCCGCCACGGCCAAGAGTCAGGAACATAGAACGAAACATGGTGTAGGTGAAAAGAATCGTGCTGATGGGATGAAGAAGAAAGTAATACGGTTCAATGGAGGAGTGCATGGACATTCCGACGTAGATCAAAAACATGGAGCCAAGTGCAACCGCATATGGAGCTCGCAGCCAACCGTGGGCAAAAATCGTCCCGATGAACGGAACGAGGTTTAGAAATAACAGCACGACGGAGGTAGCCACCGCGCGCCACCATTGATAAGACATAATGGCAAAAAAGTTTTTGGTCAGGTTGCGAACTACCCCCATCGCGCCGTGCGCCCATCGAATGGAGATAAGGTCCGCGCCAAAAACATTCCGCTGCGCATAGCCTGCTTTCTTCACGACTTTCCCCAACTTCATGTCGTCGAGCACTTCCATACGGAGCGCTTTATATGTTCCCAATGCTTCGTACACTTTCCGTCGGACCATGTTGAACGCGCCGACGCCCATGTGATCTTCGGTATCTGGCTCGGCTACTTTCCACGGGCGATGTCCAAAGACGAACAATGTTTGGAAGAAAGCAATCATCATTTTTTCGCCGGGACGTTTCATGATCATGCGGGGAAAAAGCACGACGTGGTCGGCAGGCTCTGCTTCCGCGTACGACAATGCCCGGCGCAACGCATCTGGCTTGAACAATACATCCGCATCGGTAAACAACAGCCATTCTCCGGTGGCTTGTTCACTGGCGCTCCACATGGCGTGAGTTTTACCGAGCCATCCAGCCGGCAATTGGGTTAAATGGATGATTCGCAAACGACCTTGCGCCTGGGGCGATTGCGCAACGCGATCCATAATTTGGCCCGTGCGGTCAGTTGAGCGATCATCCACCGCGATCACTTCATAATTTTCGTAATCCAGTTGCAGCAACTGCGCGAGTCCCTGCTCGATGGTTTCTTCTTCATTGCATGCAGGAACAATAATGCTGACGCGCGGAAGGTTTACGCCGTCTCCGGGTTTGCGGTCCCACTCAGGACGAGAAATGTCGGCGATCTTAGGGACACCCAAAGCCGCGCCGACGATGCGCGAAAACCACGCGAAGGCCAAAATGATTCCCGCAATCCAATTGCAATAGATCATTCCGGCGAAACTCCAGAAACATTCTCCGCTTGAAATACCGGCGGAGCGTACTTCATTCCATAAAACAAAATAATGGAAGAAAGTGCGACGGCCACGACCGGGGCAATGAAAGCGCGCTGCAACGAGTAATGATCGGACATGTAGCCGATCAACGAGGCGGAAGGAATGTCTCCGAGCAAATGGAAAATAAAAATATTGACGGCAAGAGCCATCGCGCGGATCTGCGCGCTCACCGAATTAATCACGGCGGCATTCAGCGGCCCGGTGTTCAACAAAAGCAAAAACTCGGCAACAAAGATGCCGATGATCATCGTGTGGCCGCTGGTAAATAGCGCCATCCACATAGCCGGAATTCCCAACGCAAGGCTGACCGCGGAAACCAAATAGTGCGCGGCGCGCGTTCTACGCAACAAATAGTCGGACAAATATCCTCCGAGGACGGAAGCAAACAAGCCGTTGATCGCGGTACTCAATCCAAAAAGTTGATTCGCTTGCGACAGCGTGTATCCATGCACGCGGTGAAGAAACGTAGGCATCCATACCTGTAGGCCACCGAGCGCAAATGTCATCATGGCCATTCCCAGGGTTGCTGTCAGGAATGCCGGATTGTGTAGCAATCCTTTTAAGGTGTCGCGGTCTGAGCGTTTTTCCTGGGGATCAAATTGCCCCAGCGGCGGCTCTGGAATGAGCAAGAACAAAAGCGCAAATAATACTCCTGGCGCGGCGCCGATATAAAAAGGAAATCGCCATCCGTGTGTAGGCCCAAGAATTCCGCCGATCACATAACCAAGCGCTGTGCCTACCGGAATGGCCAAATAGAAAATGCCCATCACACGACCGCGCTGATTTTCTGGAAACATGTCGGCGAGGAATACCGGCGAGAGAATGACAAAGCTGGCTTCCCCTACACCGACCAGCGTGTGCCGGAGTAGCAGCGCATTAAAACTATGCGTCACGGCGGTAAGCAGGGTGGCGCCACTCCATATCAGCGCTCCCACCACAATCACCGGCTTGCGCGCGAAGCGTTTCGCGAGCGGACCCATGAAGGGCGCAGCGATCATGTAAAAGATGAAAAACACGCTGGTGAGCATGCCAAAGGACGCGTCGCTGCGATGAAATTCGTCTTTAATTAATTCCTGAACGGCATAAAGAATGGAGCGATCGATGTAGTTGAACAAATTCAGCGCCGTGAGAAGAAACAACGCTATCCAGGAATAAGATTTGCTTTGGCTCACTTAGCGAGATTTATAGCATGGATCAGATTGCAAAACGATAAACGGCGCGACACCTGCCTGCCTCTTTACCTCTTCCCTTTCGGGCGCGGCCATTTCGCAATCACTACAGTAGAAATTCCGCCTCGGGGACG
>DASXCC010000275.1:0-19062 GCA_036491415.1 Terriglobales bacterium | reverse complement strand
AGGGTCTTTCGGGACCAGGAGAACTTTCAACTCCTGCTCCACGTGGACCACCTTCAATTCCAATTGATTGAGTTCATCCTGCGCGTAGGCGCGCATGTCCGAATCTTTTTCTTCGGCAAGGAGGACTTTGCTCTCTCCGATTCCGCGGGTCAGTTCCTTGAATTCGCGGTATTTCTCGGCGATAGGCGCAATTTCGCTATGGGCTTTCGCGGTCTTCTGATATTTCGAGGAATCGTTCATGGTCTCTGGCGATGCCAGGGCCTGCGTCAGTTCCTCATAGCGTGCTTCGATTTGGTCAAGGCGTTCAAACATAAAATCGTCGTTGGGCTTTGGTCGTTGGCTATTAGCTTGCGATCTGCTCTGGAAATAATGAGTGAATCAATCCAGCTAAGCCACTCCCGACCATTGAAGCTGCCCGTAAAAGCTTAGTGCATGTGATGGTCAAACATTGGTCTAATGATCCATTGGTCTAATGATCAATGGCCCAAAAGCCAAAGCCCCAAAGCCAAAGAAGACGGTAGCTAGGCAATCACCAATTCGCCGCCGCGTTGCTTTTCTAGTGCCATGGCTTCTTCCAGCGCGGTAATGGCACATTCAGCCTGCTGATCGCTCGGAGGCTGCGTGGTGATGCGTTGCAGCCATAGTCCCGGAGCGGTCATGACCGCAAAGAGCGATCCGCGATGACGAGCGGCAAAACGAATGATCTCGTAGGAAACTCCGGCAATCACCGGCAACAGTGCGACGCGAACCGCGAAACGCGCCCAGAAAGTTGTGACGGGAATCAGAATGTAGAACGCGATAGAGATGATCATCACCGTCATCAGGAAACTTGTGCCACAGCGAGGATGAAATGTGGGATATTTCTGTACTTCCGCAGTCTGCAAGGGATCGCCATTCTCGAAGGCGAAAACCGTTTTGTGCTCCGCGCCGTGATATTGGTAGACGCGGCGAATGTCCCGCATGAGCGACACGCCCCAAATAAACAGAAGGAAAAGTGCAATGCGGATCACGCCGTCCACCAGGTTAAATAAAATCTGTCCGCTGAAAACTGGATAGGACTTCTTTAACTCAGTCGCCGCCAGCAACGGAAGGTATTTGTACATAAAGATGAAGAAGCCAATCGAGATCACAATGTTGACAGTGGCGATCCACCCGCTGATCTCAAATTTCTTGCCTGCATTTTCGGACGTCGCTGCGGGTTCGCCTTGCAATTCTTCGAGCGCAGCATTCGCGGAAAACTTCAACGCGCGAAAACCCAGCGTCATCGCATGGCCCAGCGTCATTACACCGCGCAATACCGGCCAGCCCATCCATGGATGTTTTTCGGAGAGCCGCTCCAACGGCTCGCTATGAGTGATTACTTCCCCGGAGGGTTTGCGGCAGGCAATGGCCCAAGCGTGGGGTGAGCGCATCATGACGCCTTCCAAAACCGCCTGTCCGCCAACGAGCGTTTCCTCGCCGCCTTCGAGCGCGGGGAGAAGTTGCAAAGCCACAAGAAACTGCCAGAGTGTCCGAAGAAACCGCATACGAAGTTAGATGATCCTCAGGTAAGAAGAGTCTCAGGCAGTAGAGTAGCACATTGCGCAATGATCTTTAGAACTGCAAACCATTCATGCGCAATGGCTTAGCGGTAGCGCAGCACGGCGTAGACAAAGATGGCGGCAAATACAACGGCCCAAGCCACGAATCGAAGAGTCAGCCAGGGTGACTTAATCTCTTTGCGGTTCACGGCTCTATGCGCCCGCCGGCATCTTCACGATCTTCTTCTGAATCGCATAGGTCACGAGTTGCGCTTTGTTGTGGATGTTCAGCTTGCGCATCAAGTTAAACTTATGCGCTTCGATCGTTTTCACGCTAAGTCCCAACATGGCTGCGATTTCTTTCACGGAATTTCCTTCCGCGATCATCTTCACAACTTCTCGTTCGCGCGGAGTAAGCGTGGAACTGCGCGCGACAATCTGCGGCCCTTGCGAACGGGCGCGTAAATCATCCACGAGTTTTCCCAGCACTTGCGGGCTTAAGTACTTTCGTCCCTGAGAAACCTCGCGCACAGCGGTAATGAGTTTCGGGCCAGGCGCGTCTTTCAAAATATATCCAGAGGCCCCAGCATCGAGACACTGGAGTAGATATTCCTCGTCCTCGTACATTGTGAGAAAAATCAGGCGAGTGCCGGGCGATTCACGAGTGATGACGCGCGCCGCTTCAAAGCTCGACATTCCCGGCATACCAATATCAATTAGAACGACGTCAGGATGAAGTTCACGCACTCGCGCTACCGCTTCGGAGGCGTTGCTGGCTTCGCCCACGATTTTAATGTCAGACTCGGCTTCTAATACGCGCCGCAGTCCCTCACGGAACAAAGTGTGGTCATCCACCAAAATGCATCGGATTTGGGACTTGCCGTGTTCCATTTCAAACAGCTCCATGTATGCGCTCGCTTGTTAAGGAATTGGTAGTACGCTCATCATCTGCGGAGTTCTCCGAATCCATCGGCAGCGTCACAGAAATACGCGTGCCTTTGTCCATCAGCGAACGGATGCGCACATTTCCCCCTAATGCGGCGACGCGTTCACGCATTCCCAGCAGACCAAACCCTTGGGTGGAATGGCTGCGACGTGAGGAAAAACCTACGCCATCATCTTCAACAACAATGCGGATTGCCGAGGAAGTAGGCGTAATTGCCAAGCGCAAATTCTTCGCGCCGGAGTGTTTCGCGATGTTGTGCAGAGCCTCCTGCACTATGCGGTAGATCGCGATTTCACTTTCGTGGTCGAGCTTGGCCAGCGTTTCCGGAAGTTCGACGGTGGCTTGAATGCCGGTTGTACGGCTCACTTCCCGTACTTCCCTGCGCACGGCCGCGAGCAGTCCCAACTCTTCTAAAACTCTCGGCGAAAGGCGGCGAATAATGCGCCGCAGTCCTTCGATCGTGCGATCGAGGATCTCGAATGCCTCCTGAAATTTCTCGGGAGCATCTTTGATGTCGAACTGGGCACTTAAACTCTGCAAATGCATACGCAAAACCATCAATCCCTGGCCAGTTTCATCGTGCAGCTCACGGCTGATTCGTTTACGCTCTTCCTCTTCCGCGAGCAGAAGCTGACGCGAGAGTTCAGGATCGCGGGGAAGATGTACGGCTGCGGTGGGAATATCCTTGAAACGATTGGACTTCTTTTTCCGCGCGACTCGGGGCCCACTTCTATTCATCACTGCACTTTCCAATCAAATCAGGACACACTCACCCAAAAAGCGCCCGATTCCGGAAAGCGGGAACTAAGGTGTTTGTAAATCGTTGATTGGATGGCCACCTAGGCTCGGGGTTTGCCCAGCGGATCAGATACAATCCAAAGGCGATGCTTCGATACTTTACTTCTGGAGAGTCTCACGGGGAGGCCTTGGTGGCCTTCTTGTCCGGGTTGCCTGCCGGACTCAAGATAGAACAGAGTTTTTTGGATCGGGAGCTTTGGCGGCGGCAGCAAGGCTTTGGCCGTGGCGGGCGTATGAAGATTGAAACCGACAAGGCACACCTCTTGTCAGGGGTGCGCCATGGCGCAACAATCGGCTCTCCGATCGCCGTCATGCTGGAAAACCGCGATTGGAAGAATTGGACGGAATCCTTGCCGGTGGGCGAGGGTGATATGGCCAAGCATAAACGCGTGGCCTCACCGCGGCCGGGCCATGCCGATCTCGCCGGGGCCCAGAAATATAACTTTACGGAAGCCCGTTATGTTTTGGAACGCGCATCTGCCCGTGAGTCGGCAGCGCGGGTGGCTATCGGCGCATTGGCGAAGCTGCTGTTAAAAGATTTGGGAATTGAAGTCCTCAGCCATGTGGTGGCGGTTGGCGCGGCCAAACTCGAGGAAGTAGTTCCCTGGGAAAAAATTCGCGCGCTGTGGGACAAAGACGAAGTTCTGCTGAACTGTGCCGATCCGGAAGTGGAACAGCGCATGAAGGCCGAAGTGGACAAAGTTCTGCGTACCGGAGATTCCGTTGGCGGCGTATTTGAGGTTGTCGCCAAAGGCGTGCCGGTAGGATTGGGATCGCACGTGCAATGGGACGAGCGGCTGGATGGAATGCTGGCCGCCGCGGTGATGTCCTTGCAAGCAGTAAAGGCCGTTGAGATTGGCGCTGGCGTGACTGCGGCTTATTCTCCTGGCTCCGCCGTGCATGATGAAATTGGATACGACAAATCTTCCGCCGAGTTCACTCGCAACAGGAATAACGCCGGAGGCATCGAAGGTGGAATCTCCAATGGAGAAGAAGTTCGCGTGCGTGGATATTTGAAGCCGATCTCAACCCTGCGACGGCCATTGCAGTCGGTGGACTTCGAGACTCGCGAACCAGTGAAGGCGGCCTATGAACGGTCGGATGTATGCGTAGTTCCTGCGGCGGGAGTGGCTGCCGAAGCCATGGTCGCTCTGACTCTGGCACGATGCGCTCTTGAGAAGTTCGGCGGAGATTCCATGCTTGAAACCAAAAGAAATCTCCAGAGCTATTTAGACCAGGTAAAACATTTTTAAATCAAAAATCATTCGGACAACGATTTGCACGTGACAACAACGGAACGAAAAATTTATCCCATTGTGAAGTATGGCGATCCGGTATTGGAGACGCCGGCAGCTCCTATTACCGACTTCGACGACGAACTCAAGAGATTGGTCGAGGACATGTTCGAATCCATGTACGCCGCGCATGGGGTGGGGCTGGCCGCGCCGCAAATTGGCATTTCCAGGCGGCTGGCAGTGATCGATGTAAGTTTTAAAGAAGATCCGGACGCGAAGCTGGTGCTCGTAAATCCTGAGATCATTCACACAGAAGGCAAGCAGGCGCAAAGCGAAGGCTGTTTAAGCGTGCCCGATTTTCGTGAGTCCGTCACGCGGGCGAAAAAAGTCACGGTGCGCGCGCAGAACGTGAACGGGAAGTGGTACGAAAAAACCGGAGAAGATTTATTGGCGCGGGCGCTCCTTCATGAAACCGATCACCTGAATGGCAAGTTGTATCTGAGCCACATCAGCGCGCTGAAACGCGATTTGATGAAGCGCAAAATCCGCAAGTTGATGAAAGCGGGCGAGTGGAAATAAGTTTCTAATTCGGTAATTTCGTAATTGAAAATTGCTTTCTACGGCAATCCATCCGAAACTGATTTTGTAAATTACCAAATTACCCGATTACAAAATTACCAATTCCGTGAATGATCCACTCCATTTCGTTTTCTGCGGCACGCCCCGGTTTGCCGTCCCTACGCTTGAAAAACTGGTAGAAGCTGGATTTCCCGTCAAGCTGGTTGTTACGCGGCCGGACCGTCCTAAAGGCCGCGGCATGGAACTGGCAATCTCTCCGGTAAAAGAAAGCGCGCAACGCCTGGGGCTGTCTATTGCGCAACCGGAAAAAATCAAAGTGAATGAGGAATTTCGATCCAGCCTTGAAGCGTTGAAGCCAGATGCAATTATCGTCGTGGGTTATGGCCGGATCATTCCGCAATGGATGCTCGATTTGCCGCCGCTGGGAAATATCAACTTGCACGCCTCGCTGCTGCCAAAATATCGCGGGGCTGCTCCCATCCAATGGGCGATCGCCAAAGGCGAGCGCGTGACTGGCGTCACCACTATGCGCATTGATGCCGGACTCGATACAGGAGATATCCTGTTGCAACGCGAAATGGCCGTCCTGCCGGAAGACACTTCGGAAACCATTTCGCCTCGGTTGGCGGCGCGCGGCGCGGATCTTACTGTGGAAACTTTGCGTGGACTTACGGATGGCAGCCTTAAGCCGGTTCCTCAAGACAACAATCACGCGACGCTGGCGCCGATTTTACAAAAAGAAGACGGGCGGATTAATTTCGCAAATACGGCGCAGGAAATTCATAATCGTCTGCGCGGGTTTCAGCCGTGGCCGGGCGCATTCACTCTTTTTCGCGGCAAGAATCTCAACGTTTTGGCCGCTCGGATTGCGGATAAAAAAATTTCTCAAGGCGAAATTGAAATAGGTAAAGATCGACTGTTCGCAGGCTGCGGACAAAATACTGCGCTTGAATTATTAGAAGTACAACCGGAAGGCAAAAAACGAATGGCGATTCAGGCATTCTTGAATGGCTATCGGTTGAATACCGGGGAGAAGTTGGGAGCGTAGGCTCAGGACATTTTCGCTCGCGGCTTTTACTGGAAGTCCAGATCAGGTACGTTTAATCCTGCAAAATAACGATTCACGAAAGTCGGCATTCCCTTGCAACTTACCATTGAAAAAATGATCTACGGCGGAGACGGACTTGCACGGATGCCTGCCGATGCCAAAGGAAAAGGCAAAGCGGTGTTCGTCCCGTTCGTACTGCCCGGCGAACAAGTCGAGGCGTCGTTACGGAATGAAAAACCCGGCTATGCGCAAGCGAGGCTGGAAAAAGTTGTTACCGCGTCTCCGCAGCGTATCGAACCGAACTGCCCTTATTTCCAGCAATGCGGTGGATGTAATTATCAGCACACTGACTACGAAAATCAGCTCGCGATCAAAGCCGATACCCTGAAAGAAAATTTGCGGCGCATAGGGAAGATTGAACTTTCCAGCGAACTGCAAATTCACCCTTCGCCGCCGTGGAACTATCGCAATCGCGCGCGGCTGAAAATTCGTATCTCGCCATCTTTCGCCATTGGCTACTACAAATTCGCGTCCCACGAATTGCTGCCGATCGAAAAGTGCCCTATCAGTTCGCCAGCGATCAATGAAGCTATAAGCAAATTATGGGAGTTAGGGCGAGGTGGACTCTTCCCGCAGGGAATGGACGAGATTGAAATCTTCGCCGATGCCGACGACTCGCAACTACTCATCGAAATTTACTGCGATACGCCTCCGGTTGCGCTCGAAAAGTTTATTACCGAGTTGCAGCGTGCGGTTCCACAAACGGCGGGCGTTGTTGTATTCCGTTCCGTGCGGAGGGCTGCGCCTGGAGCTGAATTGCAAGTATTGGCCAACTCCGGCGCAACGAATCTTAGTTATAGAACGGAGCATGCTTCGTATCAGGTCAGCGCGGGAGCATTTTTCCAGGTCAATCGTCATCTGACTGACGAATTGGTGCGCCTCGTGACGGATGGTCGCTCCGGAGAATTGGCGTTGGATCTGTATGCCGGAGTGGGACTCTTTTCTTCAGCACTGGCCAAGAATTTTGCACAGGTGATTGCCGTTGAAGCATCACCGATCTCTCACGCCGACCTTCGTTACAATTTACCGCCGAATGTAAGGGCTGTCCGTGCCGCTACGGAACAATACCTGGTGAAGATGAAGGTACAGGCAAAGATGCGCGGTGAATCTGCGGACTATATCGTTGTGGATCCGCCGCGCAGCGGATTGGGAGAAACACTTGTGCAGTTGCTCGGCGACTCAAAAGCGCCGCGCATCACCTACGTTTCTTGCGATCCTGCTACGCTGGCTCACGACCTCCGCGGCCTGCTCGCCGCTGGCTACAACATTGAGCAGGCGCACTTCATTGATTTGTTCCCGCAGACATACCACGTGGAAAGTGTCTTTCATCTCCACTTGGCGCGATAGCCGCCTTCGCAGAAACCATGCAGGGAAATTTTCGTCCGCGTTTTGCTGAACGGCAGCCATTGTTTTGGGTTGCGTTGTTCTACGCGCTGGGGATTTGCGCTGGAACTTACTTCGCGTGGCCGCCGCGTTTATGGTTGGGCGCGACAATCGTGCTTGCAATTGTTGCCGCGTGCTTCAGCCGCCGCTGCCCGGCATTGTCACGTTCCATGGGATTGGCGGCGGTCCTCGCGGTGTCTGCATTCCTTGTGACGGTGCGCCCTGCTGCTGATCCCGGCAACGCAATTTTCCCTTACACCAACCGGCAGGAAATCGGCGTCACGGCGCATGTAACCCGTGAAGGCAATTGGCAACCCCGAGAGCAGGACGAGTTCCGCCAATTACTCGACTTGGAAACCGAAGATGTACGCAGCGAAGACAAGTCTTTTCCCATTCGTGCAGGAATTCGCATCGCAATCTATTCGAGCGCCGGCGTACGTGCATCCGTCTTCCAATATGGCCAGCGATTGCGGTTTTCAACGAAGCTCTCGCCTCCGCATAACTTTCAGGATCCCGGAGTCTTTGACTACAAGGCGTATCTAAATGAAAACGGAATTGCAGCTTTAGGATCGGTAAAATCCGGGGAGATCGAGCCTCTGCCAGGATTTGCGGGGAATCGAATTGAGCAGTGGCGCGCGCGCGTGCATCGCAGCGTACTGCGAAAAATTGATTTGTTGTGGCGGCCCGCGGACGCCGAGCTTTTAGACGCCATGGTCATTGGCGATGAAAGTTTCGTCAGTCATGCCGCGCGCATGGACTTTCAACGTACAGGCACATATCACCTGCTGGTTGTCTCGGGCATGAATGTTGGCATCCTTGCGTTTGTCACATTCTGGGCCTTGCGGAGATTGCTGCGAATCCATGATCTAGTCGCAAGTCTCATCACGATTTTCATCATCACCTCTTATGCGTTCCTGACCAACGTCGGCCCCCCAGTGTGGCGGGCAACATTCATGTTCGCATTTTTCCTTGGTGCACGACTTCTTTACCGCCAGCGCTCGATGCTGAACGCAACCGGCATTGCCGCGCTCGGCGTTCTCTTGTGGAACCCGCACGCCCTTTTCGGAGCCAGCTTTCAAATGACATTCCTTTGTGTATTGATCATCGCTGGTATCTGTGTCCCGCTGCTGGAACGCACGTCGCAACCTTTCGTACGGGGCTTACGGCAGCTATCCGCGCTCGCATATGACCGCTCATGCCCACCGAATGTGGCCCAGTTTCGCCTCGATGTCAGAATGATCGGGAAAAGGCTGGGGAAGTTTGCCGGAACTCGCAGCTCGGAATTATTTTTAGTAGTTTCGGGGCGGTTCACACTCGCATTCACCGAAATATTATTTGTCTCTCTGCTCATGCAGCTCGGCATGGCTCTTCCCATGGCTTACTACTTCCACCGTGTCACTGTCACGGCACTGCCTGCCAACATTCTTGTGTTACCGCTCACCGAAATCATGATGCCAGCTGCGGTACTCGCCACGGCACTTGGCTATGTGTGGGCGTTGTTGGCAAAAGCCCCTGCTTATGTCGCCGCTTTGTCGCTGCATGCCATCACCCGCACCATTCATCTTCTCGGCCGCTTGCGCGTCGCGGATTTGCGAGTGCCAACGCCGGCTCTCGCCGCAGTTCTCTTCTGCGGATGCACCCTGGCATGCAGCATGTTCCTGGCACGACGGCGTGCATTGTTCGCAAGCGCGGGATTGCTTTTGGTCGCGATCGCCGCGATCTGGATTGCAGCCATTCCGCCACACCCCAAACTCTTTCCGAATAATCTCGAAGTCACAGCGATCGACGTTGGCCAGGGAGACTCGCTTTTCCTCGGATTTCCTGATGGTCACACTGCCTTGGTCGATGCAGGAGGAATGCCGGGATGGACGCACTCGGAATTCGATATCGGTGAAGAAGTAGTTTCTCCATATTTGTGGTGGCGCGGAATCGGACATCTCGACGTAGTGGAAGTAACGCATCCACACGCCGATCACATCGGAGGGATGTACGCGGTGCTGGCCAATTTCCATCCGCGTGAATTGTGGATTGCCAGGGACACCCATTCGCCAGAAATGGACGCGCTCATCCGAGAAGCCAACGCGTTGAACGTTAAGGTCGTGGAATATCAATCAGGCGACGCACGTCTGTTTGGAGGCGCTTCGATCCGCTTTTTAGCGCCGGTGCCGGAAGTATCCGAGAAGCGGGGAGGAAATGAAGAATCACTCGTGATGAAAATTTCTTACAAAAATACCTCGGCTCTATTGGAAGGAGATGCAGAGAAACGGACGGAAAAACAGGTCGCGCTGGAAGATCCCCAAGCGGATTTATTGAAAGTTGCTCACCACGGCAGCGCAACTTCCACAACTTCTGAATTACTTGCCGCGGTAAAACCAAATTATGCCGTGATTTCCGTTGGCACGAACAATGTTTACGGGCATCCCCGGCAACAAGTGCTTGATCGATTAAATACAGCACGGATAAAAACTTACCGCACCGACCAAAGCGGAGCCGTTAGTTTTTATCTGAACGGGACGTCGGTTGTTGCCCAGGCGACAGTTCCTCAGTAACGCTGGCGCCTGCGGCGTTGCGTCCTGCTTGAATTACAGCAAGCGCTTCGTCAGCATCCCCCTCCCGGACCAGAATCACCATGCCGCCGACTCCTGGCAAAACATCTTGCGGCGCTTCCAGGTTTGAAACGTCGCAGTCAATTCCTGCCGATTCCAGTAAGCCGCGAACGACCATGACTTCCGACTCTTCGTCGCTATCAAATATGCGCACCAATTTCTCATCCGGATTCGGAACTTTGTTGGCTGTGGCCATAGTTTGCCCCCTGGACGGATCGATGATCATCCGGATCAATGATTACATGGATCAATGATCCCCGATTAATGATCCCAGATTGATGGATCCATGATTTCCTTCACTCTGATGCCGATTACTCTTTCGCCGATGTTTTGTACTTTCCGGAAAACCTGCGTCCGGGCAGGATGACCGAAGTCCGATGTCCTGTGGATAGTTGCAAAATTCAGCCAATCGAACACAATCGGGAATAGCTGCTGCATCGTTGAGCTGCTATTGTTCGTCTAATAAGCAGGTATTTTATGGAAACTGGGCAACAATTCGAACAACCCCAAGCGCCGAATGAAGTGTTGGAAGAAGGAAAAAAAGATCCGCCGCCTGCAGTTGATGATCAGCATGGTGATGTCGGTGATCGGGCAGGACCCAAACCTGACGATCGAAGAAGCTTCTGAGTTGGTGGCCAGCGCGAAACGCGCCGCGCTCGCCATGTTTCCTGACAAAGAGCTTGCGTATGACTTGCTCTACAAACCTCGCTTGCAGCGATTGATGAGCGAACGCTTTCGTCTGCAATAGTTCAGTGCATTCCGAATTTTGCTCGAAATAATTTAGCAATCAAGATCGCCAGCAATACCAATGCTCCGATCAGCGCATTGTATTCACGATGCTTAAGATATAGATCCCAAGAAAAGCCGTCCCCGCTTTCGCTTCGCAATGATGTTGGACGGGGCAGCAAACGCGGAACTTTTTTTGCATATTGATCGAACTCCGGGAACTTGTTGCGCAGAAACTCTTCTTCCCCACGAATCACCGGCAGATAGATCGCTAAAAATAAAATGAGGATGATGGCGGCGATCCACCAATTCATGGAAGCAATGCCAAACCCGATGGCAATGATGATGGAACCTAAATAAAGCGGGTTGCGCGTGTAGGCGTAAGGGCCCGTCGTTGCCAATTGCTCGTTTTTACGCACATGACCCGAGGCGGCGGCCCGCACAAACACCCCCAGGACAATCAATACAGCTCCAAGCCCTAGACTTTTCGCAGTGGGATGCGCCAGCCATATATACAAAACAGCAAACACAAACCCTAAAGGCACCCGAATGCGTCGCGCGATTTTTGACCAGCCTTGACTCAAGACGCGCTCCCGAGAAGTTGTTTTGCGGCGGCCAGGACTTCTTCCGCGGAAATTTGCAGCAGTCCTTCGTCCGCTTCCCTCTTATGAGAGTAGCTGTTTGCGCTGGCTGCATTTCTTAAAACTATGTTGCGAACGCCGAACGGCCCGTTGCGCGCAGGATCCGTGGGGCCGAAGATGGCAAGCACCGGAATGCCGAGCGCAGCGGCCAGGTGCATAGGTCCGGTATCGCCTCCAATGAAAAGCGCCGCGCGCCTGGTAAGCGCGATCAGCTCAGTAATTGAGCACCGAACAGGCTGCGCAGTCCCATCGCTTTCTCGTTGTACAAGTTTGGCCAATTCTTCTTCTTTCGGGCCGAAATTTATCAGGCAACTTATGCCGCGAGTGGAGAGCTCTCTGGCGACATGACCGTATCTTTCTGCGGGCCATTGTTTCGCTCCCCATCCTGCTCCAGGATTCAGCAATGCAAAGCGAGAAATACCGTCATCGCGAAGCCAGCCCTGCATTTTGTTTTCAGCAATTGGATCATGCGGAAGCTCCGCGGTCGTCATATTCAGTTTTCCCTGCGTGCATGCCTGCGCCAGCGAAAGGTTTTGCTCAATGACGTGGCTTCCCGTTGCAGCAACTTTCTGCAAATAAAACCTGCGGGCGATTTTTTCTCGTGGGGCGGCGAACCCGTAGATTTGCTTTGCCTTCGACCAGCGAGCGATCACGGCTGACTTCAGCGCTCCCTGGAAATCGATGGCCGCATCGTAATTCTCTGCGCGCAATGAGCGTTTTAATTCTTTGATTTCTTTCCGCGTTTGCGAAGCAAATAAATTTGCCCGCCAGCGAAACGTGTTTACCGTGTGAATAGCTTCTACCAAAGGCCGCTGCGGTGATGTCGGGCCGCAAAGTCCTGAAGACGGGCTGCACAATAATTCGACCCATCTTTCTTCCACTACCCACCCTATTTTTGCGTCGGGGAATACCTGCCGTAATGCGTCCACGGCGGGCAAGGCGTGAATTACATCGCCCATCGCACCGAGGCGCACTACCAATATTTTTTTGGGATCGCGGCCTGGATGATCGCTGGTTGGCATGTTTAGGAATGCGAGCGGTCAAGACGCTTTTGGATAATTTCCGTAGCAGAGTGGTCTTTCGGATCGCCGACAATTTCCACCCGACCTCCGTATTGCATGACCGCATCACGCTCCGGAACAGAATCAGCCGTGTAGTCGGTGCCTTTTACCTGTACATCAGGACGGATTTCGTGAATGATGGCGCGCACATCGCGTTCGGGAAAAATCACGACAGCATCGACATCGGCCAGCGCAGCAAGAATTTCCGCGCGTTCTGTGGCAGGAATGATCGGGCGGCCAACTCCCTTCAATTCCCGTACGGAATCATCGGAATTTACGGCCACGACAAGTTTCCCGCCCAGTTCCTTGGCCGCATGAAAGTAGCGGATATGGCCAACGTGCAGAAGATCAAAACATCCGTTGGCAAGAATGATCCTGCTTCCGGAGTTACGCCACGCGACAGTTTGCTGCCGCAATGCGTCCCGGCTAAGAACTTTAGATTGGAGTTCTGATTTCAATGTTCTCGGACAACAGGCAGCGATTGAGTCAACGCGTGTAACAACTCTTGCTGGGAAATTGTTGCCGTACCCCGTTTCATGACCACGAGTCCGCCAGCATAATTCGCCAGATGCGCGGCTTCTTGCGTATCCGCGCCCGCAGCAAGCGCAGCGGTGAATGTTGCGATCACTGTATCGCCCGCGCCAGTGACGTCCGCGACCTGGTCAGAACCGGCGATGGGAATATCAATCGGCTTATGACTCCCGGAGAATGCCACCATGCCTTCGCGCCCCCGCGTAATTACAAGCGATTGCAGCTTCATGCGGGTCATGACTTGATCGCCGGCTGCGCACAGGCGCCGCCAATCGGAACCAATCCGCGCGCCCACGGCATGTTCCACTTCCGGTTCATTCGGAGTCGCGACGGTGATACCAGCGTACTGCAGCATGCGATGGCGCGAATCGAGCACTACCGGAATGCGGTCAAGGCGTCCCCGTTCGCGAATCGTATTCCAAATCGCAGGAGTAGCCGCGCCGTAACCATAATCGGACAACAAGACCGCGTCCGCGGCGCGTCCATATTGGCGCGTCGCTAAAACCAGTTCGCGTTTCAAATGCTGGTTCGGTTCCGCCTCGGGCTCTTTGTCCCAACGAACTACCTGCTGGCGCCAGGTATGCGGCAATCCCGCAATAACGCGCGTCTTGGTAATCGTGGGGAAACTCTTGTCTTTCAAAATTCCACTGAGCGGGATTTTCTTGTGCCGAAAATATTTCAGCAGCGTTTTTCCAGCCTCATCGTCGCCCACAATGCCGACGGGCAGAACATTCACGCCCAGATCGGCGAGGTTATTGATGGCATTAGCGCCCCCGCCAGGAACGATCGTCCGTTCTTTATGCTTCAGGATGAGGACAGGCGCTTCGCGGGAGATGCGGGAGATTTCTCCAAAAATAAATTCGTCGGCAATGAGGTCTCCCAACACAGTGACGGTGACATTGGGAAAGGACTCGACAATTTTTTTGAGGCGGTCGGCTTCTTTTGGTTGTTTGTTCATGAGTTCAACAGAATTTTCTCATGGCGGGGACTTCGGGAGGAAATGATCCGCAGCACAGTATCCACACCGTTAGCCGCATTTTCCAGTTCCATGGTGACTTTAGCGATGGCGATGGAGCCAAGACGCGGCAAATGTTCGCCGAGATTGATCGCGTCTTTTTCTGTGGTGATAAAGCCATTGGCCTGTTTCTGCTCGCGTAATTTCAGCAAATTCTGTACTTCGGGCGCGGTATAGCGATGGTGGTCGCGGAACTTAGCTTCGCCCGCAGGCTGGATGCCTGCTGCTTTTAATTGCGCCATGAAAATCTCCGGACGCGCAATTCCGCAGAATGCAATCGGACGCGAAGGAGGATTGTTGATGGCAATCCCACGACGGATCTTCCAGATTGGCTTCTCTTTTTCTGGTTCTGGGAAAAGCTGTACAGCCAGATCATCAGCGGTAACGATGGCATCCGCCCGCTTTAACGATGGAAGCGGTTCGCGAAGTCTTCCCATCGGCAGGAAATCGTCTTTCAAGTCAGCGGAAGAAACAAGCACGATATCAAAATCGCGCGCCAGTGAACGGTGCTGGAATCCATCATCCAGAATGTGCAGCTGAGGGCCGAATTTCTGTTCGGCGAATTTGCCTGCTTCATAGCGGCTTTCGCCAATAATCACCGGGGCGTTTAATCTGCGGGTGATCAGGAGAGGCTCGTCTCCAAACTTCTGCGGAGAGCCTTCGGGATCCACTAAAAACACGCCACGCGCATCGCGCCCATAACCGCGCGAAAGCACATCGAACTGAATGCCTTGAGCCTTCAGTAACTCCCCTAGCAAAATCGTGAATGGAGTTTTGCCGGAACCACCGACGGAAATATTGCCGATACTCACCACAGGACCTTGCAGTCGCTTCGACTGAAACGTGCCGCGATCGTAAAGGGCGTTTCGCGCACATACCCCGACTCCGTAGATGGATCCAAGAAGGCTCACGACGCGCCTGCGCGCGGGGGGGTCGATAGAAGTAAATTTTTTAAAGCCGCGACTGTTCTCTGCGTCGCTCCCATTTGCGATTGCAACGTTTCTTTGGCGCATCGCCCAAGTTCGGCCCGCTGGGAAGGGTCCGCCAGCAATTCCATGAGCACAAGAGGAAATTCTGCCGGACCGACAATTTTTACCGCGCCGCGACTTTGAAAAAGCCCGACAATGTCCCGAAAATTTTCCGTGTGATTGCCCACGATAATCGGCACGCCATATTGTGCGGGCTCAATAATATTATGTCCACCGCGCGGCACCAGACTTCCCCCGACGAAAGCAACGTCTGCCAACGAATAAATGGCGCTAAGTTCGCCGATCGTGTCGAGCAGGAGGATGCCACCCTTGATGGCCTCCCCGTTCCACGATCTGCGGCGCCAAACTGGAATTCCAAAGTCATGCACACGGTCGGCCACCTGATCAAAGCGTTCCGGATGGCGAGGCGCAAGAATCATGACGGCGGCAGGATGAGTGGTAAGCACATTGCGGAATGCATGGAGAAGCAAGCCTTCCTCTTCCATGTCCACGGTACTGCCTGCCACGAAGACAGGCGGGGAGTCAGATCGCTGGAAACTCTCGCGCAGTCTCGCCACGATTTCCGGCGCTGAGGGCGGAGCGACATCATATTTCAGGTTGCCGCTTACCTGGACTCTCTCGGCCGATGCGCCGATTGCCACCAAACGCCTCTGATCTTCCAGCGTCTGCGCAAGAAATAAATCTACATTTTGTAGGATGCGCGAAAGCCATCTTTTCCAGCGGCGATAGCCGGGAAATGAACGGTCAGAGATGCGCGCATTCACTGTGGCAATGACTGCTCCACTTTCGCGAGAGAGGCGCAGAAAATTAGGCCAGAACTCCGTCTCCGCAAGAATCACTAACTCCGGTTTGAACGCCAGCAAATAAGGCCGGACGCAGGAAGCAAAATCCAACGGAAAGTAAAAGACGTTCTCTTCGCCGAATTTCACACGCGCCAACTTCTGTCCAGTATCGGTTGTCGTGGAAATTACGATTCGATGTCCTAGCATTTCCTGGCGCAACTGCTCCACCAAGTTGCTGATCGCCAGAACTTCTCCAACCGATACTGCATGGATCCAGATTGTCGGCGATCTTTTGTTTTGCAGCAGCCGTGCGGGAACGCGCCCCAGTCTTTCGCCCAGCCCGCATGTATATTTTCCGTGGCGAATTACCTGATAAAGCCAGAACGGCAGCCCAACAACAAGTCCCGCCGCCAACAGCAAGCTGTAGAGAAAGTACATGGAGGAAGGGTCATTCTACGCGGATCAGGAAGAAAATCGCAGCAGCAGTTTTTGGAGTACATTTATCAGAAAGTTGGCATCCTACAAATGTGGGGCATTCGGCAATTCCTATGAAAAGATTTGTGCATGCAGGTCTGGTAGTGTGCGCGATCAGCGTTTTCACCATGCTGGCCTGGGCCGCGAAAGATTTCGCTATGCCGCCCGCCCATACCGCGAAGGCATATCCCGCGCGCGATGAGCATTCGCAAGAACGGGTCACGATTGCCGCGGATCCGTATGACACGCCGGAAAAGGCAAAAGTTTTCAGCGAAAAATACAGCGTCATCGGCTTCCTGCCCGTGTATTTGATTGTTACCAATGACAGCGACGAACCGATTTCCCTTTCTGACGTGCAACCGGAGTATGTGACCTCCGACCGCACAAAAATGCAGCCTGCATCGGAAGACGACATCAGCCGGCGTATTTCCAAGCCGCAGGCAAAAACATCGCCGTCGCCAATTCCTTTTCCTACCAAAAAAGTAAAGGGCGGCCTGACTCAACAGGTCCGTGACGAGATCCACAATTCTCGCTTCGTCGCCATGGCTGTAGAACCGCACACCACGCAAGCAGGATTTTTGTTCTTCGATATTTCAGGAATTTCCGAGTCTCTCGCTGGGGCGCATCTTTACCTGACCGGAGTGCGCGACGCCAGCGGTAAAGAGATGATGTATTTCGAAATTTCCATGGACGACTATCTCAATCCGCCGAAGCCCTAGCGCAATGTGGCCGGTGAAAAATGCTACAGTAGTTCTTCATGTCGGCCCCCAATTCCCGCTTCGTAAAAGCCTGCAAAGCCTTACCGGTAGATCGCACGCCGGTGTGGTTTATGCGCCAGGCGGGGCGCTACATGGCGGAGTATCGTGCCGTTCGCAAGCAACATTCGCTGATTGAAATCTGCAAAAATCCGCAACTGGCAGCGGAGGTGACCATTACCGCCGCAGAAATTTTGGGCGTGGATGCGGCCATTATTTTTGCCGACCTCCTGCTCCCGCTGGAGGTCATGGACTTGCCCTTTCATTTCGCAAGCGGTGAAGGGCCGATTGTCGAAAATCCGATCAAGAACAAAGAAGATGTGGACCGGTTGAGTACAGAGAACGCCAGCGATTTGGGATACGTATCGGAAGCGGTAAAGCTGGTTTGCCAACACTTCGGCTCAAAGCTGCCCGTGATTGGATTCTGCGGTGCACCGTTTACGCTGGCGAGTTACATGATCGAAGGCTGCGGCTCGCGCAATTATCTGCAGACCAAAAAGATGATGTATTCGTCCCCAAAAGTCTGGGACGAACTCCTTCGCAAGCTAGTCAGCGTCACTTCAGAGTATGCGCTCGAACAAGTCCGCGCCGGAGCTGACGTCATCCAGGTTTTCGATAGTTGGGTGGGATGTTTGAGCGTCGAAGATTATAGGCAGTATGTGTTGCCCCGAACCACCGAGCTGATACAAAAGATAAAAAAAAGCGGAGTGCCGGTTATTTATTTCGGGACGGAAACAGCGACGCTATTGAAGTCGATGCAGCAAACCGGAGCGGACGTCATTGGCTTGGACTGGCGCATTCCTCTGGATGAAGGCTGGCAATCGCTTGGCATGCAAGGTTCGGTGCAAGGGAATCTGGATCCCGTTTTACTTTTCGCTGAGTGGAAAGAAATCAAAAGCCGGGCCGAAGATATTCTGAAACGAGCACAAGGACGGCCCGGGCACATTTTTAATCTCGGACACGGCATTCTTCCCGAAACGCCGGTGGAGAACGTTAAGGCTCTGGCGGAATTTGTGCAGGAATATTCAGCCGAGCCAGTTTCAATTTCACGATAAAGGTTTTTGTGGCAAATAAATCCCGTGGCTACTAATTTCAATTCCAATTCTAATTCCAAAGATGCGGTGTTGTTGCTGGCGCACGGCAGCCCTGACTCTGTTGACGATGTGCCCGAATTCCTGCTGCGCGTCACCGGCGGACGCGGCTTGCCTCCGCACGTAGCGGAAGAAATCAAACATCGCTACGGATTGATTGGCCGCTCCCCGCTGACAGATATCACTCGCAAACAAGCTGCATCGCTAGCAGCTGAATTAAAGCTGCCGGTTTACGTAGGGATGCGCAACTGGAAGCCGTTTATCGCCGACACGGTACAATCCATGATGGCGGACGGCGTAAGTCGGACAGTCGTGATCTGCCTCGCTCCCCAAAACTCCCGCACCAGTGTAGGACTTTACCGCTCAGCGGTAATGAAAAACGAGCCTACGTTCACTGTTGATTTTGTCGAATCGTGGCATGACGATCCTGCGCTGATCAAAGCTTTCGCAGAGAAGTTGCGAATCGCGCGTGCGAATCCTGAGATGAAAAATGCTCCAATCATTTTTACCGCGCACAGCGTTCCGGAAAAAACCATCGAAGACGGCGATCCCTACGACAAGCAGGCAAAAGAAACCGCGGCGCTCGTTGCCGCAGTCGAAAGATTGCAGCCAGAACAATGGCGATTTGCCTTTCAAAGCCAGGGAGCGTCGGGCGGTCCGTGGATTGGGCCTACCGTGGAGGAGACGATTTTGCAGTTGAAACAGGAAGGAAATCAGAAAGTTCTTCTGCAACCCGTCGGATTCCTCGCCGATCACGTTGAAGTTCTGTACGACATTGACGTCGTCTTCAAAGACTTCTCCAAACAGCAAGGAATGGAGCTG
>DASXCC010000274.1:0-3943 GCA_036491415.1 Terriglobales bacterium | reverse complement strand
CGCTATTGGGCGTAAGCGCTTTTTTCGCGCGCGCTTCCCCATGATTCTCGATGACTACATTCTTCGCGACTTCGCTTTGTACTTTGTGATGGTGCTGTTGAGTTTTTTAGTTTTGCTGCTGGTCTTCACGCTTTTCGAACTACTTGGCGACATCCTACGCACACATGCATCGCCGCTCATGGTTGCTGAATATTTATTGAACGTAAGTCCGTATTTCTTCTACAACGTGGGCGCGCCTTTATCCATGTTGCTATCTGTACTGATCACACTGGGCCTGATGCAGCGCACCAATGAGATTACGGCCATCAAAGCTACGGGAATGAGCATTTACAGAATCACAATTCCCATCCTGGTGGTCGCCCTCCTCATGGCTGCCGGATTGTTTTTCTTTGATCAACTTTATTTGCCCGCGGCAAATAAGCGACAGGATACTCTGCGCAACATGATCAAGGGAAAACCGGCACAAACGTATTTAAATCCCGATCGCAGGTGGATTTTCGGCCAACATTCCGATATTTACTATTACCAATTTTTTGATTCCGAACGCGATCAGTTCGGAAACTTGAACGTATTTCAATTTGATCCGCAGACGTTCCAGCTTACGCATCGCATGTACTCGGACCGCGCCCACTGGGATGGCGGCCTGAATCGCTGGGTGTGCATGCAAGGATGGGAGCGCAGCCTTCGCGGCTCGGCGATCAATAATTACCGCACTTTCGATGTCGCCACTTTTGCCGACATCAACGAACCCCCGCCGTACTTCAAGAAAGAAGTAAAACAGTATTCGGAGATGAATTACGAAGAGCTGCGGCGTTACATCCACGACCTGCAGCAAAGCGGATTTGAAGTGGTGCGCCTACGCGTACAACTGGAAAAGAAAATTGCTTTCCCGTTTATCACGTTGATTATGGCTATTTTGGCGATTCCCTTTGCGTTATCAGTTGGTAGACGCGGAACCGTGGCGGGGATTGCGGCTGCCGTGGGAGTTGCCGCCGCTTATATGGTAGTGTCGAGTCTTTTTGAGGCTATGGGTAACATCAGTCAGTTGCCACCGGTGCTTGCCGCCTGGTCTCCAGATTTAATCTTCGGATTCCTCGGCGGCTACCTTCTCTTGAAAGTTCCTAGTTGAGAGCTTCTTATTTGACGGCAATCGCCACTGGCTGTCCCGAAGCCGTGGCCGTTGTCGCGACGGAATTTAGCACGCCAGTTGTCGAATCGTAGCTAAAAGAAGAGATCGACGCACCGCCGAAATTCGCTACATAAAGATAGTTTGTAGTTCCGCCCGTGGTTGAATTGACGCTCGTGCCGACTCTACCAGCCAATCCCGTTGGCGTAAGGCCGGTGTTAAGGCCTGCCAGAGGTGTGAGCGCGCCGCTTCCTGTACTGACCTTGAACGGAAAAATCTCATTCGACTGCTGGCCAATTGAGTATAAAAACGGTTGCGTCGGATTTGTAATCACCATGCGCGTTGGGCCCAATCCCGTTGTCTCCGGAAAATTGGTTGTTATCTTGGTCAGATGCCCATCAGGATTATTCACGTCACTGCAAGTTGAAAGATTCGTATCGCAAATAGAAAAAGCTGAAATCTGATTGCTTCCGAAAGTCGCTACGTAGAGCAACGATCCGTCCGGCGAAATCACAAGGCCTGAGGGCGAAATTGTGACCGAACCGGGTAGGGCGTTCGGCAAATTCTGTGAGGTTAAATTTCCGCTGGAATCAACCGAATATCCGTCAACAGAACCGTCAAAGGTGTTCGCCACATAGAGGAACTTGCTGTCAGCTGTGACTGCCAATGCAGAGGGGCCAGGGTTCATAGTTGCAGTAGGAAGCGCTACAGGAACCGGGGCGCCTACTTGCGTGAAACCTGTACCAGAAATAGCGAAAACCAAAATCGATCCCGAGGATATGTCCGTCGCGTTCCCTTGATTCGCAATAAAAAGGAATTTATTTCCCGGATCTACGACGATGTCTAAAGGAGAAATATCCTGAGCCGCAAGTCCGGTAGGGGTTGCGGTGATGGCCGTGCCCATGGTCCCATCCGAATTCACTGGTACGCCCCAAACCGTGCCATCTGTATTTACTCCATAGAGGGCGCCGCCATCGGGAGAAATAACCATGGCCTGTGTAGTTCCGTTCACGCTGACCGGCTTATTAATCGCGGTCAATAAGCCAGTAGTGAGGTCAACCGCAAAGGAATAAACCGAAGAATTTCCCTGTGTGGCCACGAACACGAAGCCATTCGAAGTAGAAGAGAAATTCGAGGTGCAACTTGTTAGAAAACAGAATGAAATCAGAACCAGCAGACCCGCGAGAAAACGGAACTTCATCCTTATGCTTCTCCCTGTAATTGGCTGGATTCGGCTTTCATCAGGCGGCCAATCCGAACTTTACGTGGTTTTAGAGTACTCAATTATGTATCAGGAAAACGCGGGAAGAGCAAACTCCCAACATGATTGGAGCGATGAAGCGCCCACAAAGTTGTCTGTAATTTCAATCAGATAGCTCAACGGCTGGTGAGAACCGTTTCCGGCAACTTGGCAACCGGAGCAGGTTGTTCTCCCGACAAGGGAAACCGAATTTCGACTTTTAACCCGCCTTCAGGACGATTGAAGGCCTTCACTGTACCTCCATGGAGGCCAACCGCACGCTCTGTGATGGCGAGTCCCAAGCCCACGCCTCCCGTTAGACGTCCACGAGCGTCATCGATACGATAAAACGGCAGGAACATCTTTTCCAGAGCGTCTGCGGGAACGCCTGGGCCTGCATCCGTGACGGAGATAACAGCAATTGCCTGATCGCGGTTCAAACGCACTTCGACGTTCGTTCCCTCGGCCGTGTAGCGCGCCGCGTTCCGCACGACGTTCTCAATCGCGCTATGCAGCAGCGCAGGATTGCCATTCAGAGCACACGAGGTTTCGATCATGGCAGCCACGTGGCAGCCACGGTTCTGTGCCTCGAAGTCTGCATCTTCGGCGATCTCGACAATCAAATCCCCGACATTAACCAGCTCTTTCTTTGCATTTTCCGATCCTGAATCCAAACGAGCGATGGTGAGCAAGCGCTCGACGAGTTCGTTCAGACGGTTGGACTCCAGATCCATGCGATCCAGAAACGCTTCTGCCTCAGGGCCGGAGCGCTGGCGAGCCAACGCCAGTGCGACATTAATTCGAGCAAGCGGCGACCGTAGCTCGTGAGAAATATCGTTTAACAGGCGCGCCTGGGCATTCACCAATTTCTCCAGCCTCTCGGCCATGGTGTCAAAATCAGTCACCAGCTCTGCGATTTCATCGCCGCGTCTGGATTTTCCATCCCCTGCGCGAGCGGAAAGATTCCCCGCCGCCAATTTTTGAGTGGCTGCCCGTAACCGGACAACCGGCGCCGACAGGTAAATAGCAAGCAGGTAGCACACCAATCCGGAAGAGATCACTCCGATCAGAATGGCGCGCCACGTCACTGCGCGAGGTCCAAAAGGCCCAGCATTCGGCTGAATGGCAATCATCACATAATGATGTCCGCTGGCCGCATTCATCGTTTGCCGCCAGACCGTGAACGCAGGAACTACTCCCCAGAAAGCTCCGGGAATATTAGGCGGTTCATGATCGTTGCGTTTGATCCACTCCGGCACGGGACGTCCAGTTGCGTCTTCGCCTCGTTCGGTTAATAGAAAAGCGCGGATGTGCTGGATCTCGCGAACATTTTCCAGGTACGCGTGCACCTGGTCCTGACCGCCATGCTCGTAGGCGTAAATAGCATTGTTGAAAATCTTATTTTGTGAGGCCTCAATTCCTGCCTCACCCTGCACGCGGAATATCCAGGTGACAAAGACCGCGATCATGAGAAACAAAGCCAGCGCGATCCAGAAGGACAGAAAAATTTTGGCGAAAAGACTTCTCATTTTGTATTCTTTAACTTGTCTTCTTTACGACTATGTACAGTTTTGCTT
>DASXCC010000273.1:0-8146 GCA_036491415.1 Terriglobales bacterium | reverse complement strand
AACCATCCTGTCTGTGAACCAAATTTACATCGAAGCCATATCCAACCAGAGTTCCATCAGCGATATCTTTGTCCAATATTTTCTGGTCATCCATGTAACTCTTTTCCATGTCCCCCCACTGCGCGCGTGGAATACTCCAATTCGCCACATAGGTGTACAGCGCCGGTTTTTCTTTGACTTCTGATTTCTGCGCGCCCGCCGGTGTAGCCCAGACCGCCAACATCGTGACTGCAAATGCGACTGCAAAAACCTTTCCACATTTTCCGCTGCACATAGTTTTTCTTCTCCTGGTTTCAGTGATGAATATTTGTTTTAGTTAGATTTGTTGGGACTGAATTGCGCCCGATCATACGCTTTTCGCGTTAAAAATACTTTTTATTCAGCTTTCCGCCGCACCCAGGTTGCGCCGCCTCTGCATCGCAACGAAACCAATATGGTGGTTCCTGTTGTTCCATATTTCAGGAGCGGCGATTTAATGAATCCGCAAAGGCCGCACTCTTCGTTGACAAAACATGTGTGCCTCTTTTAATGACAGGTACAAATTGCATGCCACGATGGGCAATATCCAAAACATCCTTAACTCCCATCCGGGTTTTTGCAGAGTTCCTTCGGAGCGTGCCGGGTACGATAAAAAAGTAGCGCTTATTTATCCGTCGGGGCCTTACGGAGCGCCCGCGAAGTAGGATTTCCACAGTCGATTGGCGAAGAAATGGGCCAGCTTTTCAACTGGCCCATTTTCATTTCGGATCGTTTTATTTTGACGGAATCTTACGGAATTTTCAGTCTGTTTTTGATTCTAATTTTTTCGATTTTCACCGCACCCAAGTTGCGCCTCTCCGCATCGAAAACCTATAACGAAAAAATACAGGAGGACACATGTACGTCATTATTGGAGCCACCGGCAATACCGGAAGCGTGATCGCCAGTAAACTTCTCACCAATGGAAAAAAGGTTCGTGTCGTCGGACGCAGCGCGGAACATCTAGCGTCTCTTACATCGAAGGGCGCCGAGGCATTCGTTGCGAATGCGACTGACAAGAACGCAATCACCAAAGCTTTTGCGGGAGCCAAAGCTGTTTACCTTATGCTTCCACCGGATCCTGCAACCAAAGATTACTTTGCTTACACTAATCAGCTGATTGATGCCTATGCTTCGGCGATCGAACAGAACGGCGTGAAGTATGCCGTTGTCCTTAGCAGCATCGGCGCTGACAAACCTTCGAAAACAGGACCCATCCTCGGGATGCGCAACCTTGAGCAGCGTCTGAATAAAATTTCTTCCTTGAATGCTCTGTATCTCCGCGCGGCCTACTTTATGGAAAACACCCTTGGCCAGACCGATGCCATTGCGCTCATGGGGTACACGGCTGGTCCACTGAATCCCGACCTGAAGTTTCCCATTATCGCCACGCGCGATATCGGAGACTTTGCCGCCGGCGCGCTCGAGCGCCTCGACTTCACCGGGCATCAGGTGCAGGATTTATTTGGGCAGCGCGATCTCACTTACCGCGAAATCGCAACCATCATTGGGAATGCCATGGGCAAGCCGGACCTGAAATATGTCCAACTCACTTCCGAACAGTTTCGCGGTGTTTTGAGGCAAATTGGAATGTCGGAGGAAACGGCCCGTCTGTTGGTGGAAATGACTGAATCGATGAACTCCGGACACATAGCGGCGGTTGAGCCGCGTTCGGCGCGCAACAGTACTCCGACCTCGTACGAAACATTTGTCAAGGAAGTGCTCTTGCCGATTCATAACAAGAAGCAGAAAGCTGCATAAGAAACAGTTCTCTTGATTACGGTTCGCTTAATTAAAGATGCCTTCCATCTTTCAGAGAAGGCATCTTTTATTTTGTTGCAAGAACGATTCATCTGGACTGCCATTGCATTGAAGTTGGTTCTTGGAGAAACTGTGGAGTTTCGCAAGCTTCCGATCCGAAGTTTGTTTGCAATACGGAAGATGCAACAACGAAGATCCAGGAAGCGGGGTCGTGAAATGAAGCAAAAATGGGACGCCGCCGCTCGCTCCTTATTATTGAAGTCAATTACCCTCCGAATGTGACTTTCGTCATTTGGCAGTAACCCCCCTACGCCTTGAAAATAGTGGTCGTAGCAAGTAGGTGTCTGAGGGGGCACTTGCCATGTCTGGATTTCGAATTGTGCTGCTTTGGTTGGCAGTAGTAGCCGGAGGTCTATTCGCGCTTATGCGATACGACGCGACTCCGGCCGCCGCCCATGTAGTGAACAACCGCTGGCCAAGCGCAAGCGCCATACTCCCTGACAATAAACGGCCGATGATGATTATGGCCGTGCATCCGCAATGTTCCTGCACACAAGCCTCACTGCATGAACTGGAACGCATGTTGCCGCGCATGGACAACAAAGCGCGCATCGTGGTGTTGTTGCTGGGGAAGACCGGCAACCGTTATGAAGATGTTGTGGCGGGGATGCACCTCGAATATCTACACGACACAAGTGGAAATGAAGCTCGCAAGTTTGGGCTAACGACCTCAGGAGAAGTCGCCATTTATGCACCGGGTGGCACTTTGCTTTATACCGGAGGGATCACTGGCGCGCGCGCCCATGAAGGCGATAATTCCGGTGAAGACGCGGCAATTGCCGCGGTGACAGGCGAACGCAATTCCAAAAAACAAGCGCCGGTATACGGTTGCGAACTCAATTCCAGGACCAAAAACAGTGATCCAAAGTAAACATAAAGATGCCATTGAAATCGGCAGTGATGCCAAAGTAAGCCAACGAGCCGCACGCCTCTTTTTCGATGCCTATCAGAAACTAGCGAAAGAAACTGACAAGATGTTCGCCATCCTGCTCGGCATCGAGTGGGTTGCGGGAATTTTGTTCGGACTCATCTTTTCTCCACGGGCATGGAGGGGCGATGAAAGCACCATCAGTCCGCACTTGCTGGCGGCAATTTTTCTTGGCGGCGCCATTGCGGGCCTACCCATTTGGCTTGCCATCAAACATCCGGGAACGCGTCTTACGCGGAATGTTGTGGCGTTTGCCCAGATGGCTTACTCCGCCTTGCTGATCCACCTTACCGGCGGCCGCATTGAAACCCATTTCCACGTTTTCGGATCTCTGGCGCTCATCAGTTTCTATCGCGATCCTGAAGTGCTGCTTACCGGCACCTTGACGATTCTGGTGGACCACATTGCGCGTGGTCTGGCGTATCCGCAGTCGGTGTTTGGCATTAGTGAATGGACCATTCTTCGCCCTCTGGAGCACGCTGCCTGGGTTGTATTCGAAGATGTTTTTCTGTTTATGGCCTGCAAGAAAAATTTGGCTGAAATGAAGTCTGTAGCCGACCACCGTGCGCAGAGCGAGGCTTACCAGCAGAAGCTGGAAGAGACGCGCAAAGCCGAAGAACAACATTTTGAAGAATCGAATCAGGTCCTGAATGTTAAGAACGAAGAGCTCGAAAATACATCGGGCTTGTTGCAGTCGGCGTTCGATTCCGTGCGTCCGGTGGTTTTAGAGTTGTCAGAATCGGGACAGCAATTGAACGAGGTTGTAAATTCATTGATGGAAACGACCAAAAGCCAGGTGAGCGCGATCCACGCGCAAGTGGAAGAATTGCTCAGCATCACGGCTTCGGTACAGTCGCTCCGCGCAAGCAGTGAGCGTACGGCACGGATGACGCAAGATATTGCCGGCAGCACGAAGCGTGCCGAAATGTTGAAGACGCAAGGCGAGGAGTCGCTCAAGAAAACGATTGGTGCATTGGATGGAATTCGCGGACAGATCGGCAACGTAAACGAACGTATTTCCGAATTGGCGAATCATCGTGAGCAGATTACGGGCATCACCGAACGCGTGGAAGACTTTGCCGATCAATCGAATCTGTTGGCCCTGAACGCCACGATTGAAGCTGCGCGTGCTGGCGAAGCGGGACGTGGCTTCGGTGTGGTTGCAGGCGAAATCCGGCACCTTTCGGAGCGCTCGCTGGAAAGCACCCATGAAATCCGAAATGTACTTCAACAAATTCAACAGTCCGTGGATGGCGCGATCACGTTGAGTTCGCAGAGCAATACCCGCGTAGAAAGCGGGATTGAAGAGATTAAAGCATCCGGGCAGCGCATCGCGGAATTAACGGAATACATTCGCGAGTCAAGCGGCAGCCTGCAGAATATCGCGCTGTCGGTGCACGAGCAGAACAACGAATTTATGCGCGTCAGCAGCCTGGTGCAGAATCTCGAGTCATCGCTCCGTGACATTGGATCGAAAATCCAGTCCTTCGAAGGCGTTGTCGATATGCTGTTGCAAGTTTCTACACGCGTGACATCCACTGCGCGTCAGTTGGAAGAGATTGAAGGGCAGAGTTCGCATAACACCCGGCAAAATAAGCGTTTTGCCGCTGCGGGGCGAAATTAGATTTCATTTCTTAAACCCGCCAACGCACCGCTAGAAAACTACGAGTGGTTGGCTGCCGTGTGCCCACACACGGAGTATCCGTTGTTTTCGCTGTCGGACACATATCCTGAGCTCGTTTTATTGCGGTGCGATGATATCCAACGAAACACGATATTTAAGCATGTTCATGCTGGATGAAGCGTAGGAACGGTTGTAGATGGAAACATGGACTTCCGCCTGTGGTCCAGTGAAAGTATGCTTAAGTCCGTCCGAGCTTTGGGCGCCTTCTGTAGACGTCCATTCCGAGCCATTTGGTTTCACAGCGTCACCTACCATCGAGATTAAGGTGTCATAGGAGGGCTTTAATTCGCTCACTGTCGCCGCCTGATCAAAAGCACATTGCAACTCAGCAGGGTCGCCGGATTTCTGGAAGACATTGCAGTCACCGCCGGGAATGGTCAAAGTTGAGTCCCAGACAGTAAAGTGCCCAATATCTCCAACGGGTTGATTTATTTCCGCGCCTGTTTTTCTGACATCGGCATCGGTGGCTTCTTGTTTGCCGCGTAGGTTTGAGAATTTTGCTTTCGCCGAATCCAGATAGACAGCGACTGTTGATACTGAAATAAGCCATTGCGCTGATTTATATTGCGGAGCAGATGCTGGAACACTTTTCAGTATCTCGATGGTTTCGCGATTGCGCCCTGCATTGTGAAACATTATGCCAAGATTCTGCGAGTAAACGGCTGCTTTCGCTGGATCGAGACTGATGACTTGGTTCGTGACCTTTTGCGCTTCATCCAACCGTCCGGTTTTTCCCAGCGCAAGAGCGTAGTTGTTAAGGTACGCAGGCTCATTTGGCTTCAGGCTGACCGCGTGCTGGTAGGCTTCAACGGCTTTCAAAAGAAGAGGTCTCTGTTCAGATTCAGGTTTGGTGGCGGCGAGACCTGTATCAGCCTCGGCCAATGCTCCCCAAATAGCCGGTTGATTCTGGCCAAGCGCGCTCGCCTTTTGTAATAACTCCGAAGCATTTTCGTATTGTTTGCCAGCAAGAGCTTGCAAGCCGGCGTTGAAGTCCGCCTTCATCTCTTCGAACTGTTGGTGCGCATCCGGGGGCGTGGAAGGTTGTGATTGCACCGCTTGGGCGGGAGATATAGCAGTTATCAGGAAAGCGAAACCAACTACGGTGATCCAATTCTTTGGAGAAAATGAACGTCCCACGCTCATCGGCAGGTCCCTTTCAAGATTTTTAACGCCGGGAACTCAGGCGAAAATTGCAGAACAAAATATAATCAGGCGCGTCTTTCCGCGGTCGTCGGATCAATGATGCTTTTCACTTCTGAAACTCGATTGGCAGGGAAGCCGCCTTGTCTGGCGTGTTCGCGCACCATCTCTTCGTTGGGTGCGATGTAGATGCAATAGATTTTGTCGCCTGTCACGTAGCTTTCCACCCACTGAATTTGCGGTCCAAGTTTCAGTAGAACACCACAAGACGTCTGCGAGATGGCTTCGAGCTGATCTGTAGTCAAATTGCCAGCTCCGGGAATTTCCCGTTCGATCACATATTTCGGCATAAAACTCCTTGATGTGTAAGTTCCTGCTGCAAAACAACCCAATATATTCACCGGCCGATGATCTCTGTCTGCAAACCTGATCATGCCGCCGGAAGTTTATCGCGCGACCCCGATCTCGATTTGCTGCGGTAACGCGCCGGAGGGATTGTAAACTCACGTTTGAATGCGCGGTTAAAAGCGGCTTCAGATTCATATCCTACCTCGGCAGCAATTTGTGCCACTGAATAACTGGTTGAGGCCAACATTTGCGCGCCCAACTGAAGCCTCCAACGAGTAAGGTAAGACATGGGTGGTTCGTTCAGGTAATGACGGAAGCGTTCCGCGAGGACCGAGCGTGACACGCCCACTTCTTTCGCCAGGGAAGCGATAGTCCAGGGGTGCGCGGGATTGCGGTGCATCAGCGCCAGAGTCTTGCCGACTTCGGAATCACGAGCGCCGGCAAGCCAGCCGGTTTGTTCCGGAGGCAGGTGTGCGATGTAGGAGCGCAGCGTTTCAACAAACAAAACTTCCGACAGCTTGGCCAGCATGGCTGCTTCGCCCGCGCGGGAGGCATCCGCTTGATTGACAGAAAAGCGGATTGAGTTTTCCAGCCATCGTCCCGACGCGTCGTTGCGAATGTTGACCTTGAACAACGATGGCAATCCGCTGAGAAAAACCTGACTCAGGCGAGGCTCACAGGCCATATAACCGCAAACGAATCGTGTGACCTCTCCGCCCCCACCTATGCGCCACACGCGTAAGCCCTGTGAAAGCGTGTCAGGCAAATGTGCGGAATCGTCAAGGGTCTCGGTAGCACGGCCATTTTCCATGATGTGGGAGTCGCCGTGGGGAATCATTACGATGTCCCCGGCATTCAGAGTGATCTGCGTGCCATCATCCAGCCGAAGAGAAGCGCGTCCTTCCGTAAGCAGGTGATAAATGATCACATGCTCTGCACCGGGAACAAAATGCTGGGCAACTCCACGCGATGGCGCTGCGCGGACACTCCATGGGGCGGAAAATTCGCCGTTGTAGAACAAAGCTCCTTCGAGCTTTACCACCTTCAATACTTCGGAAAGCACATCCATACAGCCCTCCTTTGGAGTCCCAGCAAACTTCTCCGGACTCTGGAGCAAGTTAATCATACGGGAAATTGTGTTCGAGCAAAAAGAGCGGACGCGCGAACAAGATCGGTCCAGGAATTTGCCTCATATTGATGAAGTCAAGCGACGAAAAGATTGAAAACCGTTATGACACAAAAGGAGAAAATAATGAAACTGCAACTGCGTACTTTCGTTGGGGCATTGGTTCTTTTTCTGATGGCCGGATCGGCGTTCGGACAGACCATCAGTATAAGCGCGAATGTTCCCTTTGATTTCATCGTGGGAGGCAAGACACTTCCTGCCGGGAAATATGCAATCCGATCCAATACCACGGGAAGAGTTCTGGCGGTACAGAGCGTGGATTCGGGACGCACCACATTGATCACGATGGGTAATAACGTCGGAAGTCACAATTCCTCGGGGAAATCCAGGCTGGTGTTTCGCCAGTACGGCAACCTTTATTTCCTGGGACAGGTTTGGGAGGGCGGATATAACGAAGGTCGCGAGCTACCCAAAAACAATCGCGAGTTGACGGTGGCAGCGGACTACCAAGTCCTTAGCAGTGCGGTTGTGGTGCCGGCTCTGCGATAGCGAGCGCAGCCATGACTGAAACCACAACGCAGCGTATTGATTGCAGGGCACACGCTGTGCCCTCTTCAACTTTTACAAAAGAAACTGAGAAACCAATGACATCTTTAATTCAAACACCGGTACAGGAAGAAGCTGTTACTGCAATGCAGGAACCGAAAATCATCGCGTGTCCCACCGATGCTGCCATGTTGAGCGAGGAAAGGGTCGAGCATACGGTCGAATGGGACGACCTCGAAGAGATACTTAGCGAGGAATGGGAAATTGGAGGCGCGGCCATGACGTTTGATGTCATGAAGGTCGATGTCATGACGATCAATACGATGTCATGACGATCAATACAATGAAGATCGATGCGATCCGCGCCCTTATTGCCGGTGAATAAAACTGAAGGGAACATGAGCGCCATCCCAGTTTGAAACAGTTGTATATCTGAAGTGGATTGAAGTCGAGACTAGCTGACGAGCTTGCGGAGAAATTCAGTTTCAGTCATCCGATACTTGAAGGCTTTACGTCCATCAATAAATACAACGGG
>DASXCC010000272.1:0-3418 GCA_036491415.1 Terriglobales bacterium | reverse complement strand
TGCTTGGTCGGAAGTATCAATTGGCATGGCTGCGCGACTCCGACCCCATGGCTGCTTTATGCGTGGCAGGCGTGGTGGTGTATGTAAGCTGGCGGCTTGCCCGCCGCACGATTGATTCTTTACTCGACGCTGCGCCGGCGGGAGTTCGAAATCAGATTATTGCAGCCGTTACCGGCGTGGAAGGTTTGCTTGAAATTGACCGCGTGCGTATTCGCCGGGCCGGGAACCGGTATTTTGCCGATCTCTCCATCGGCCTGGCTCGAAACGTGACTTTTCAACGCTCGGAGCAGGTCGCCGGAGCAGTCACTGCCGCCGTTCGCGATGTTCTTCCCAATGCCGATGTCGTGGTCCGCTCCATCCCAAAAGCTTCCTACGCGGAAAATATCTTTGATCGCGTGCGTGCCGTGGCCATGCTGCATAACTTCAATGTGCACGATGTCAGTATTCAAGACCTGCACGGACGTTTGCATGTGGAACAACACCTGGAGCTCGACGAGCGCCTCAGCTTAAAAGAAGCTCATGACCGCGTAACCACTCTTGAAGATGAAATCCGTAAGGATGTTCCCGGCGTTTCCTCCATCCTTACGCACATCGAAAGTGAGCCGTCGACCATTGAGGAAGCAGACGAAATTCTGCAGGACCAGGAGTTGGAAAGGAAATTGAAGTCCGTGCAGCCGGAGTTTCCGGAAATTCTCGATATGCATGACCTCGAAGTGAGGCGCGTGCGCGGGCGCCTTTATGTGTCCTGCCATTGCACCATGCCGGATGATATGCCGCTCTCTCGCGTGCACGATATTCAGACTGAATTGGAAATCCGCTTCAAGCAGGTGGAACCGGAGTTGTTCCGCGTGCTCATTCATCCCGAACCGAGTACTGACGACCGCCGGTAATCACTGCTTTAATTGCAGCAGATGAAAATATCGCTGCGCTTTTTTCACGTCACGGCCAATCTGCTCGCGCAACGCATCCACCGACGGAAATTTGATTTCTTCGCGAATGCGCTCCAGAAAAATAATTTCCACGACGGTTTCCGGAGTCAGTTCGAGGGGATGAAAATTCAATAAATGCGTTTCGATTGCAAAGGAATCAGCGCCGAAAGTCGGACGGTTACCAATGTTTGTAACGGAATCAAAACACTCTTCGGCAACTTTCGTGCGCGTGATGTACACGCCATCTTGCGGGACCATTTCTTCATAGCGGCTCAAATTAATTGTGGGCACCGTATATTTGGAGCCATAACCGCGTCCCCTGCCCGGTGTGGAGAGAATGGAAAACGATCGACCCAGCAGGTGCCGGGCGCGGCTCACTTTGCCCTCTGACAAAAGCTTGCGGATGTGTGTGCTGGAGACAGGTTCTCTGCGCAGTTGCATTTCGTCGTAGGTCGTTACGCTGAAGCCTGATTTTTGTCCCAGCTCCTGCAATAAATTGATGTTTCCGGACGCCTTGTGTCCAAAATGAAAGTTGTAACCTTCGTGGACTTCCTGGGCCCTGGCGCCTTTATGCAGAATTCTTTCCGCGAATTGTTTTGGCGTTAGTAGTGAAAGGTCGCGGCTGAAGGGAAGCAACAGCGCCGCGTCGAGACCTGTTTTCTCAAGCAGCCGCAATTTCTCCGGCGTCGGCGTCAATAATTTGAAGTTGGCATCCGGACGAAGAATCCGCGCTGGATGCGGTTCGAACGTAAGCGCGACCGCTTTCAAGTTCTGCTCTCTTGCCCGCGAAACAATTTCCTTCAGTACGCGCACATGGGCCTTATGCACGCCGTCGAAGTTTCCAATGGAAACAATCGTCGGCCCAAAGTCGGCGGGAACGTCTTCGATCTTGTGAAAGATCTGCATGCGCTAGATTTCAAACTCCAGTTTCAAGCCGTCGTAGGAGAGTCGCACATTCGGCGGGAACGTCGCATTCGTCGCCTCATGAGGCAAGTCGTGGCTAATGTGTGTAAAGAAGGCACGCTTCGGTTTTAATCGCTCTACAATGCCCAGCGAGGTCTCGACGGTCGAATGGGTCGGATGTGGCGTATGCCGTAAAGCGTCCAGGAAAAGTATGTCCAGGTTTTGCAGCTTCGCGAGCGATGCCTCAGGAATGTCGCTGTGATCGGTCAAATACGCAGCCGACCCAAAACGAAAACCAAAAATCTCGGCATCCCCGTGGATCACAATCACCGGTTCAAATTGCGCGCCGAATAAATTCAAGGGTCCAGTAATGGTTTTCATTTCAAGCTGGGGCAGGCTGCCGAATTTGTAGCTTCCATCGAAAATGTAACGAAACATATTGCGGATCAACTCCGCCGCGCTGGGCTGCGCATACAAAGGCAGTTTGTTCGGCTGATGCAGAAAGCTTAAAGGCCGCAGATCGTCGATGCCTAAGATATGGTCAGCATGCGTGTGTGTATACAGGACCGCGTCCAGCTGATGCATATTTTCGCGAATAGCCTGCGCACGGAAGTCGGGAGTGCTGTCAATCAGCACCACCTTATTGGCGTATTCGATGAGGATCGAAGGCCGCGTGCGATTATCTTTCGGGTCGGCAGAGTGGCACACGGCGCAGTCGCAGGCAATCGTTGGCACGCCCATGGAAGTGCCACTGCCTAAAACGGTGAGCCGGGCTTTCATCGTTTTACATTGGTACCCGCAGGTTGCGGAGGATGCGCTAAAGCGTTTGTTACTTCCACATACGCCATGCGCAATTCATACAAAGAATTTTGCATAAAATTTTCTTCCACCGGAGAAAGATTTCCTTTGGTTTTTTCCGAGAGCAGGGAAATCGTGTCGATGGTCTGCCGCGCTCCAATGATGTCAATCTGCGGCTGCCCGCCCTGCTCGTGCATCAATCCAAGCTGCATCATGGCGGTCATATACAGCGACGCCAGAAAGCGCTCAAAGGTCATCTCCAGTTCTTTTGCGGAGTGCCCGCTCAACTCCACTTGGCGATCAAGATGCTTGGATGACTCGCGATACGCATCGGCCTGCTGCTTTTGATCGGCGGCGGAAGGCGGAACCGGAACCGTAGCAGCTTCGGCGGCGCGCTCCTCTTGCTTCTCCGCAGGTTTCTCGCCGACAGGCGCTGCGATAGTTGGTTCGCTGTCCTCGTTGCGCAATTCCCCATCAGCCGTAAACAGCCGCCGGTCCGATACCTTAAAACTTTCTTCTTTTTTTTCGGCCATAACTTCCCTCAATATTCGTGTTAAAGCTCATGCGCTGATTCTCATGATCTGACTCGCATGCGCTGACTCTTATGCGCTAATTAAAGATAAAGCAATTTTTGTAAATGGTAACGCCGTGACGGTGACCTTAGATGCGCCCACGGGAATGGTGTTTCCTTCCGTTCCGTGTTCGCGCCGGATAAAGCCCAGCGCGACATTCTGAATACTGGTATTCGATGGCAGGGAAGCAATACTTGTAATTTCTCCTACAGTTTT
>DASXCC010000271.1:0-6201 GCA_036491415.1 Terriglobales bacterium | reverse complement strand
TCGCTCAAAATGACAAAGCGTGGAAGATCAATTTCGCGAATATCAATTTCGCAAAATTCGTTTAACGATCCGGAGATTAAACCGATTTAGATTTTAAGCGGTGGGCCGACTATTTCTATGCCGTGGCTTTCCCCAAGCTTTTTGTTTTTGAGCATTTCTTCCTGACTTGCTGGAATGTTTTTGCTGATCTGGCTCATCTGGTAGAAAAAATCTTCGATGCTGCCTGCGGGCTGCCAAACAATCAACATATGTCCAAGGCCTTCGTTGATCTTGGCGAAGGTATGAGGAACTTTTCGCGGGCCAAAAGCAGAATCTCCGGGACGCAAATGAAATGTGCTTTCGCCTACCTGCAAAAGAAATTCACCCTGCACTGCATAAAACCATTCATCTTGCATGTGATGAATATGGAGAGAAGGGCCGCCTTTTTCCTCGCGAAACGTATCGTAGATACAGAGATCGCCGCCTGTGTCTTTGCTCGAAACTTTGCATTGAAAGCGTCCTCCCATCAGAAGGAGTTCTTCCTGATAGCGCGCTTTGCCTGATTCAACTTTAAAGCCTTGCGGAGGCCGTTCTTGCGGGCTTGTTACTGCCGCCAAGGAAGTAAGAGCAACGGATGCCAAAGGGAGTTGAAGGAAATGGCGTCTTTTCATAGTGAGTGATGTGCCTCAAGTTTCGATAAGTTTGAAAGCGAGAAATACTACCACTCATGGATTGGTGTTCTATTGGTTTTTTGTGAAGGGACGCAGCCTTAATAAAAAATAGGTTTTAGATAGAAAAAGTAGGCAAGGGTTACCAAAACTAAGAAAGTAGGCTTTTCGACTCATGAAAAAAGCACTGGCGTGCTTTTCATTTCGCTCGAAATGACAGAGTTTGGGGGTTTCCTACAGCTTGATTTCCATGCCTTCGGCGGCGGCGCGGACTTTGGGGTAGAAGTTGCTGGCTTCCTTCACAACTTTGTCGATGCAGGCATCGTTGTGGTCGGGATCGTGGTGATAGAGCACCAATTCTTTTGCGCCGCTTTCCATCACTACATTGATGGCTTCGCGCCAGTGGCTATGGCCCCATCCGCGTTTGCGGGCTTCGTATTCTTCAGGAAGATATTGCGCGTCGTAAACCAAAACGTCGGCTCCGGCGGCGAGGGAACGGACGTTTTTATCGAACTCGGGGTCGCCGGGTTCGTTGTCGGTGGCGTAAACAAAAATTCCGTCTTTGGTTTCCAGGCGGAAGCCTAAACATCCCTGGGGATGATTCAGCCACTTCGTTTCGACGACAACGTCGCCAAACTCCACCCGGCCCTGGTCCACGTCATAAAAATTTCGCTGCGCTTTCATTTCGTTCATGTTCACAGGGAAATAAGGAGCGGCCATCTGTTCCTCCATGACGCGCTTCAAGCCGCGAATGCGCGAAGAGGAATGAAAGATGAAACGGCTTTCCGGTTTGTCATAGAGCGGGCCGAAAAACGGAATGCCCTGAATATGGTCCCAGTGAAAGTGAGAGACGAACACATGCGCGCTGACGGCGTGTCCGTTGGATTCCTGGCGCATTTGATGTCCAAGGGCGCGAAATCCGGTGCCGCAGTCGAAGATGTAGGTTTCCTGGCCCACGCGTACTTCGACGCAGGAGGTATTGCCTCCATAACGAAGGTTCTCCTGTTGAGGAGTGGGAGTGGAACCTCGAACGCCCCAGAACTTTATATGCATTCGTAGACTGTGAAATTTCTTTCTTGCATCTTGCTCCGTCTTAAGGCTTTTCGTCAATTTCAGAGGAGGTTCCGGGAGTGACTTTCGTGATTGCGAAATAGTTTGGACGCATTCAAAAAGCAGATAAAAGGCTGCCTCGCTATAATGCAAGACTGCGTTCGCGGCGGATTGAGACATCCGGAAGAGTCGCGCATAAGAAATAAGAAAAAATGCTTCGTCCTGACTACAAAGAATTTGTCCGACTGGCCAAAGACGCGACGCTCGTGCCGGTTGCGAAGTCCGTTGCCGCGGACTTGCTGACCCCGGTTTCCGCGTTTCTGGCGGTGGCGGCGAAAGAGCCGGAAGCCTGCCTGCTGGAATCGGTGGAGCGCGGAGAACAGATTGGGCGCTACACCTTCGTTGGCGCGCGGCCCTATATGAAGATTCGGGCGCGCGGGAATGAGATCAGCGTCACCCGGGGCAAGCGCAAAGAGAACTTCAAAAGCGACGTGTTTGCAGTTTTGAAGCAGCAGTTGCGCAAACATCGCCCGGCGAACCTTGCCGGACTGCCTCCGTTTACCGGCGGCGCTGTGGGATATTTCGCGTACGATGTGGTCCGCAATCTGGAAAAGATTGGCGAGCATGCGAAGGATGATCTTTCCGTCCCCGACTGCGTACTGATGTTCTTCGACCGGCTGCTTGCTTTCGATCACCTGCGGCATCAAATCCAAATTATTGCCATGGCGGATGTTTCCAGCGAAAGTCCGCGCCGCGCTTATGATCGCGCAGTGGCAGACATAGAAGAGCTGGAGAAAAAACTGGCGCGTGGATTGCGTCCGCAGGACTGGAAGAAGAGCGCGCCGAAGAAGGACCCGAAGCTGAAGGTAAACCAGGGAACCAGTAAAGAAGAGTTCGTGAAGATGGTGAGCCGCGCCAAGGAGTACATTGCGGCCGGAGATATCTTCCAGGTGGTGCTTTCACAGCGGCTGAATTTTGTTCCCGAAGTTGCGCCGTTTGATATTTACCGTTCGCTGCGCGCGGTGAATCCTTCTCCATATATGTATTTCCTGCGGATGGGCGAAATGCACGTACTCGGCTCTTCGCCGGAGATGCTGGTGCGAGCGACGGGCAGCAAGCTGGAGTATCGTCCGATTGCCGGGACACATCCGCGCGGTCAGGATGAAGCCGAAGATCAGCGGCTGGCGCAGAAAATGTTGAATGACGAAAAGGAACGCGCCGAGCATGTAATGCTGGTGGACCTGGGCCGCAATGATCTGGGTCGCGTAAGCGAGTACGGATCGGTGAAGGTGCGCGACTTGATGTATGTGGAGCGATATTCCCATGTGATGCACATAGTTTCCGCGCTCGAAGGAAAGTTGCGCTCGGGCATGGATGCGCTCGATGCATTCGCGGCATGCTTTCCTGCGGGAACGTTGAGCGGTGCGCCGAAGGTACGGGCCATGCAGATTATTGAAGAACTCGAACCGACGCGGCGGGGAGTTTATGGCGGGTCAGTTCTCTATGCGGATTTCGCGGGGAATCTTGATTCCTGCATCGCCATCCGCACTATGCTCATGAAGGGCAAGAAGGCGTATCTGCAAGCAGGCGCGGGCATTGTAGCGGATTCCGATCCAGCGAGCGAATTTCAAGAATGCATGAATAAAGCGCAGGCTGTGTTGCGGGCCGTCGAAACGGCGCGCGGGAAAAACTAAGGGCTGATTACAAATCGTTCCGTTCCTGGTCTAAACACTATGTCCTTTCCAGCCAGGGTTCCTTCCAAATGGGTAACAGCAACTGTTGTAGTTCTTATTTTTATTTTCTGGATTGAGTTGCTCGTTCCTGCGAAGCGGCAGTCGCAGATTGTGGATGAAGGCGCCCACATTTTTTCCGGATATTCTTATTGGACCAAAGGCGATTTTGGGATGAATCCGGAGCACCCGCCGCTGGTGAAATTGCTGGCGACATTTCCATTGCTGCACATGAAGTTGAACGTTCCGCAGCCGCTATCCTCGCCGCCGTTTTTTAAATTCTCGGAGTTTCTCGAAGGCAAGCAATTCCTTTATTCAAATGATGCGGACGCGATTTTATTTCGCGCGCGGGTTGCAGTTTCGCTGCTGTCCATCGCGTTGGCGCTGGTGATATTTATGGCCACGAAAGAAATGTTCAGGATGGTCCCGGCGCTGGTGGCATTGGTGTTGTGTGTGTTCGATCCGAACTTAATCGCGCACGGAGCGTTGGTCACGACCGATGTGGGTATGGCGATGTTTCTGTTCGCCACGGTGTACGCGTTTTATCTTTATGTAAAAAAGCCGACAGCCAAGAGACTGGCAACGGCTGCGGTGCTGGCAGGGTTGACGCTGGCGACAAAGCACTCCGGAGTTTTGTTGTGTCCGATTCTCGGCCTGCTGGCGATCGCAGAAATTTTGCATGCGCCCGCTGTCGATGTGCAGAAGGCTGGCGGGAGAGCGAAGCAGATCGCGCGGCTTGCCGGTGCGCTGGCGGTGATGGCGATTGTTGGCGTGACGATTCTGTGGACCTTTTACGGATTTCGCTATCAGGCGCGCCCGGCTGGCATGGCGATGACGCCATCGCTTCCGGAATATGTGGGGCAACTGGAGCACCGTCCGACAGCGGGAAAGGTTGTGCTGATGGCGGCGAAATATCATCTGCTGCCAGAGGCGTATCTATATGGATTGACCGACGTTTATAACGCGCCGCGCTATTTGAATAGTTTTCTGCTGGGCAATCTTTATCACCATGGGCAATGGTTTTATTTTCCAGCGGTGTTTGCCATTAAATCCACGCTGGGGTTTTTACTGCTCTTGTTGTTGCTGCCGATTGCGGTAGCGCTGTGCAGCAAAAGTTATTGGCGGGAATTTCTTTTTCTCAGCATTCCTCCATTCATTTATTTTTTGGTTGCGATGGCATCGGGCTTCAACATTGGCGTGCGGCATATCCTGCCCGTTTATCCGTTCCTGATTGTGCTGGCCGCGTTTGTCGCCGGCGAACTGATCCAGAAAAATAAAATTTGGGCGGCGATTGCCTGTGCGCTGATTCTGTTTCATGTTGCATCTTCCATCCGCGTATTTCCTAACTATCTGACGTATGCGAACGAGATGTGGGGCGGTCCGGCAAAGACTTACAAGATCCTCACGAACTCCAATGTGGATTGGGGACAGCAGCTGAAGGCGACGAAGGAATATTTGGACCGGCACAACGTCAAAGATTGCTGGTTCGACTATTTCACATGGCCGTTTGCCGATCCCAGTTATTACGGAATTCCCTGCAAACCGCTGCCGGCATATTTGAGCCAGGCGTTTGAAGTGTATCCGCCGCCGGCCCCGGCGAAGGTGAGCGGTATGGTGCTGATCAGCGCGGATGAGCTTTCCGGCGAAGGCTGGGGGCCGGACGAGTTGAATCCATACGCGCAGTTCTGGAAATTGAAGCCCGCGGATTTGATTGGAAACAGCATTTTAGTTTTCAACGGGAATTTTGATTTGTCAGCAGCGTCGGCGAAGAGTCACGCATTTGCGGCGATGGAGTTGATGAAAGATGAAGAGTACGACCAGGCGCTGGCCGAAGCACAGATCGCCGTGGCCACCGATCCGAATGACGCCGCGAGCCAGACGGCATTGTGTCGCGCGTTCATGCACCTGAGCAGAAAAGACGAAGCGCATGAAGCGTATGTGCGTGGCGTGAAACTGGCGAATGCGGTGCATCCGGAGTATCAGGGATATTGGTTGTGGCTACTGGATTCGAGTGGCGCAAAGTAGGGATTGCAGATGGAGATTTTAGATTTGTAGCAATTAGCAATTAGCAATGCAATCTGCCGATGCGAAGGGTTAGCTGTACGACATTCGGCGAAAAGAATTAGATCTTGAGGAAGTTGGCGATCAGTTTTTTGCCTTCACCGGTGAGCACGCTTTCCGGGTGGAACTGCACGCCTTCGACGGGGAATTTTTTGTGGCGCAGGCCCATGATGGTCTTCGTGCCGTCGCGCTCGGTGGCGTAGGCGCTGACTTCGAGATCCGCGGGTAGACTTTTTTCTTCCACGATCAAAGAGTGGTAGCGGGTCGCCGTCATGGGCGAAGGCAGGGTTTTAAAAATGGTCTTGCCATCGTGCTGAATTTCGCTGGTCTTGCCATGCATGAGATGCGGCGCGCGTATGACTTTGCCGCCGAAGGCCGCGCCGATGCTTTGATGTCCGAGGCAAACGCCGAGCAAGGGAATTTTTCCGGCGAAGTGCTTCAGCAGATCGATGCTGATGCCCGCTTCCTGCGGCGAGCACGGACCGGGAGAGACGACGATCTGTTCCGGATGGAGATCTTCGATTTCGTCGATGGTCACCTGATCGTTGCGGTGGACTTCAACCTTGGCACCTAACTCTCCCAGATATTGCACCAGGTTGTAGGTGAAAGAGTCGTAGTTATCGAGGACGAAGACCATAAACTGATATCAGCTTATCAGAGGGAATCGGACGTATTGTAGGATGCGCTTATGCGCCAATTCGCCAAAGGAGGGT
>DASXCC010000270.1:0-16091 GCA_036491415.1 Terriglobales bacterium | reverse complement strand
TCGATAGGTCTTTGCGGTCCAAGGAGGCTGTTATGCGACAGCTCCTTGAAGGGGCTGATCTACGGGCGTTGCACACCCCAGAAGATCCGTCTGAAGCTGCGGACGGCGATGAGCAAGATCTCCGCGACCTGCTGCGTTACCTGTTGGGAGAGCAGTTGAAGTAATGAGCGTCGTCTCCGGCTGGCTAACAGGCGTACGAATTCAGCGAGCTCAAGAGATTCTCATCCTCGTCTCAACTCTTCCGCCCACAATGCCACTGGCTGACGTAACCCGGAATCTCTGGCAGCGATGCGGAGGGCCTCTGGGAGAGATCCCGCAATTGATCGAACTGCTCGCCGACCTCAAGTTTGTAAGACTTGATAAGGATTCTGTCGTTAGGACATCAGTAGGGGACAAAGTGTCTAGAGCACTCAAGTCCGGCAGACGAGAGCTATTCGCTTTGACGCTAATTAGGGCCGGATATTTCCATGACCAGGCGCGCTTTCTCATCGAGTGCGGCTCTGTCCAACCCAATGGCAACTTACATTGCTCTCTCCGCATATCTCGTGCCGGTGCTCCCCAACTCACGGGCTTATTGTCGATCTGGGAAGAAGTTCAAACCTTTCCTGAAGTAGTCGTTCCGGGGAGTCTCCTGCAGGAGCTGAACACCGTTTGGGCGCTATTACCACCACCCGTCGTCTTACCGAAATGGGTTGCGGAAAGAAAGGAAGTAGGAAATCGCGCAGAGATGTACAGTGTGCAATTCGAGCGGACGAGGTTAGGGACGTCAACAATATTTTGGGTTGCCAAGGATTCTGATGAATTGGGCTGGGATGTTGAAGATCGCTCAGTGACTCCACACCGTTGCATCGAGGTAAAGGGCCGTCGAGACGACGAGGTAGTCTTTTTTCTCTCGGACAATGAATGGCAGAAAGCAGGAGAACTTGGAGCCCTTTATGAGATCCAATTCTGGGGAGGCATAGACCTCACTTGTGACGCCGCAAGCGAATATGCCCGACTAAGGGCAACCGGGTACCCGTTGGTTATACGCAATATTTCGACACAGGTTGGAGTGGGATGGGCGGCCACTGCTGTTCGGTGGAGGATAACTCGGAAGCCATAATTGAGTAGCGCGTGGGGAATACATGTACCTGAAATGTGGCACACAACCGGCGCACAGCCAACTCCAATGGGCATATTTCGCGCCCGAACGAGAGACCGCCCGACTGACCAGCCGTCAGTTCATTCCGTACAGTGACAATTTGATTCGGCGCGAGAAACGCAACTTATTGAACTCTGAGGATCTCACCGTCTACAAAATCGTCTACAGTGAATTTTTCAGTGGTATAAAAGTGGATGGTATCTATTTGAAATCATTGGTCGGGGAGAGAGGATTTGAACCTCCGACCCCCTGGTCCCGAACCAGGTGCTCTACCAGGCTGAGCCACTCCCCGACTATTGCGAAACCGACAATGCGTGGCCTGCAAGACGCGCGGCCACAGGCAGTAACGACCTTGATTATAACATCCTGTTTTCGGACCACTCTTCGTGTTCTACTTTCTTTTGTTGGAATTGGTAAGCGTGCCGAATACACATCCGGCCGTCTAACGATTCATCACAACCGCTCATGTGCCTGAGATCTACGATTGTGGTTCGGAGAACTTAGCCAGAGAGTCTGGAAGAGAATTGTAAGCAGTCTGAACTGATTCCTCGCGCAGGATTTTTACAACGCGGATTTTTTACGATACGGGATTTTTTACAATGCAGGATTTTTTACAACAAGCATTTGAATGAGCCAGATTTTTAATATGCCGTCCTTTAGCGCATGATCGCTTTTACTGCCAAGTCGCTGTACACGCCGTTGGAGCATATCGAGCAGCCGCTGCTTCTCGTGGATGGGCGGACGATTGCGGAAATTACTTCTCGCAGCGCCAGTGCAATTCCGGCCAACGCAAAGCTTGTTGAGTACGGCGATGCGGTCCTCGCGCCGGGATACATGGACATCCACATGCACGGCGGCGGTGGGCGGGATGTAATGGACGCGGATGCATCTTCTCTGCCAATTATTCAAGGCGTGCTCGCCAAGCATGGCGTAACAAGCTATCTGCCGACTACGGTCACCGCTTCGCTCGACACAATCCTGGCTTCCCTGGATCGGCTGGCGACGGCGATTGAAAAGTTTGCGGAGAATGGCCAGGGCTCGCAGCCTTTAGGAATTCATATTGAAGGGCCATTTCTGAATCATGCCCGGCGAGGAGTACATCCCCCGGCGGACCTGCTAAAGCCCACAGTGAAATTGTTCAACCAGTTTTGGCAGGCTTCGCGCGGACACATTCGCGTGATGACGATTGCTCCGGAGTTGGAAGGCGCGATTGAAGTAATCGCCGAAGCTGCAAAGCGTGGCGTGCGCATAAGCATGGGGCACTCGGATGCAAATCTTGCGCAAGCCCGGGCCGGAGTTGCCGCCGGAGCGCGGAACATTACCCATATTTTCAATGCGATGCCGCCATTCGATCATCGCGATCCGGGAATTCTGGGCGAGGCGCTCACGAATTCAAATCTGATGACAGAGGTCATTGCCGATGGCATCCACGTGGATCCGGTCACTGTGCGTCTAGTTTTGCAGGCCAAGGGCATCGACGGAACGATCTTAGTTACGGATGCAAACGCAGCCACGGATATGCCTGATGGCCGCTACCACTTAGGGACGTTTGAATTTGAAGTGAAAGACGGGCGTTGCCTCGCGGCAAACGGCAAATTAGCGGGAAGTATTCTTACCATGGATAAAGCTGTGAGCAACGCAATGCAGTTTGCAAACCTTGAGTTGCAGCAAGCGCTGCGGCCGGCCACGTTAAACCCTGCAAAAGCTTCCGGCACTGATTGTGGGATTTTAAAAGCAGGCGCACAAGCGAATTTTCTGGTTCTCAGCAACACCGGAGAACTAAAGAAAACCATTCTTCGCGGCGCAGAAATTTAACTCCCCAAAAATTTAACCAGCTACTTAGTTGGGCTTGCGGTGTTTGGCTTCCGCCAAATAGCGGATGATCGTCTGATCGTTCGCCTGCTTAATTTTTTCAATCAAGCTGGCTTCAGCTTTCATCACAAAATCGTCCGAGGGCCGCTGGCGCATTGTCTGGCGCAGGCGGTCAGCCTCGTCGGATTCGTTGGTCATGATCTGCACATAGAACCAAAGAAAGTGGCGCATCTGGTCGAGCGCGGAGCGCAATACCTGTATCGATTCCATTTCCGGCAGTTGGCTCAACGCTTCCATCAACTCTGGATCTCCGGGGGCTTCCATGGCGGCACAGTTTAGTTCGCGCTGAATCACGCGCAGATCTTCAGTCACGCGCAGGATGCGAATATGAATGTCGTCGAGATATTCTTGTGTGCTCATTTCAGGCCTTTCCGGACATTCTCAACATCTCATCGGCGGCCCGGAGCGGCCAGATGTCCCATGACCATGAGCTTTGGTAAGTCCAATCATTACTTTGGTATGAGAAGAAAAAATGTACCTCTGCGGAGAGCCGAGCGGAGGCCCCGAAAGGCTGAAGCCCTTGATTGGCGCGGAGTTCCGGCCCTTCGACAATCCGCACTTCTGGAGTGGGATGTTCCAGGGCATGCGTGATGGGCTTGTACCATCTGTACGAGTTTTACAAGGCCTGGACCACGTGCACTTTCGCGTGTGGCCGGTAACTTTTCCGCCCAGCTTGTACATCGGAATCAGCGAATCAGGCCTGTGCTCCGGATTTCTCCAGCTCCAATAATTTCTTCTTGCGTTCGACACCCCACCGATATCCGCCCATCCCGGCGGTACTCCGCACTACACGGTGGCAAGGAATCGCCACGGCAATGCGATTGGTCGCGCAAGCTCGGGCCACGGCGCGGGTCGCGTTGGGCGCGCCGATTCCCTTTGCAACTTCCGAATAGCTCTGGCTCGTGCCGAAGGGAATGGATTGCAGATATTCCCAGACACGGCGTTGGAATGCGGTCGCCTGAATATCGAGAGGCAGTTCGTTCTGCAACTTTTTGCCGCGCATGGAATGGAGGAGGTCGTTTTTCCAGGGAAACGAGCTGCTGGTTGCTTTCTGCAAAATGGCAAAGGGAAATTCTCGCCGCAATCCCTGCTCCAGTTCAGCGTCGGTGTCGGCGAACTGAATCGCGCAGATGCCTTTGTCGGTAGCGGCAATCAGCATGCGCCCTAAAGGCGAATCAGCGCACGTATAACGAATCGCAGCCGCGATCGCACCCCGACGATATTTATCGGGAGTCATGCCCAACTGCGAGGAAGTGCGTTCATACAACCGGCTGCTGGAGCTAAACCCCGCGTCATACATCGCCCGCGTGACCGAATGGCCGGCGCGCAAGTTTTGCTTAAGCTGGTCCATGCGCAGCGATTCCGCATAGGCATGCGGCGTCACTCCCAAGGCGGCCTTGAACGTACGCTGCAGGTGAAACGGACTTTGCGTGAAGACTTTCGCAAGCTGCGTGAGCGTTACATTTTTATCAAGACATTGCTCGATGTAGTGGCAAATGGCTTTGGTCAATTCAGATTGCCTGCTGCCGCTCGCAGCTCGAGGACGGCATCGCAAACACGCGCGATATCCGGCCTTTTCAGCGTCCTGGGGAACACGGAAAAATTCCACGTTCGTACGGCGCGGCCGTTTTGCCGGGCAGGATGGCCGACAATAAATTCCCGTGGAAGAAACTGCAAACACAAATTCGCCGTCCTGCGAGGAATCGCGGGCCACGACTGCATCCCAACACCGGTTTTCGTTGATCTTCGCGTCGACCTTGTTCACGTCTTCTTCCAGTACTTCGGCTTCCAGTACTTCCGCAAAGTTGAGTATCGCATTCGTTGTCAGGCCGTTGTTTGCTGCGTCATTGGTGGTCATGTCTTTATTTGTCCCGATCTGGCTTGTCATGACCTGAGTGTAGATGCGCAGGCAACAGTGAAATATCCAGATCTTGCGGTCAAACCAACTTTGGGGAAGCCGCTTTTTTTCGACGTTGATTCGCAGAACGATGTTGATTTGCCGACCGATGCTTATTTGCCGAGCGGTGAAGCACCGGCATAGTCGGGCTCAAACTGAGCTTTTCGACACACATCTGCAGCGAAGCGCATTTACACCCCAACAAATGCTCCAGGAGCGATTTAAGCAGCCGTAATCGTTCCACCGTGGCATTCACCTCTTTAATCTTCCGGTCAGCGAGCTTTTTCCATCGAGGACCGACCGGCGCGTTTTCCCGCAAACCATTGAGAAAAAGCCGGATTTCGTCCAGAGTGAAACCCATATCGCTGGCGAAGCGAATCAGAAGGATGCGATGAACCGTATCGCTGCTATACAAACGCTGGCCGCCACGGCGAAAGGGAGCGGGTAAAAGCCCGCACTGTTCGTAATAGCGAATGGCCGAGGCGTTCAAATCCGTACGACCGGCAAGTTCTCCAATTTTCATGGTTCCTCAGAAAGCCCTTGACTTAAAGTTAACTTTAACTTTTAGCATCAGAATATTCGCATGGCAATGCGAAAGGAGAACAACACCATGAAAAGTTTCAATCGCGCCGCAATCGCTCTAACGATCGCCGGCAGTGGAGTTTTTATGCACGCAAACGCTCATATACAGGAAGTGAATCCTCCTATGACTGCGGCGCAGCCACAGTTTTACTGCAATGCGAAGGCGCTCAATCCCCAGGAAAGAACGCGCCACAAGGAGTTGACGGATAAAATCATCGCCACTCGAAACAACATCGTAGAAATGCCGAAAGGCTACGAGTTCCAATTTAACCCAGCGAAAATTTCCATGACGGAGCTGGCGCAGTGGGCCGCGGCAGAAAGCAAGTGCTGTCCTTTTTTCGATTTTCACATTGATCTGGAGCGGGAAGGCAAATTGCTTTGCCTGCGACTGACAGGGCGGGATGGAATTAAGCCATTCATTCGCGGAGAATTTCAGGTGCCCGCGGAATAATTGCGCTTAATAACGATGGCCGCTCAATGAATGGTAGCTTTGCTTGATTAATGCGACAGCGGATGAATCTGCCCGACAAGCGCGGAAAATCCAGCTCGCTTGTGAAGTTCGCCCAGCAGCGACTGTGCGGCGTTCTGATAAGTCTTGGTCGGATCTGAAGGGTCCGACCAGACCGCCTCATATACGATTTGCGCCGCTTCTTTCAAATCGATGTGCAACGCCGCTTCCATCAGGTCGGCACGGTTCTGCAAAGTTGCATAGCAGCTTTGGCAAACTTCTGCGACTTCGGGCTCATCCGTATGGTTCCCCTCCAATGCACACACTGCCGGGGACGGCATGGGCAAAGTAGAAGTGGAAGCGTAAGCCTCCGGATTGAGCTCCTGGGTGAAACGTTTGCGTTGCTCTTCCACCAAGGTAGAGTCCTTAGTTTCGGGAGTCGTGGTGGGCACCGAAACGGCATTGACGGCGACTCGTTTTGATTCGTGGCAGACAGGGCAAGAAGACAAATTGGAATCGTAATAAGTGCGGCACTTCAAACAAGGCAAGCCATACCCTTGTACGACTGGCGCGGTTCCGGGCTCATTAATATTGATATTGATATTGCCGTTGCTTTTGGCGGCGACTGCTGTTTGAAGGGCTGGGGCCGCGGCAACTGCGCTGGAGTAGGAGGAGGAAATGGGATTCATTGCTAAACTCCGAATGAATTGTCTTCCAGATGGGTTCATTCTAGGCGGAACAGCCCCAAACGCCGAGGTCACCGCAGTTCATAAGGGTCATTGACCCATGGTGCACTGAAGTCTTTTGCATTTCCGGCGAAACAGGATCTTGGGGTGTGCTTATTTTGGCGATGCGGCTGTTTGGGAATTGCCGAGGACGGAAGAGATTTCGCGCGTTGCAACGCTGGAAGCCTTCATCAGGCGAAGCAGTTCCTGCTTGCGACTGCGATAAAGGCTTTCCTGCGGCTTCAATGCCAGAGCCACGTTCAATTCGCTCAAAGCTTCGGCATATTGCCCCATGCTGATCAGACATGCCGCCAGGGAATAATGGTTTTGCGCATCGGGATGCAAACGCAATGCCTGCTGAAATTCTTGCGCGGCCTCGGTCCAGTTTTTGTCGCCATAGAAAGCCGTACCGAGGGCGTAATGGGCCGCGGCGGAATCTGGATCAAGCGAAACGGCCACCCGCAGCTCGCGCAGGGCCTCACGATCGTTGTGCGTCAATAAGAGCGCTTGACCGAGCGCCTCATGTGGAACGGCGGCTGTCGGATCTTCTTCCAAGGCGATGCGGAACTCAGGAATGGCGGCATCGTATTCGTGCTTAGCCATGAAAGCGCGCCCCAGGGAAGTGTGACCTGACCTCCAATCGGGCTTAATGCGAAACAAGGCATGTAATTCCGCGATGGCTGCATCGTAATTTCTGTCTTGCATGTAGGCATTGCTCAAATTCGAGCGCACGCTTAGTTCCACAGGAGAGCTTTGTTTGGCCAGCTTGAATTCCTGAATGGCCGCAGCCGATTTGTTTTGCTGAAGAAAAATCAATCCAAGCGCGTTGTGCGCCTGCCAGTAGTCCGATTTTTGCGCGAGGGCTTTTCTGTAGGCAGCGATGGCAGCCGGGGTTTCGTGCTGCGCTTCCCGCATCCGCGCAATGCCAAAATAGGTTTCAGGATTTTCCTTCTGCAGTCGTAATGATTCCTCGAAGGCATGCATCGCAGCGTCAAACTTTTCATTTGTATAAAGGCCAAGCCCCAGGACGCGATAGCCTTCCGCATTTCGCGGATCAAGGCTCAAAGCAGTGCGCGCTTCGGCAATGGTATTGTCGCCGTCGTTGGAAATATAAAAATCGTAGGCCAGCCGCGAATGAATTTCGGGAAGGGCCGGCATGTAACGCTTTGCTTCGGAGTATTCATCGAAAGCTTCGTCCCAGTCGCCTTGCTGCGAACGAATGTAAGCCAGCGCGAAATGAAGCGCGGAATTTGCGGCATCATTTTCGATCAGCCTGCGCAACGAAGCTTCCGCATCTTCGTAGTAATAATGATAGTGATCGTTCTGATAATGATCGTTGTAACCGCCATGGTGCGCGAGGCTGGCAACCTTGGCCAACTTCGCGGAGCAGTTCCCGGCTGCCGCGCTTTGCGCCCGCGACACAGTATTCAGCAAAACCGCTTCAACTCCAGCTTCTTTTAATGCCGCGCGATTCGCGTCATCCACTCGAAAAGAGATTCCATACTGCTGCACCATTCGCGCAAGGCGCGCGCTCGATACACCGCCCGCGAGCCAGGCCATCATCTGATCGCAGGTCAGCGGCTGAATTTCTACAGAATTGATATTCGATTGAGCGAAACCAGATTGAACGAAGCTAGATTGAGCCAAACAAGGGGAGACCAGAAAAAGAATACCGCCGATTGCCGCCAACACTGCAGCCCTGCAACGCAAAGTAAAAATCCTCACTGAATAGAATGAAGAAGGTTTAAAGCAAAATAGCCCATGTCGCGAAGAATGAGAAAGATAACCAAGGTCAGTGTTACCGAACAGTAAACACAAATGCAGAAGATGGGCCTGTCAGGCGAGGTTTCCTAAAGCCATGAAGCAGTTGACTGGGACTTCCGACTCCGGTAACTTGAAAGTTAGCATCGGTACGCGTCAAGGAGGTTTCTATGTTGGACGGTTTATTTCAGCCAACGCATATTTTAATTATCGCAATCATTGCGCTAATCATTTTTGGACCGCGGAAGTTGCCTGAATTCGGCAAAGGTTTGGGCGAAGGAATTCGTGGTTTTAAAGACGCGATGAAGGGTCAGCCTGAAGAACCCAAGAACACCAGTACGCCGACCACGCCTCCCAGTTCAGAAGTAAAAAGCTAACTTCCGGTTCGCTTCGGAAGTTATGCGCCAGCTGCGTTTTGACTCCATTGCATGTCATGCCCGTCGCGACGGGAAATCCCATATTGTTTGAGTTTGTGGTAAAGCGAGCTACGGGGGATTCCCAGCTTTTTCGCGGCCGCCTGCACCCGTCCGCCTTCCAGCCATAGCACTTCCTGGATGTATTGCCGCTCGACCTCTTCCAGCGTTTTGAGTGATCCCAGTTGTAAAGAACTGGCTTCCACGGTGAGATCAAATTGCAGATCTTCTTTGGAGAGGCTCGGACCGTTGCTCAATAAAACCGCTCTCTCCAAGGTATTGCGAAGCTCGCGAATATTTCCCGGCCAGGAAAATCCCTGCAATGCCTGCAACGCCATAGCGGAAACATGAAGCATGCCTGTCCCCTGATCCGTGGAAATACGATCCAGCATGTGTGTGGCGAGCATGGGAATGTCTTCCACGCGTTCCCGCAGAGGCGGAGCAATCAGAGACTCCCCGAATCGCACATATAACTCTTTCAGAAAACGCCCTTCCTGCACGCGCCGGGCTAGATTGCAACGGCTGGAAGCGATTACGCGGACATCGGCTTCCCGGTCCTGCGCCTCCCCCATGCGGCTGAACTTATTTTCTTCCAGAACGCGCAGAAGTTTTTTCTGTACCGGCAGTTGCATCTCGGCGATTTCATCGAGGAAAACGCTGCCAGATTGCGCAATTTCCAACAAACCGGGCTTGGCCTGGGTAGAACCAAATGCTCCCTTTTCGTATCCGAACAATTTGGCTTCGATGCGCGACTGCGAAATTCCCACACATTGCAGTTCTACATGCAGCTCTTCAGCGCGCGGACCGTTCTCATGCAGCCAGCGGGCAAGGAAGCCTTTGCCCGTCCCCGGCTCACCTTGAATGAGCACGGGACTACTGCTATTCAGCAATTTAAAGGAGTTGTTCTCGAGTTGGCGGATCGCCGTGCTGGTTCCGAGAAAAGGATTATTTGGATTCGGCAGAGAAATCACCTCAGCAACTTTACCCTCTGCTGGCTTCATATTCGGTTCAAGAACTAAACTGCGTTCGCTGGCCATAGATTCCCCAAGCCTCTAGCCTAACCTTACGCATGAAATTCAAATTCATTTCCTAAGGAAATCTTAATTTCCATAATCGGAACAAAATACGCTCTTTGTTTACAAATATTTACAATTTCAGGCGAAAACCGAAGCCGGACGCGATTTTACACACAGAGTTCCCAGCGAATTCGTAAGACACGCAAATAAAATGGACAGCTCGGAGCCCCCCCCGAAGCTGTCCTATGCTCCCTCCCGGTTAGAAGGGCTTGTAACGATTCCAACTCTACGTTGTGCACATTGCGAGAGTATTTCCTAGTTGTAAATATCTGATGAATTTCAGCGCTGGTATAGTTTTTATCAATAGTCCGAATCAATGGTCCGAAAGATGGCGAGAAAGCTGGAAATTTCGAGAAAACTGCAAACGCGCGCCGAGAAATTAATTCCCGGAGGCGTGGATTCGCCGGTGCGGGCGTTTCGCGCAGTGGGCGGCGATCCTCCATTCCTGGTGCGGGGCGCGGGCTCTCACATTTGGGACACGGACGGAAACGAATACATTGACTATGTCGGATCGTGGGGGCCGCTGATTCTGGGCCATACCTTGCCAGAAGTCGTGGAAGCGGTCACGGCAGCGGCAAAAAATGGGATGAGCTTCGGCGCATCAACCCCTGCAGAGGCCGACCTTGCAGAACTAGTCGCTGCGGCATTTCCCCACATTCAGAAAGTCCGCTTCGTGAGTTCCGGCACGGAAGCTACCATGTCGGCCATTCGCTTGGCGCGGGCCTATACCAAACGCAAATACATTTTGAAGTTTGAAGGCTGCTATCACGGACACACCGATGCCTTGCTGGTGAAAGCCGGTTCGGGCTTGGCAACGCTGGGAATTCCGGGATCAGCGGGGGTACCCGAGGAATTCATTCAGTTCACGCTGGCATTGCCCTTTAATAGCGTGGGTGTGCTCGAACAGGCATTTGCGAAATTTAAAAATCAGATTGCCTGCGTGATCGTCGAACCGGTCGTCGGCAACATGGGCTGCGTGCTCCCTGCGCCGAGATATTTAGAGTCGCTGCGAACCATCACCAAGCGCGAAGGCGCGCTGCTGGTCTTCGATGAAGTGATGACCGGATTCCGGATTGCGTTCGGCGGTGCGCAGGAATTGTACGGAGTCACACCCGACCTGACAACGCTGGGGAAAATTATTGGCGGAGGATTGCCCGTAGGCGCCTACGGCGGCCCCGCAGAAATTATGGATATGGTCGCGCCGTTGGGGCCTGTCTACCAAGCTGGAACTCTGTCAGGAAATCCGTTGGCCATGGCGGCGGGGATTGCGACCTTGCGGCATCTGCGAAAGAACCAAAAAGAAATTTACGCGCAGCTTGATCGCTTAAGCGCGGCATTGGTAGACGGCGTATTGACCGCGGCGAAATATGCGGGGGGCACGATTTGCGCGAATCGCGTGGGTTCCATGTTCACGTGGTTCTTTACGGAAGGCCCAATCAGCGATTGGGATTCTGCCTCCAAATGCGACACAGCAGCTTTCGGAAAATTCTTCCGCTCCATGCTTGATTCCGGAATTTATCTTCCGCCGTCGCAGTTTGAAGCGGCGTTTTTAAGCGCATCTCATACGCGGGAAGATGTGGAGAAAACAATTGCAGCGGCGAAGAACGCATTCACCACGATGAACGCCTAACCTTTCTGCATCATCTCCGGGATCGTCAGGAACTCTCTGCCTTGCGATTTATAGAGCGCGATCATTCTGTCAGTGGCTTGCACGCTGAAGGAACGGTCGGTACCGAACTGCAAATGTCCGCCATCGTGAAGAAGGAGCACATCGCCGCCTCGCACCTGCCTCGCAACATTTTTCTCAATGCTTTCCGCGGATTTCGCGCTCCAGTCGTAACCCGTAACATTCCACATCACGGGAAGCAGCCCGAGTTCGCGCGCGATCCGCAACACTACAGGCCGGCGTGATCCAAATGGCGGACGGAATAAATTGGAGTGCGCTCCAATGGCGTTATTGAGCGCTTGGGAGCCATCTGCAAGTTCGGCCCGAACCTTTACGGCGGGTTGAAGGGCCAACGCCGGATGGGTGAATGTATGGTTCCCAATCGCATGCCCGGCTTTCATCACTTGTTGCGCAATATCCGGACGCTTTTCAGCATATCGGCCGATCATGAAGAACGTTGCGTGGACATTGTGCTTCGCTAAAACATCCAACAGATGAAACGTGTGGGGATCGTTCGGCCCGTCATCGTAGGTGAGAGCAATCTCGTTGGCATTGCGAGGTAATCCTATAAAGGTCCGCCCATACCACTGCGCCGTCGGGCCCATGGATTGATAGCCCGCCGTAGCCGCAGCGGCTGCGAGCGCAGCAGCCCCACCTGCTAAATATTCCAACATGCACTGGATTGTATTGGATTTCCCAGAATTGACGGAACAGCGCAGGCAATTTCAACTGGCACCTTATTCAACTCCTATATCAATTCTTCAGGACCCAGCCTTCGTAAAATGAAACGTCACGTCCACAGTTTTTGTCTCGCGACGCGGCCGCTCATCCACGCTGATCTTCATATGACTCAAGTCAAAATTCATGGCAGCCTGCGTAAGGAAAAACGGCGGATAACTGCTGTCATACGGATCTCCAGGATGGAGCTTCCAAAGTTTGCGCAGCGGCGCGGCCGCACTTTCCGTCATTCCTGCGAATTGCACTTCGCCAATGTGATATTGATCGCCTTCGTGCACGTCAATCTCTGTATTTACGGTCTGGGCGGCGTCATCAAATGTAAATTTGGGAACCAGGTGAGCCTCCATATAACCGCGCGTGCCGTAGATTTTCGAGATTCCACCCAAATCTTCTTCAAGTTGCAATTGATTCAGCGCTTGCCCAGGCTTGCACCGCAGCGGCTTGCTCAGATCATTGTTGGAAAACACCATATTCTCGGCCCACTGCACGGCTGAAAGTTTGTATTGCAAACCTTCTTTCACCGGCACTTGAACCGTAACCGCTCCAGTACTGCGATCCTGGAGCTGTACAACAGGATCCCCAAATGCGGCTTTCAAAAATCCGCGCATTTGATATTGAGGCAGAAAGTCGAATTGAGCATTCGCATTTACTTTTGAGCGGGAATAGTTCGTATCAATTAACGTAGTTGCCGCGATCTTCTGCAAAACCGAAGTCATATCAGCAGACGCACCGGGAAACTCCACATTGCGTACCGGCAAATTGACGCCGCTTACGGAATACAGGAAGCCAGTCACATCGCCCCCGCCTGATGGCGCTTGCGGAAATGCGCGGACTGTCCCGGAAATATGCATATCGTTAAGGATCGCGGTCATATCGTCAGCGAGCTTGGTGTACATTTCACCAGCGTTGGGCGCCCCGCCGCGGAACAGAGGTTCGCGCTTTTGTAATTCATTCAGCAATTCAGCAGAAGAGAGCCACACGAAATTGTCCACATGAATTGGCAACAATTTTTCGGTGTCGAGAACTTCAAATTTCACCCGTGTCCCATCCGGCGATGAAATATAGCTGTACGTGACGTTGCTGAACATGCCACTCTCAGCCAAGTTGTCCGCGGCTTGTTTCAAGGCGGCATCATCGCCCGTGTCTCCAATTTTTAACCCCGTTACTGGCGCCAGTTCATGCGACTGGAAACGCTGTGAACCAACCACACGAATTTCGCTGATCTTGGTTGAATTCGGCATGATTTTTCTTGATTGGGCAAGAACTAAAGAGGCTGAAACAAGAAATAGAAGAATGGCTTTAGAAAAAAGTCGTTTGTTCACTCAAAAAACTCCGCACACATAATGGAGCCACAATTCACTCCGGTCAAGTTACCTGTTAACTTTTCCACAATTGCTCGATGCGGCGATCCAAGTTATGCTGCCAAGGAGTCTCCGTTCCGTCTAGTTCTCAACCATGGCCAAACTTTTCGAATCGCCCCGTTACATTGCTGTGGAAGGCCCCATACGCGTCGGGAAAAGTACGTTGGCGCAGATTTTAGCTGAGCGACTGAACGCGCAGCGGGTCATGGAATCGGAAGAGAACCCATTTTTGCGGGCTTTTTATGAAGGCGAGAAGGGCGCGGCGTTCCAGGCGCAGTTTGCATTCCTGATCCGGCGGTTTGAGCAGCTTCGCGCGCTCGACCTCGGGCCCAGTTCGCAGAAGGTCGTGATTTCAGACTTTATCTTCGAGAAAGACAAGCTCTTTGCCTACCTCAACCTCGCCGATCACGAGTTGGATACGTATAACCGCTACTACAACTATTTTCGCGAGCAGTTGCCGACGCCGGATTTAGTCATTTATTTGCAGGCTACGCCCGAGGTTCTGAAAAAACGGTTGAAGAAAAAGAATGCGCCCAGCGAGAAGGGGATCAACGAAGATTATCTGGAAGAAATTGTCCGCGCCTACGAGCACTTCTTTTTTCACTACACGTCTTCGGACCTGCTGATCGTGAATACCTCGGAAATTGATTTCGTCGAGCGCAACGAAGATTTACAGGAGCTACTGAAGAAGGTCTCCGCCCCTATCAAAGGGACGCAATACTTCCTGCCGCTGGGCAGTGAAGAAGCAGCCAGCGCATAGGAATTGTCCAGGCAGTTCTCGCTCATCAGTGTTAGCGGCCAATAGGTGGTGAATCGGCTACAATTAATGCCTCCCGTTGGAGGCCTCATGCGCTCCTCAATATCTGTATCTGTTCTCGCTGCCATCCTAATCTTCGCTACGATGGCGTTCTGCCAGGAAGAACATCACCACGTCCTGACCAAAGAGGAAGTTGGTTCTGTACATTTTTTGACTTCGTGCCGCGCGGACCTCGCCGGCAGTTTCAACCGGGCGGTTGCCCTGCTGCACTCTTTCCAGTATGAACAGGCGCGGCAGGCCTTCACCGATATCGTCAGCCAAGATCCGCAGTGCGCCATGGCGCACTGGGGCATTGCCATGTCCTACTATCACGGGATGTGGGACAACGGGGATTTGGGCGCCGGCCGAATTGCTCTTAATCAGGCAAAGCAGATCGCAGCAAGTAATGCAAGAACCACACCGCGCGAGATCGCCTACATTGACGCCCTGGCTGAAGTTTACCGCCAAGACGGCAAAGGCACCTCCGCGTACGCCCAGGTCTTTGAGCAGAAAATGGGGGCACTACAGGCGACCTATCCACAAGACGACGAAGCTGCAATCTTCCACGCTCTGACTCTCGCCATTACGGCTCCCAAGACCGACAAAACCTTTGCTAACCAGAAGAAGTGCGGAGAAATTCTCGAGCCCCTTTTTGCCCTACATCCGCACCACCCGGGCATCGCCCACTACCTGATTCATTGTTATGACAATCCGGTGCTGGCTGAAAAAGGCCTTGCCGCTGCCCGCATGTACGCCAAAATTGCTCCCGCTTCGGCCCATGCCAATCACATGCCATCGCACATATTTACGCGGGTGGGTTCCTGGAACGAGTCCATCAGCTCGAATATAAAGTCAGCAACCCTGGCCGCCGCGGCGGAAGCCAACTCGAAAAATGGGGAGGCGCGGGACCAGCGGCTCCATGCTATGGATTACCTTGTGTACGCGTACTTGCAGAGTGGACGCGTGAATCAGGCCAAAGCGGTTGTGGACGAGATGGGTTCGTTGCCACCGATTCCCGGTCTCACACTTACCGGCGATTATGCACTGGCAGCCATTCCGGCACGCTACACCGTTGAATTGGGGGATTGGGAACAAGCAAGCCAGCTTCAGACGCGCGAAGATGGTGTGCCGTGGGCCCAGGCAATTACGTGGACAGCCGTTGGAATCGGCAGCGCACGCTCGAAAAACTTTGAGCGTGCCACCCAAGCCGAACAGAAGCTTGCGGAGCTTCGTGATGCGACTGCCAAGCAGGACAACTCATATTGGGCGAATCAGGTGGAAGTACAGCGACGGGAGGTAGCCGCCTGGATTGCAGAAATGAGCGGCAAACCAGAAGACGCTTTGACCGGAGCGCGCTCGGCTGCGGAACTAGAAGAAAGCATGGATAAGGCTGCCGTGACGCCCGGGGCGGTTACGCCGGCGCGGGAAATGCTCGCGGAGTTGCTGTTGCTGGAGCAGCGCGCAAAGGAGTCATTGGCAGAGTACCAAAGCGTGCTTCAGACCTCTCCCAATCGTTTCAATGCATTGTATGGCGCGGCGAAAGCGGCGGAAGCATTTGGAGACACCAGTCTGGCCAGCAACTATTTTCAAAAACTTACTGAGACCGCGGTTGGAG
>DASXCC010000269.1:0-23656 GCA_036491415.1 Terriglobales bacterium | reverse complement strand
GCCATTCATGTGAAATATCACACAGACACGAATGAACAGCCGGTCAGTCATATCCGCATTGAAAAAGGCATCATGATACTTACGAAAGAAGATCGGTCGGACATCAAATACACAATCAGAAATTCCGATACGTCGCCGCGCCAGGTGATCGTCGAGTATCCGTTGGAAGAAGGCTGGAAGCTGGCGCCGTCGGCCCCGAAAGCAGAAGAAATGACCGAATCCTTAACTCGTTTTCGTGTGCCTGTGGAAGCAGGGAAAACTGCCGATTTGGAGATCGCAGCCTACCATCCGGAAGAAGTCAGATATGAGTTAACGGACCTGGACTCAGATGAAGTGGACCTTATCGTCCAGCAAAAACGCATGACCCCAGAGTTGCAGAAAGCCTTCGACCAAATATTGGTACAAAAAGAAAAGGTCGGTGATCTTAATGGACAGATTAATAATCGAAAGCGGGAGGGCGATCAAATCTCTACCGATCAGGCACGCATTCGAGAAAATATGAAGGCGCTGAAAGGCAGCGCGGAGGAGCGAACATTGGTGCAGCGTTACACCGGCGAATTAAATGCACAAGAAGACCGGTTAGCGGCGTTGCGCAAGGAAATGACCGACTTGCAAGCGCAAGAAGCAAAAGCATCGCAAGATCTCGACACTATGATCATGAACATCAATCTTGACGAGCGCTATTGATCTGACCATGTGGCGGACTATGTGATTGGGTTCTGCCCTTGTCCGCCACATATTTATCTCCTGCCGTCTTAGACATTTATCCCAACATTGAAGTAGTGTGGAACTGCGGATCCCGTGGCGGTGTCTATAGCTAAGTCACGTGTATGCAATTTGTTGCATGATTTTGCCCCACAAATTTTCCTGCAAGTAGAAGTTGTTTTTGCGTTCCTGTTTTGCTCAGATCGAGGAGGGCGCAATGTTCCGATATGCACTTGTTGTCTCACTGATTTTTTCTCTGGCTGTTTCCACTTTTGCGGAAACGCAAGTTAGCGAAGACGCTTCCGGCCGTCTGCCGGTGAAGCGCGTCGTGCTTTACAAAAATGGCGTGGGATATTTCGAGCACATGGCCCACGTGCACGGCACGCAAGAGTTGAGTATCGACTTTACGACATCCCAATTAAACGATGTGCTGAAGTCGCTGACCGCTGTGGACCTTGGCGATGGCCACGTCTCTTCCGTTCGCTATAACTCCATCGCGCCGCTTGACGAACGGCTTAAATCCTTGCGCTTGCCTTTTGGGCAGCAGATCACCAGCAACGAATTCCTGAATGCGATGCGAGGCGCGCGGGTAGAAGCTCACCGCAGTTCCGCGACCGCCATGGGGCGTTTGCTGAGTGTGGAACAGATTCAGAAGCAGGTGCGTGAAAACGAATCGGTGACGGTGACTGAATTTTCCGTACTAACAGATATAGGAGAATTGCAAACATTCGAACTGGGGCCGGGAACTTCGGTGCGACTTGCCGATAAAGATTTGAATGACGAAGTTGGGCGATATCTGAATCTGATCGGGTCATCACGTGCAAAGGACGTTCGCCGCATGACGTTGACCGCTTCGGGCAGCGGCGATCGCGATGTGTTCGTCAGCTATATCAGTGAAGTGCCAGTGTGGAAGAGCACGTATCGCATTCTGCTTTCCGATAAGCCAAACGATAAACCGGTATTGCAAGGTTGGGCGATCGTGGACAACACCATCGGCGAAGACTGGAAGGATGTGCAACTTTCGCTGGTCGCTGGAGCGCCGCAGTCTTTTGTACAGGATATTTCGCAGCCGTTCTATGCGCGGCGTCCGGTGGTTCCTTTGCCGGAATCGGTGATGCTCAATCCGCAATCGCACCAGGCGACTCTGGAAGAGAAGGATGAGAATGAGGTCGCGGAAAACGCACCACAGCTATCAGCTACCGCGCCAATGGCAGAGCCAATCAATGGAAGAGCAATGAAAGCAATTCAAGCGCCTAAGCAGGCTGGGATGTTTGATCGTATTACTGACTATGTAAAGCTGAGTTCTCCTGAAGCCGCTGGTAAATCCATCGGCGACTATTTTGAATACCATGTAAAACAGAAAATCACCATCGATCAAAATCAGTCGGCGCTGGTTCCCATCCTGCAATCTCCGATTGAAGCGCAGAAAGTCACGTTATGGAATGCGAATTCGCCAACGCTGCGGGCGTTGTGGATCAAAAACACCAGCGGTCAAATTCTGGACGAAGGCACGTTTAACGTTCTCGACGCGGACACGTTTGCCGGGGAAGGCATTTTGGAAAGTATCCATCCGGATGAGCGGAGGTTGCTTTCTTACGCGGCTGATCCAGCAGTGCATGTGAAAGCTGAGTCGTTGCGCAGCGACCGGCCTTATAGCCATATTCGCATCTACAAAGGGATGATGATGTTGACGCAGGAACAACGTGAACGCACTAAATACACCATCCACGATGCTGATACAGCTTCTCGAGATGTTGTGATTGAACATCCGGCGCAGAGCGGTTGGGAGCTCACAAAAGATTCGCCGAAGCCAGAGGAAACAACCGAATCGTTTTTGCGCTTCAAGATTCCTGTTGAAGGCGGAAAAACAGTTGAGTTGAATCTGGAATCGTTCCATCCTGAAATTGCGCAATATGCGCTTACCAATTTGAATAGCGATCAAGTGGAATATTTCACCCAGCAGAGCCGCGTCACTCCGGAGATGAAACAAATTTTCCAGCGCGTAATGGCGCAGAAGAGCAAGATCAGCGGATTCGACCAACAAATCAATCAGCGCAAGCAGCAGACGGAGCAAATCTCCAACGACCAAGGCCGCATTCGCGAAAACATGAAGGCATTAAAAGGCGGAGCCGAAGAGCGTGCCCTTTTGCAGCGTTATACCGGTGAACTCAATACGCAGGAAGATAAGCTCGACACGCTGCGAAAAGAAGTCGCCGAGTTGCAATCGCAACGAACGCAGGCCAACTCGGAACTGGAAGCCATGATCATGAACATTAATCTGGATGAAAACTTCTGATTCCGGCAACTCACTAATTTAGTTTTTGGTTTTTTATAATAAAAGCAGGTTTCGCGACTTGGCGGAAACACCTTGCAGACGTTTCCGCCCTCGCTCGAAATGGCAAATGCGGTGGCGGGAAGAATCGTTTCGCTTCGTAACGACAAATTGCTGACAGGGTTATACCATCCAAGTTCAATGCCAATGTCCGCGATGAATTCCATTTACACTGTCCTCAGATGACTGTCACCATTTCACGCCTGCGCATGTGGTTCGCAATCGCGGCAATTCTCATGATTGCTGTAGTCGCGGGGGCATATTTTTATGCGAAATGGCGAGTGGAAAATGCGCTGAAAGAAGTGCCGGGAAAAATAGGAATTGAAATTCGGCAGAGCGCCGAAGGTTTTACGATTTCAAAATCCGAAGGTTCGCACACGCTCTTTACTATCCAGGCGAGCAAGGCGATCGAATACAAGAAAGGCCTGATCGCTGAGTTGCACAAAGTCAATATCACCATCTACGGCGAAGACTCCAGCCGCTACGATCAAATTTATGGAGACGATTTCGCCTACGATCCGCAATCGGGAGACGTTACCGCCAAGGGTGAAGTGCAAATCGATCTCGAAGCGAATCCTGCGGGAATCGCAAGCCCAGACCAATCAATTCCGCAGGAGTTAAAGAACCCTATCCATCTGAAAACCAGCGGGCTGGTATTCAATCAGAAGACTGGCAACGGCTATACGAACGCAAAGATTGAATTTGAAATTCCCCAGGCCAGCGGATCGGCGATGGGCGCGGATTATCAGGCGAAAACTGGAGTTCTGACGCTCCATTCGCAAATTCAGGTCACCACCAATGGAGATCAGGAATCCCATATCGTTGCAGCCAAGGCAATAATTTCCAAGAATCCCCGCAATGTAACGCTCGAGCATGTCCATGCGACGAGTGATGGTAAAACCAGCGACGCGGATAAGGTCGACCTATTTTTAAAAGAAAATAATACGGTCGAACGCGCCCAGGCTAGCGGCAATGTGCATGTGCATGACGAAGACGAGGGTAAAAGCAAGCAGGCTGCTGATCTGCGTGCGAACCAGCTCAACCTGCAGATGAACAGCAGAGGGAAGGGACTGCTATCCGCGGTTTTCACAGGCAATGTAGAAATGACCAGCGTGTCGGATCAGAAAGGGAGCGTTCAGCAGATGCACATGAGCTCTGGCCGCGCGACACTGAAGTTTACCGGCAAAGATACGTTGACCAGCATTCATGCCGATGAAAACGTCAGAGTGCTCGAGCACCAGGACCCTGAGCAAAATAAAAATGGGCAAGACGTAGAACTCGCAGCTCCGGCGATGGATTTCGTAGTTTCCAATGGCCGTCTCTTACAGCGCGCAGAAACTTTCGGCGCTCCGCAGATTGCGATCCAGGAAATCCTGGCCAAGCCGGCGCAAGGCGCACATCCTCAGCACACTGTCATCACCGCCGGCAAATTCGCCGCGCAATTTAACGATGCAGGACAGCTCATATTGGTGCATGGTGAGCCTGACGCCCGCATTGTCGTCAGCACGCAAGGTCAGCCAGATCGCGTGAGTACCAGCAACACGCTGGATGTAAGCTTCCGGCCGGGCAACGGGATTACGTCATTAATGCAGCAGGGAAGCCTGGTTTATAGCGACAAAGACCAAAAGGCATGGGCGGATCGCGGCCAATACACCGCAGCCGATCAAATGCTGGTTCTTACGGGATCGCCACGAGTGGAAGGAAACTCGATGAGCGCGAGCGCGCAGACCATACGTTTGAACCGCGCCACAGGAGACGCTATTGCCGAAGGCGACGTCAAAACCACCTACACGGACATGAAACCGCAAGCCAACGGCGCATTGCTGGCATCGTCTTCGCCGATTCATGTGACCGCGCAGAAAATGACCGTGCACAAAACGCCGTCAGTCGCACTTTTCTCAGGATCCGCTCGATTGGGGCAAGACGCGAACGTTGTACAGGCAAACTCCATCCAGTTTGATCGCGATCATCGTTCTGTGCAGGCCTCCGGCATAAATGGTTCTCTGGTTTCTACGGTGCTTGTGCAGGCAGACAAGGCCGGTCGCATCACTCCCATTACGATCACTTCCAAAAAACTGCAGTATGTGGATAGCGAGCGCCAAATTCATTTTGGCGAGGGAGTTACAGCGGATGGCTCCGACATGAAACTCACTGCGGACCATATGGATGTGTTTCTTGCGGCGCAAAATGCCAAACCTGTTGTGGGCAACGGAACAAAAGAGGGCGCGCAGCGGGGAAAAATTGAGAAGATTGTCGCTACTGGCGGTGTTTTACTCACTCAACCTGGTCGTCAGGCTAGCGGGGAGCAGCTGACTTACACTTTGGCGGACGACAAATTTGTCCTAAACGGGAATTCGCCCAGCATTTTTGATGCCGAACATGGCAAGATTACTGGGGTTTCATTGACTTTTTTTAGACACGATGATAGGGTGCAAGTGGAAGGAAGTACACAGTTCCCCGCTGTTACCCACACCCAAATGGCACGATAAATGCCTACACTGGCCACCGACGAAATCGGAAAATCATATCGCGGACGTCGGGTTGTAAATGGAGTCAGTTTACGCGTGGATCAGGGCGAAGTTGTTGGTTTACTTGGACCTAACGGCGCTGGGAAGACTACAACCTTCTACAGTATTGTTGGTCTTATCCCCCCAGATACAGGCCGCGTTTTAATAGATCAAGAAGACATCACCGACGTCCCCATGTACCTGCGGGCTCGCCGGTATGGAATCAGCTACCTTCCGCAAGAAGCTTCGGTGTTCCGGAAGCTCACCGTCGAAGAGAATATCCTGGCGGTTTTGGAGGCCCAACCGATCTCCTGGCATGAACGCCGCGAGATGATGGAGAAGCTGATTGACCAGCTCGGGCTGGAACATATCCGGCTGAATCGTGGATATGCGCTTTCCGGGGGAGAACGGCGGCGTGTGGAAATTGCGCGCGCCCTATGCATTAATCCCAAATTTATTCTGCTGGATGAACCGTTTTCCGGGATTGATCCGATTGCGGTGCTCGATCTACAAAAGATTATTAGTGGTTTAAAGGTCAGTGGGATCGGAGTTTTAATCACCGACCACAACGTCCGGGAAACGCTTTCCGTGACGGATCGGGCTTACATCATTGACGATGGCCGGATTTTTCGTCAGGGAGTTCCATCGCAGTTGGCGAACGATCCGGAAGTGCGCAGAGTTTACTTAGGCGAGAGTTTTTCGCTGGTTTGATTAAGGCCGTTGGCTCTTGGTTGTTGGCAAAAGGTTCATTGCCAATCGCTAAAAGATCCGATGCCATTGACCAACAAATATTATGGTTTTACTCCAGCCAAGATTAAATCTGAAGGTCTCTCAGCGGCAGATTCTTACGCCGGGTCTGGTGCAGATGGTCAGTGTGCTTGCGCTCAACAAGCTTGAGCTCAAGGACATGATCACCGCCGAGATGGTGGAGAACCCCGTTCTCGAAGAACTGGAAGATAACGTTCCTACCATTGACGAGGTGGCGCAGCAAGAAGAAGAGCGCGATCGTCAGGCTGCCACCGTCGTAGAAGAAACTAACGTTCCCGCCAGCGAAAACAAAGATCCTTTCGAAGAAATTGATTTCGGTTCGTTTTTTCAGGACTATCTCGATCCTGGGTTTAGAACACCCAGCGAAATGGAGGACCTGGAGCGTCCTTCGTTCGAAAACTTCCTCTCCAAACCCAGCAATCTGACCGATCACTTGACGTGGCAGCTCGGTTCCTTGCCTCTGCGGAAAGAAGTCCGCCGGGCATCGGAGCTGATCATCGGCAATCTGAACGAAGATGGATATCTGATCGCCAGTGATGAAGAATTATTGGGAATTGCGCCGCCAAGCTCGCCAGAAACCGATGCGGCGATTGTGCAGAATGTGGTGCAGGAAGCGGCTGCGCTGGGACTTGCCGCGACGGCAGAAACTGCGGATACCGGTGCCGAAAGCTCTCCCGCATGGGACGGCAGTGATTTAAATGAGGACGCTTTGGGAACAGCGGTTCCCGCAGCGGAGCCCGTGCAGGAAGTTTCGCAACTGCCTGTTGAAGTCCAAGCGACTCCAATTCCTGACCCGACCGCACATACTCCGATTGCATCAGCTCCGATTGCAACAACTCCGATTGCAACGCCGCCAACATTCGCAGGGCAATATGGTTTCAATTTGCTTGATCTTCAAGAAGCGCTGGAAGCCGTTCGCCAACTCGATCCTCCGGGAATTGGCTGCCGCGATCTGCGCGAATGCCTGCTTTATCAGCTTCGCTATCACCAGAAACTGGCGGAACAAAAGAACGTCAATGGAGATATTGCGGTCCAGGGGCAAGTTTTAGCGGACGCGCTCGTCGTAGTTGACCTGCATCTCCGCGCTTTGACGAGCAAACAGTTTAAGGAAATTTCCCGCGCCATGAATCGTCCGGTTGAAGCCGTCGAACAGGCGCTCGAATATATCCGGACACTCGATCCACGGCCGGGGCAGCGTTATAACAATACGTTGCCGCGGTTGATTGAGCCGGATGTTGCGTTCGTGAAACACGGCGATGAATGGCTTGTGATGATGAATGACGAAGATGTTCCGCAGCTTCGTCTGAATCCTGCGTACAAGCGGCTTCTGACCCGCGATTCCAATGACAAAGACACCCGCAATTATGTAAAAGAGCGCTACAAGAGCGCCATTCAGTTGATAAAAAATATCGAGCAGCGCAAGCAGACGATCATGAAAGTCTGCTATTCAATTCTTGCGCGGCAGCAGGATTTTCTTGATCAGGGCATTGATCAGTTGAAGCCCATGATGATCAAAGAAGTTGCGGAAGAGATCGGTGTGCATCCTTCCACAGTCAGCCGCGCGGTTGCCAGCAAGTACGTGCATACGCCGCAGGGCGTTTTTGAGCTGCGATATTTCTTTAGTGAGAGCGTGCAGGGACCGGAAGGCAGCAATACATCACTGCTGATTCTGAAACGCCGTGTAAAGAAATTGATTGAAGAAGAAGATCCGTCCCGCCCGTTAACCGACGAACAAATTACCCGCATTCTGCAATCGCAGGGAATCCAAGTGACACGACGTACGGTCGCAAAATACCGCGAAGACATGCGTATTCCCAGCACTCACCAGCGCAGAGTGAAGAAGACGTAAATCCCTCCTTCCCAGGGAAGGGCAATTGTTACCTCTCCCGATGCAAATGGCGCAGGCTTAAATGAGCTGCTTAGCTTTTTGGGTCTTACTCCTAAATTGAAAATCCAGACCGCATCTTAGTAGTTTTCTTATCCGAAGGTGTTTGCCTTCCCGTACAATATTCGAAGTGGTGGTTCTAGCAGTGCCCGGTAGGGAAAATTTTTGAGGAGGGGCGCTCATGAATGTAGAATACACCGGCAGGCAGTTTGAGATTACTCCCGCCATTCGCAAAGAAGTAGAAACCGGCCTTGCAAAAATCAAAAAAATTCTAGGCGACAAGTTCGACAGCAAAATAATTCTGTCGGTCGAGAAGCATCGCCATAAAGCGGAAATCACAATTACGCCCCGGAATGGTCCGCTTGTTAGCCTGGCGCAAGCCAGCAGTATGAAAGTCGCCATCAGCGAGGCCCTGGAACATTTGTGTAAACAGGCGGTGAAATACAAAACCAAGCGCGTGGATAAAAAACGCCACGACCGCAAAAAATGGAATGGCAAGCCGGTGCCTGAAGATACAAAAATGGTCGTGGGATTGACGGAATCTACGGCGGTTCCAGTGCTGGTTCATAAATTTCCAGCGGCGGAAAAGTCCACTGAAGTGCATCTGGTTCATTCCGACGATTCCGTAGCGTTGCGTCCCATGACGCTGGAAGAAGCGATTAAAGAAGCCCACTTCCGCGATCGCGATGTGTTTGTATTCCGTGATCCGAAAGGCAAGGTAATGGTGTTGCACCGCAAGCGCGATGGGAAAATGGAACTGATTGAAGCGCCTTGATTGCCGTTTTTGCGCTGCTGCATATGTGCCGTAGCGCGAATCACTCTTTCGTAATGTGATTAGAAAAATTTCAGATGCCGATGAACTGTACGTATCGTTGCGTGCAATTTATTGCAAGGAGCGCGTAAAGTGTCGCGTTTAAAAAATCTTCTTCTCATAGCCGGGCTTGTTGTCGCGCCACTTTGCATCTTCGCTCAAAACGCTCCGGAGCACTCCGAGCAAAACCTGATCGCCCTGGAAAAGATGTGGAACCAGGCGCAACTTACGCGAGACTCCGCAGCGCTGGAACATTTAGTGGGGTCGCGGTTTATCAACACCGAGTGGGACGGCGAAGTCAGCAACCGCAAAAAATTCCTTGCGGACATTAAAGACCCGCTCTACAAACCTACGACGATGAGCATTCAGGATGTTTCCGTGGAGATCTATGGAAACACGGCAATCGTTGCCGGTGTTTACCACACGAAGGGAAGTTACGCCGGCAAACCATACGACCACGTCGGACGCTTTACCGATACATGGATTTATGACTACGACAAGTGGCAGTGCATCGCCAGCCACACCAGCCTGATCAACAAGAAAAGTTAAGCCGAGCGACAATAAAAGCCAGATTAAGAATCGCGGTGGACCGTCTCCATCGAGAAAGCTGGTAAGCAGACAGCGATATATTCAGCTCCGCCTTCTTTCGGAGTGGAATACTGCACCCACTCGCCACTGTGAGCGATGACGGCTTGCCCGGCAGAAACTTCCATAAATCCATTTTTGTGCTGCACTCGAAGGAATCCCTTTAGAACAATAGTAAATTCGTCAAATTCTGGAGTCTGGCCGGGTTCAACCCATCCTTCAGGACTGCGCATATGAGCGACACTTAATGCGGACGTCTTGGAATTGACGTGGCCGACGTATTCATCAATCAGTTTGGGTTTATTGCCTGCGGCTTGAATGCGGGTAGCTTGCGAGATGAGCGTTGGCATAGCTCATCAAATCTAACAAAGAATCAGACCGCTCGCCGCGATCAAAGTCTTTGCAGGAAAACCGCTAAGAAAACTGAATTAAACTTTCGCCGCAAGCGTGCGTACTTTTTCTGCGTTCGATATACCCAGCTGATCTGCAGACGGGAAAGAACGCGGCGAAGTAAAGGTACGCTCGGGAGGCACATTGCCAGTTTGGAAGGCGTGCGCCAGCATTTCAATCGCTTGCCCCGTATTGGCAGGATTGACGACAGTTGCCGCGAGCAATCCACTCTTGACCCAAGCCTGACCGGTCTTGGGAACTCCATCGCATCCGATGTAAGGCAGGCTCAACCAGCGATTGCGCCCGGCCTCCTCGCTTAATTCCTGGAAAGCTTTTTTTGCGCCGACCGCCATCGCGTCATTTTGTGCGGCGACGACGTCAATCTTTGTTTGCAAAGAGGTGGAAAGCTTCAACCACGCGCTGATGGATTTATACGCGCTGCCTTCGGTCCAATTGCCTTTCATCATCTTGAGCTGGATATTTTCGGGCTTGGTTTCTGTCATGCCTGCCGTGCGTAGTTTTGCTGCAAGGCTCTCCGAAGGTCCTTGAATGTAGAGCGCGGAGCCGCCATTCGGTAGAAGCGCCCCCAACTGTTTTCCTTCAATTTTGCCAATTTCCTCATGGTTCGAAGTGACAGAAAAAATCGGTACGCGGTACGAGCGGCGCAGGTCGGCAATGTAATCTACTTCACGATTCAGCACGACCCAGGCGATGCCGGCGGCGGCTGCGGCGCGCGCCACCTGCGGCAGCGCGGTCCCACCGATCGGTTCAAAAAGAATTCCTGACGGATGTAATTCCTTATCGGACTGAATAATTTTGAGGAGCTGTTGGCTCTGCAGAATACTGTCATTTTCCGCATAAATGAGCTGGAGGTCGATTCCCAAACGTCGCGCAGTTTCTGAAGCGGCTGCGGCTTGCTCCATCTGGTAATCATTATCGTTGGTGGTCAGCGAAACGACGAAGTTTAGCTTTTTCATGGCGCCCGATTTGAAATCATATTCCCACTTCCAGCAGAGCGCACGATTACTGCGGTAATCAGGGAAGCACTGATTTTTCAGGGGTTGGCAAGCCAGGATGATCGCAGTGCGATAGAAGACGAGGGTGCATGTTGGGAGATTTATTTATGTAAAGTATTGTAATTAAAAAACATTGCTGCAGGATTTTCTGTCGCAGGAAGCGTTGTTTTCAAGGCTGCACTGTGCTAGGGTAAGTTCAATTCACGCCTAATAGCTTCCACGATCAAGTTCCTGCGCCGTACGAGGTTGTGGCCCGCAAAATACAGAAGCGTGTCTAGCAGGTGAGCCCATGAAGGAAACAGCGGAAACACTTCCAGCCGAACGTGTCCAGGGAAATGAAGGATTTGGCAATCGCCGCCTGATTCGGCCTTCGCTAAATCGCAATGATCATCATGGCCACGCAAGCCATGCAGGTTCTGCCACCGGTGAACGCGCGGAACGTCCAGAACGTGCCGAGCGCGGAGACCGTGGCGGTGACCGCCACGCGGGAGCGAGTAAGAAATCCACGCCGCCGGAACAGACCAACGCCGAAAATTTTTACTACCAGAAGCAGATGCAGTCCAAGACTGCCATGGTGATCGTTCTGCGTGACGGCGAAGAGATCCACGGTGTGATTGAGTGGTATGACAAGAGCTGCCTTAAAGTAAACCGCACGGGCGCCCCGAATCTGGTGATCTACAAACCTTCCATTAAGTACATGTATAAAGAAGGCGAAAACGCTGGGAAGTAATCGAGACAATCAAGCCATCCGCAAAACGTAGATGTTAAAATTCGGCAATGCCAAAATCACAATCGGCGATTGTCCGTGCAAAGAAAATCAAACTGCTCCTTTTTGATGTGGATGGCGTTCTAACCGACGGGAAACTCTTTATCTTTCCCGCTCCCTCCGGCTCACAACAAAGCGTACTCGAGCAATCTGCAAAACATGGCGGGGCTGGCGGTTTCGGCCTGCACAGTCAAACGCTGATCGAAGCCAAAGGTTTTCATGCGCATGATGGCACGGCGATTTCTCTTGCCCGCGCCGGCGGCATTGAAACGGGCTTGATTACCAAGCGTATTTCGGAAACGGTTGCGCTGCGGGCGCGCGATTTAAAACTCAAACACGTGCATCAGGGAATCCAGGACAAGAAGACGGTCTTCGAGCAGATCATTCAGCAGGAAGGTATTTCCGCAAACGAAGCGGCCTTTGTAGGCGATGACGTGATTGATCTGCCTGTCATGTGGAATTGTGGATTTGCCATCGCTGTAGCTAACGCCCGTGCTGAAGTGAAACATGACGCGCACTATGTGACCCCGAATTCTGGCGGAAATGGCGCGCTGCGCGACGCCGTGGAATTCATCTTGAAAGCGCAAGGGAAGTGGAAGCAGGCAGTGACTAGCTATATCGGCGAGAGAAGCCCAAAGAGCAAAACTTCGAAGTAAAAATTTTGAGGAATTTTTGATCCGACCCTAACCCCACCGGCTGTTTGCTTGGGGCGTGCTCGGGTCAACAGCCGGTGGGCTACCGTTTCTCCTTACTCACCCTGTTGTTTTCAGGAGCAATTAGATATATAGAACCATAAAACGCATGAAAAGTTGCGTTTTTTTAAAACTTTTATAAAAAACTTATGACTTGTGGAAATTGGTACTAGTCATTGAAAATTCTTTACATTTTTTGGGTTAATTCGGCAAAGATATCGGTTTGTTGGCCATTAAATCGCTAAAGCGCGGATCCTTACGCAGCGTTGCGAATTCCTCATCTTTGTACACAGCGTCAATCTGCTTGTAACCGTTTTCCATGGCACGGCGCAGACATAAAAGAGCGCGGTCGGTGTTGCCGCTCTTCGCATAAAGCTTGGCGAGGACATATTGGAAATGTGCGCGGTCGTCCGGAGACGACATTTGCGCTGCAATGCCATTGCGTGAAATACGCTCAAAGATATCCGGATCAAGCTCAACCGCTTTCGCGTAAGCCTGATTGGCTTCTTTCCATTTCTTCTCTGAGAAGTAAGCTGCGCCTAAGTTGCCGTAGAACGCAGCGTCGGACTCCAACTGGATGGACTTCTTATACTCCTTGATGGCCCCGCCGTACTTCTTTTGTTCGTAGCGGGCCGCTCCTAAATTGTTATGAACGGCCCCAAGTTTCGGATCCAGCTTCTCGGCTTTTTCGAAATAGCGAACGCTTTCATGAACGTGCTCGGCCTGCAATTCGGCCATGCCGGCTTTGTTATAGAGTTTGGCGGAGTCCGGCTTTTTTGCGATGGCGGCTTTATAAAAATCAAGCGCATCGAAATAGGATTTCTCCGCGCGAAGTTCATCGCCGCGAACTTCCAATTGTTCGGCGCTCGCGTTGGGCGGCACTACCATAGGCGTCGCGATCGGAGATTTCACTTGCACGCGATCCGAAGAGTTGTCTTGAGCGAAGCACAGAGGAATGGCTAAGAAGAAAAGAGCAGACGTCCAGATGAATAGACGGGACATATGTACCTCTGTACCTCCGCAGCAGTTGAGCTGGCTGCTGTTTAACCCACGTCCAAAACCGCCGAGCCTATTGAGGATTGCTGCCGTTTCCGTTTGAAGGCTTAGGTGCTGAATTGGACGATTTGTCGTCTTTAAAGATATCCGCAATTTTGCCAAAAAGCCCTTTTTTCTTTTGCGGATCGTTTTCCTGGGCGGTGGAATTTGGCTGTCCGTGGGTTGGCGGAGGCAGAGCTTTTTGTGTTCCCAGCCCAAAAACTCTTGAAAAGAAACCCTTTGCACCACCCTGCTGGTCGCAGGTTTGGCTCGGTTCGGTGCCAATTAGAAATGCCACAGAGTAATCATCCGGACAAGCCGGGGTCGCCAGGAGATTGGTCGTTTTGTCGAGCTGGACGTCGACCACGCCGCTCGGTTGTGTGAAAGGTCGCGCATCGGAATAAGCAGGTAGCGCGACGGCCTTCTTCATGAAGTCTGCCCAAATGGGCGCCGCAGTGAGTGAACCGGTCAAATGGAGATCGCTGTAGTCGTCAAAGCCCACCCAAACAATGCACAAAAGGTTGCTGGTATAGCCGGCGAACCATCCATCGTGGGAGCTGCCAGTTTTTCCCGCGGCAGGCGCAGTGAAGCCACTCCCGCGGACCGCACTATAGGCAAGACCATTGTTGATGACTGCCTCCATCAGCGTTGTGGTTACGAACGCTACACGCGGATCAAGGATCTGTTTCCTGTCGGCATGAAAGTCCATCACCGAATCGCCGTTTATGGTGCGCACGGAATTGACCAGCACTGGCGAAATCTTTACTCCGTTGTTCGCGAAGACTGTGTAGGCCGAAGCCATTTCAAGTGGCGTGGCATCGTAGGAACCCAGCGCCATCGCGGGCGTTGGTTTTACCGAAGTAATTCCGGCCGCTTTTGCGAGCGCCGCGACCTTGTCGTATCCAACTTCTTCGGCCAACTTTACGGTGGCATTGTTTAATGACATTGCGAGCGCATAGCGGGTAGTTACCTGGCCGTGATATTCCTCTTTGTAATTTCGTGGTTCGTAAATCTGGTCGCCGTATGCGAAGGTGCTGGGTTCGTCATCAATCATCGTGGCAGCGGTAAAAACCGGATTGCTGCCGTCAATCCCAGTATTGATCGCGGTGGCATACACGAAAGGTTTGAAGATAGAACCTGTGGGACGGCTCGCGATTGCGTGATCGAGTTGGCTGAAACCATAATTCCGGCCGCCCACCAGAGCGAGCACTGCTCCTGTGTGGGGATCTAAAACTACCATCGCCACCTGCGCCTGCGGGCCGGGTGCAACGGTTGTTTCATATTTGCCCTTCCCGATTCGCGTTCGCTTCGTACGCCGCTTCGTGACCTGATCGTCCACAAGCTTCATTCCGTTTTCAACGGCCTGGGCCGCAGCCTTTTGCAGTTGCGGATCAAGCGTGGTGTAAATTCGGTATTGTTGATCGTTTACTTCGCGCTCATTCAGCTTGTTGATAACGGTGTCGCGGATGAGATCCACGAAATAAGGCGCGTCGCTGGCTTCTACATTCGGAGGCGCCAACTTCAACGGCGTGGCTTTAGCTTTTTCCGCCTGTTCCGGCGTGATGGCGTGATTTTCCAGCATCGCCGCCAGGACAAGGTTGCGGCGCTCCAGCGCGCGTTCTGGATGTCGATAGGGCGAAAGATAACTGGGACGTTGAATAATTCCTGCGATAAGCGCAGCTTCCGGCAGCGTGATGTCTTTCAGGTCTTTATTGAAATATGCGCGCGATGCTTCGGCAAAACCACTGATGGTAAACGATCCGCGCTGGCCCAGATCAACCCAGTTGGCATACAGTTCAAAAATCTGCTGCTTCGTGAGTTTCTGTTCCATTTCCTCGGCAATCAGCATTTCCGTCAGCTTGCGTTTGATGGTTTTTTCCGGTGTAAGAAAGAACCCGCGAGCAAGTTGCTGGGTGAGGGTGGACCCGCCTTGTTGCATGCGCTGATGCACCAAATCGCCCCATACTGCTTCAATGGTGCGTCCGAAGTTGATGCCGCTGTGCTCAAAGAACCGGCGGTCTTCGATGGACACGACGGCGTCCACCATCACTTTTGGGATTTGGTTGTACTTCACTACCTGGCGTTTGGAACGCTGCTCGGCGTCAAACAGCGAGGTGATCATTACGGGTTCAAGTTCGTAAGCCTGCAGGTCGCCGCTCTTTCCCGAAATGCTGGAAACTTTATCTTCGTTAACACGAATTAGGGCCGGTTCGGGGCTGTGATAAGAAGCCGGGCCAGGATCGATTTCGATGGCTTCTTTCGCGAGCTTGTAAGTGCCGAGCTTGGAATCGCCATTGCTGTCGGTATAGCCGGCGCTCCTTAAATCCGCAGCAATTTCTTTTGGAGTGATTTCTTCTCCCAGGTGGACTGTCTGGGGAACGGCATAAATTTTCGCCGAATTGCTGAAGATGGGATTTTGAAAACGCGCCTCAATAATGCGTTCGTATTTAACATAGAAATACGAAAAAAAGCCGAGGGCCAGAACGGACAAAACTACAAAAGTGATGAGCCCCATTTTGAGAAGAGGATCGCGCGAGAATCGACTGCGCCCATCGCTGGTGCCATCTTCTTTTTTCTTCGGGATTCTTAATTTAATAGCCACAGTTGGTGGTTGGTCCGCGGTGGTTCAAATGCAATGATCCGCATACCGCTGCAGAGCACACACAATTATAGATAGTCTGGCGCTAGTTTCGCTTGTTCATTAGTTCCTGCGATTAGCAACTGAGGTGCACCGCACCTGGTTATGATGCGGTTTTTGCTCTGGAAGCTGGATTCAGAGAGATTAGTAGAGGCCTTTGTTGGTGGAAGAAGGGTTAAAGTGCAAATCCAAAGAATAAACGGGCAATGGGACGTGGACTGTGTAGTTCACATCAATGGATACTGCGCCCGCTCCGCCCACATATCCTGTGCGAACGACTTTGATGTCTTCTGCGGTTATCGGAACGTCATATTCTTTCGCGCTTTTCATTAACTGTGCCTGAATGTCATCTTCAGTGGCCGAACGGTATGTGTTATCTAAAGCCGCCCGACTGATCGCATCCTGAAATTCGTAATTCGCGTAGTAGGCAGGGACAACCTCGATGCCCAGATAAATGACGAGGCCGACAATTACCAGACCGAAGATGAGTTTTGATGTTTCCATGATTTTTTTCTGCCGCTACACGCCAACAAACAGGCCAGATCACAAAGCGGCCTAACTACGCTGGATGCTAACAGCGCACATTTCCAATGTCGAGAAAACGGAGGGCACAAGGGAATCTTTGGTAATGTCCGTGGGTTTCGTTTTGCAGTGCCGTTAAGTTTATGCAGCAGAAGGAGTTTCCGCAGAAACAACTGCGGCGTTGCTCGCCGCTGACGGCTTCAAAAGCGGCCATCCCTTGCGCAGCACGTGCTCCAGCCACGCTCCTGCTACTTGTGACGTTAGCACCGCGGCGATCACTAGGGTGGTATAGAACTTAGCGCTGATGATGCCCGCGTCAAAAGCCACGCTGGCCAGCACGATTCCCGGGCCGCCGCGGGCATTTGTGGTGATGGCAAGGTTGAACAAATCCAATCCGCGAAAGCCAGCGAAACGTCCCGCAAGAGATACAGAAACAATCTTGACGATGCAGCTGCCGAGGATGAAGGTGAGCAGCATCCACAACGAAAGTCCCCGAATCAGGTCCAGCTTTAAACCTACGATCGCAAAATAAATGGGGATGAAGAAAGCAAAAGATATTTTGCTGATTGCGTCGAGGGCATCGGCAAAAATTCTCCGTTTTTTGTGAATGACTGCGAATCCGGCCAGGAACGCGGCGAATACCAGGCTGACATCGAGCGCGCCTGCGACGACACAGTATGTCAGTAGTACCGTAATGGCATATGCGACCGGAGATTGTTGCGCGAATATATTGAAACGCGATTTATTAATTCGCTTTACAACACGAGGAACGAGAGTCAATCCGAGAACAAAGAACGCAACCGTAATGATGAGGTGATACGACATCTGCTTGGGATTGAGCACGGTCTTGCCGGCTACTGCTGTCGCAATGGCCAGCGCCAGCCAAAGCACGATATCTTCCAACACAGCTACGCCGAGAATCAATCGCGCAAAGCGTGTATGCAAAATTTTTAAATCGGCAAAAATCTTCGAGACGACCGGAACCGACGTGACCGCGACGCCAACTGCCAGGATGATAACGAGGGAAATGCGATTTCCGTTGGGGCCCGCAAGAGAAGGACGAATCAGCCACGGACCGAACACCAATCCAAGTACAAAAGGAATGCCTGTGCCGACGATCGTCAGCCAACCGACTTCACGGCGTTCGTCGTGCGTGAATAATTGCTGTGTCTCCGCACCCGACAGAAACATTAAGAGAAGAAGACCGAGCCAGTAAACGAAATTCAGAATATTTCCCTGATGTTTCACGGCTTCGTTGATCCCCGCGGCAAAAGGCAAACGCCCAATCAGAGCAGGGCCAAGCACGATGCCGGCGAGAATTTCGCCGATGACTTTTGGTTGGCGCATTCTGGCAAATGCATAACCCAAAATCTGGGCTAAACCTACAAGAAGCAGCAATACAAAAAGTATGGATGTCAGGTCAGAATTCGACACAGCTGGTGGCCTCTTCTAAGCAGAAGTCAGATGCATGGCGTGCTCGAAGAGTTTGCTGAGGGAAGAGTTGGCTGCAGGAAATAGTGAACTAACCGAGTCGCTATAAAAGCCAAGCTACATCAGTTCAATTCCCCACAAATCGTGCAGGTGAATAATGCCGCTGATCTTGCCGTCAGCGTTTACGACAGCCAGCGATGTAATCTTTTTTTCTTCCATGATGGCGAGGGCAGTAGCCGCAAATTCCGTGCTGGAAATAGTTTTGGGATTTTCCGTCATACACTCGCCGGCGGTCATATCCAAAGCGTCTTTGCCGCGTTTTTCCAGTAACCGCCGCAGATCGCCATCACTGATTATTCCCACGAGTTTTTCGTCTTCCACCACTGCCGTCATACCGAGTTTTTTGCGCGACATTTCGTAAATGACTTCCGGCATGGTTGTGCCGGGCGACACGCGCGGTACGGCTTCTCCGCCATGCATGAGCGCTTCAACGCGCGCGAGTCGCTTACCAAGTTTTCCGCCCGGATGCAGATTGGCAAAGTCTTCTTCCTTGAAGCCACGTTTTTCCGAGAGCGCCACGGCAAGCGCGTCACCCAGCGCCAACATCGTTGTGGTAGAAGCGGTCGGTGCAAGTCCGAGCGAACAGGCTTCTTTTGCGACAGAACAATCCAAAGCAATGTCGGCAGAAGAAGCCAGCGTCGAAAGATTGTTGTTGTCGGTATAGACCTCATCGCATGTCAGCGCAATCAACGGCACGCGCAAACGCTTGATGGTTGCAAGCAGTCGTAGAATTTCTTCGGTCTCGCCACTGGAGGAAAATGCGAGGACCACGTCTCCCTTTACGATCATGCCTAAATCGCCGTGCAGCGCCTCTACTGGATGCATAAAAAGGGCTGGAGATCCCGTGGAGTTGAGGGTGGCGGCGACTTTACGCGCGATAATGCCGCTCTTGCCCATACCAGTTACAACTACGCGTCCTTTACAGGCATAAAGCGAATCAATTGCCCGCTGGAAGTCGCGCGCCATGGGGCCTTCCAGGCGATCGGCGAGTGCGCGCAGAGCTTCCGCTTCAATGCGGACGACATTTACACCGCTATGCTTCATGAAGAAGAGATACTAGCAAAAATTCGCAATTTGCATTTCGCAATAGACCTAAACTAAAAGTGATCATCAATTTTGATGTGCCGCGAGATACTTCCCAAACCTTTCGATTGAATCAAGCGGTCCCATGGCGCTACCTGCCAATTGTCTTTTTTCTTTTCTGGATGCACCCACGGTGGCAATGTAATGAAAAGTCGTTGGGCAATCCCTTGCGCATAAGGCTCATAGAGAGACCGTAGATATGCCAGCTTTTGCTCAAACTGCGCGCCATCGTGCAGTTGCACGCCTTTTTCCGCCAACTGCCGCCTTATGTTTGCAAGGTCCTGTGCGGAGAGTCGCCCATCGTCCATGGGACGGTATGGAATATTGAGAATTTGCGTGAGATCCACGACTGCATGCCGCGCCATCGCAAATGTAAGTTTGGATTGGCCGGTGCTCATGTCATCTATGCCGGCAATGATCAGCGCACTTGTATCGAGGATCAGGGTCAACGCGCTCAACCAGGATTGATTGCTGTGCTGGGAGCGGAAGTAGCTCAATACGCCGTAAGAAATATGGCTCTCTAAAACTTCCGCAGACCAATGTTCCCAATCCCGCAAAATCGTCTCGAGTCCAGATTCTCGCGAATACTGCCCAAAACGCAGCAGGAATTCGGTCGCGGTGGGCGGCGATCCGGCGCGTGCGTCAAGAAGGGAAATCTGAATTTCGCGTTTGGAAAATGCCGAATAAATCGTAGGGATATATCCGATGACAACACCGAGGAAAGCGAATCCCATGCCTCCTTCAGCAACGGCCAGAAAACGCTCGACGCCGCTGGTGGGCAGAACATCGCCAAAGCCGATGGTGAAAAATGTCGATCCGCTGAGGTACAGAACCGTCCAAAAATGTATGTTCTCTTTACCGAGTTGAACGTGCTCCCCGGTCCCCCAATGGAGCAACGCAAAACCAATAATCAGCCCGACTGCCCAGACAACCAAAAGAAGGATGATCGATAAAGGGCCGAAGTATCCGAGAAAGGTTTCGCACCGTGCCTTGGAGCGAATCTGTCTCGCGATACGCGCCCAAAGCTTCCACGAATTCCGGTAAAACAATGAAGTGATCCGGAGACCGCGCTGCACCCGGCGCGGCAGGATAGTTGTTTCGAGCGCATCCAAAAGCACCACGATGAGAACGAGGATGCCGGAAATGATGGAAAAACTATGCATGTTGAAGTGGAATGCTTGCGGCGAATCTTAACAGATTTACTGGAGAAAATTTTGGGTGCTAAGTAAGGACGTCCGCGATTTTGCCGGAAGCGATCAGAGCAGCGATGCGCGCGAAGTCACCGGAAAGTACGCGGTCTTTTTCGACTCGCGGAGAAACTGCGCGAATTTCTTTGTGTGCGATTTGCCCGAGGCGCGAGGTTTTCATTGGCGCGAGAAAATCCAACGCCTGTGCCGAAGCCATGGCTTCGATTGCCAGCACATTTCGCGTGTTTGTCACAATTTTGCGAAGCTTCAACGCTCCGGTCATTCCCATGGAAACGTAGTCTTCTTTATTGCCAGAGGTGGTGATGGAATCCACCGACGCGGGATGCGCCAGCACTTTATTTTCGCTGGCGAGAGCGGCGGCGGTTACCTGGGCCATCATGAATCCGGAATTGAGGCCGGCATCGCCCGCCAAAAATGGCGGCAAGCCTTCGTTCAAGGAGGGGTTCACGAGGCGTTCCACACGTCGTTCAGAAATTCCTGCCAGCGCACTCAAAGCGATTCCGAGGAAGTCGAGAGCGAAGGCGACAGGCTCGCCGTGAAAGTTACCGCCGGAAAGAATGTCGCTGCCTTCGTCATTTTGAATGTCGTTGTGAATGAAGACAAGCGGATTATCGACGGCAGAATTTGCTTCCGTCTCAAACACCGACCGGCAATGTTGCAGTGTGTCGCGCACCGCGCCGTGAACCTGAGGAATGCAACGCAGTGAATAAGCGTCCTGCACGCGTCCGCACTCAGCGTGTGATCTACGAATCTCGCTGCCCTGCAATAGTTTTCGAAGATTGGCGGCGGTAGTGATTTGGCCTGTATGCGGACGTACTTTGTGGATGCGTTCATCGAACGCTACATCTGTTCCACGAAGTGCATCGAGCGCAAGCGCGGAAATAACATCGGCGGAGTTTACTAAGATTTCTGCTTCCAGCAAGGCCAGCGTTCCGACCGCAAGCATGGCCTGCGTTCCATTGATCAGGGATATGGCCTCTTTGGCCTCCAGTTGCAACGGAGGGATCTGCGCGTAGTTCAATGCATCTGCACCGGAAAGCACGGCGCCGTTTTCGCCGAAACATTGACCTTCGCCAACCAGCACCAGGGCGAGATGCGCCAAGGGAGCAAGATCGCCACTGGCGCCGACACTGCCTTGCGAAGGGATAATCGGCGTAACACCGCGGCTCAACATTTGGCACAGTGTGTCGATCACTTGAGCGCGAACGCCGGAATAACCTTTTGCCAACGAATTCGCCCGCAGCAAAATCATGGCGCGCGTTTCGGAAATCGAAAGAGGCTCACCGACGCCCACTGCGTGCGATCGCAAGAGGTTCAACTGCAGTTCGCGAATTTGTTCAGGGGCAATCCGCACATCGCTGAGCTTTCCAACGCCAGTTGTAATCGCATAGGAAGTTTGATTGCTGGCGACGAGATGCTCGACGGCCTGGCGAGCGCGGTCCACAATGGCGCGTGCATCGGGAGCCAGCAAAACTGGCCGCCGGTCGACCGCCACAGCGCGGACATCTTCGAGCGCAAGATCATTCCCGTTGATGTGTAGGGCTGGCACGATTTATTCGCCTTTGCTGATCACTTCTCTAAATATCTGCAAATACTTTTGCGGAATGACGGAAACTTTCATCTGCGCATTCGTGACTACGTGGGTAGTTTCGCCTTCCGCTAAAAGCTCACCGTCAGTTGCGCGCAATAATTTATAGCCAAAGTGGATGACGGATTCGCGCGCATTGCGGATATGCGTACGCACAATCAATTCATCGTCATAGCGCGCCGGAGCTTTATAACGGCAACGAGCATCGGCCACAGCGATAAAGCATCCGTCATCTTTTTCCATATCGCGATAGGAAAACCCAAGCTGACGCAAGTACTCCACGCGTCCAATTTCAAACCAGATGAAATAATTTGCGTGATAAACGACGCCCATCTGGTCGGTTTCCGCATATCGCACGCGCAAGCGCGTTTCTGAAAATGCTTCTTTCACTTTCCACTCCAGTTCGGTTTGCGTTTTTCAAGAAACGAGGAAATACCTTCGCGAAAATCTTTAGTGGCGCGAATGGCGGCGTTTGCTTGCACGGCGATTGCAATCTGATTGTCGAGCTCGGTGCGAGTTAAATCACGAAGAAGGCGCTTGGTCGCTGTTAGCGAAGCAGGACTGTTCTCGGCCAACTGCCTGGCCAGTTCTTCTGCTCTCGATAATAAAGAACCAGCCGGCACGATCTCATTGATCAAACCCATACGAAATGCTTCTTCGGTTCCTATGATCTTACCCGTCAGCAAAAGCTCACGAGCTCGTTTTTCTCCGACCTGACGCAAGAGAAAAGTTGAAACGATCGCGGGAAGAAAGCCAATTCGTACTTCGGTGTATCCAAATTTTGCTTCGGCAGCAGCCAGCGTGAAGTCGCAAAGAGTTGCCAAACATGCACCGCCTGCAATGGCGGCTCCATTCACGGCGGCAATCGTTGGCTTGGGAAACTCATATACGGCGCGAAACAGTTGCGCCATCGTCTTCGAATCTTCAAGGTTCTGGTCAGGAGAGCGGCCGATCAATCCTTTCAGATCATCCAGATCCATTCCCGAACAAAAGGCCTGCCCCTCACCGGTGAGAATCATTACACGAGCACTTGAAGCGGCAACTTCTTCCAGCGCGCCGAGCAGGTCTGCAATCAATTCGTAACTGATGGCATTTCGTTTTTCGGGGCGATTGAGTTTGATAGTTGCGAATGGAGGATTGAACACGAGTTGAATATTGCGTGAATTCATACGTTCAGCAAGAGGGCTTTAATTCGCCGCGTGAGTAGCAGTGTATCGCGCTCCAAGCTCGGCTGAAACTCGCAACAAAGTTTCCAGAGATTTTAGTGGCGGCAATATCGCATCACGCTTGGCCAATGCCTCGATGATTTTTTCTGTCGGGATATTCCCGACCAACAAATCCTGCGCGAACGGACATCCGCCGAGCCCGCCCAGCGCCGAGTCAAAACGGCGGCAACCTGCATCATAGGCCGCCAGGATTTTTTCTTCTGCCTGTTCGGCGCGAGTGTGGAGATGAACGCCGATCTCCAAGTAGCCATATTTCTCCATCACGGCGGAAAGAACTTCGGTGATCTGTTGCGGGCTGGCGAGTCCAACCGTGTCGGCAAGGGAAATCATTTTGATGCCATACCCTTCGAGCAGGCCGACCGCTTCGACGACTTCATCAAGACTCCATGTGTCGCCGTAAGGATTTCC
>DASXCC010000268.1:0-15128 GCA_036491415.1 Terriglobales bacterium | reverse complement strand
TAGATACCATATGGATCTTCCACCGCTGTGGCCCGAATTCTTGTTTTGTCCAAACCTCATATACGCATAAATTCGCTTCCGGAGATTTGTACTGGCCTTGCCGATATACAAAACAAGGGAATCAGCGATCCAGTGTTCTTTCAGGACGGTCGTCGGATACTTACTTTTTCGATGTTTAGTTTGATAGAAAGAGGGTTTCCCAGAATTAAGTCTCAAGACTAAATAAATTCCAGGTGACTTAGGAATATCGCAACACTTTGACGTAAGTAGGTCGGCCACTGAGAGAAAGCCTGTGAAACCATCGTGGCGGATCGATCTAAGACTGGAAAACTTCATATCAGTGGAACGGTTCTATTCTTCTGTTCCCCACAAAGCACTCATGCACCAGCGGCGCGGAATACTTCTTCACAATATCTGATGGGATTTGATCTTCGTCAATCTGCTTGAATTCAAAGCGGATGGTGCCGGGTGGGCTGCCCCGAGGATTGACCGTGGCCAGCATATATCCGTACACATTGGTCTTCGAAGAAATGGCATCCTTTGCTGCGGGAGGTAGAGGATAGCGCTCGGCTCCTGCCGTCCCAATAATCCATCCCGGTAAAACTCCGCCATGGTTTTTCCAGTAGTCGGTCTGGTAGGTGCCGTCCAGAAAGTAGTGGGAATGGCTGGCAAGAATGTAAATCTTCTTCTTGCCTTCGTTCTGTGCCTGCAGCAGGTCGTGGTAAACCTGCAATCCGGTTTGCTCGCCGAGCGGCCACATATCCATGCTGTGGTCGGAGGAGATGCTTTGCGGCAGCGCCTCGTGCATGCCAACGACAATAGCGCGAATCGCGGGATCCTGCGTGTCGCGCTTCAAGATGGATTCGAACCACAAGATCTGCGCGGCATCGAACTCTTCCTTGGACGCATTGTCCATGTTGATGAATGAAACGTCGTCGCGAATCCAGTGATAGTAGGTTTTCACCAGATGATCGTTGGGATCGTCTTTGAGGCGCTGCGCGCGAAGTTCGGCGGTATCCAGCCAGCGAGTGAATACGGTCACAAATTCCGCGCGGGTCTTCGGAGGATACAGTTCGTGATTGCCGATCCCGAGATAAAACGGCATGTTTGCGAAAGCGTTGAGCTGGCTTTGAATGAAATCGTCCCAGGCTAATTTTCGATAGTCGTCAATACTGATTGTCTTATCTTGATTCTTGTAAACCCGGTTCAGGTCTTGATCCACGCCCACGATCCAGCGCAGGTCGCCTAAATGCCAGTAGAAGACGGCATTGTCGTGCCGCGCGCCCATCGCGATGGCGGGCATAACGACGTCGCCACAATTCCGGGAATCGCCGGAGACGGCAAAGTTCCAGGTCTTGGTCGTAGTCTTAGGAGTTTTGTTTTTAGTTTTCTTAGGAGAACTTTGGCAGAGAGTCGTGAGGGGAAGGAAAAGCAGCAGGAACATTCCTGCTGCTTTGATTGTTTTAGATTTCCTGTTCGCGCGCCACATGCTCGCCGCCCTTTTCGCGCCATCCTTCAATGATCAGATACAACACGGGGATAAAGAACAAATTCAATATCGTGGACATAATCATACCGCCGAAGACTGTGGTTCCTACGGAGTGACGGCCTTCTTCTCCGGCTCCGGTAGCGATGACAAGCGGCACAACGCCGAGAATGAATGCGAACGACGTCATAAGAATGGGCCGCAACCGAATGCGAGCTGCAGAAACCGTGGCTTCAATTAACGGCATGCCGCGTCCGCGCAACTGTTCCGCAAATTCCACGATCAAAATAGCGTTCTTACTGGCGAGGCCGACAAGCATGACGAGCCCGACCTGGCAGTAAACGTCATTCTGCAAGCCGCGTATCCATTGTGCGGAGAGCGCTCCCAGCATGGCCATCGGTACAGCCAGCAATACGATGAAGGGCAACACAAAGCTTTCATATTGCGCCGACAGGGTTAAATAAACCACCAGCGTTCCCAAGCCGAACAAGATAAGCGAAGTTTTGCCTGAGGCCAGTTCTTCCAGAGAAAGTCCCGTCCACTCAAAATTGAATCCGGGAGGAAGGACTTTCTTGCTCAGGTCTTCCATTGTGTCGATGGCCTGGCCGGAGCTGAATCCCGGAGCAGCGGAGCCATCAATTTCCGCCGCGCGAAATAGGTTGTAGTGGCTGATGACCTGCGGCGTGGTCGTGCGCGAGATCGTGATCAAGTTGTCCAGCGGGATCATAGCGCCGCTGTTTGCGCGCACATAATATTGCGCAATGTCTTTCGCGGTAGCGCGGAATCGCTGGTCCGCCTGCACGTACACGCGATACGAACGATTGTTGTAATCGAAATCGTTCACGTAGGCTGAACCCATATACACGCCTAACGTGTCAGTAATCTGCTGCAGTGGCACGTTCAGGCTCTTGGCTTTCTCACGATCAATGGTTACCAGGAATTGCGGATCATTCGCGGTATAGCTGCTGTATAAACCTGTAAGCGATTTGTCGGGAAGCTGGTTTCCGGCAAGCGTCAACTTCTGTGTAACTTGCGCAAGTTCTTCCAGGCTGTGGCCGCCCTGATCCTGCAACTCATATTGGAATCCGCCGAACGATCCCAAACCTTGCACGGCGGGTGGCGAGAACGGCAGAACCAGCGCACCGGAAATTCCAAACAGCGGACCGCGCAAGCGCTCGATAACCGCCGCCGCACTGTGTTGCTCGCCCTTGCGCTGCGCATATGGCTTGAACGTTCCGAAGGTGATTCCGCGATTCGGCGCACTGCCGCTGAGGCTGAATCCTGAGATGCAAAACACATTCTGCACTTCAGGAGTGTTCTTCAGTACTTGTTGCACTTGATTGCCAATATTTCTTGTGTACTCGAGAGAAGCGCCCGGCGGAGATTGAATGGCGATGATGAAATATCCCAAATCTTCGTTGGGGATGAATCCTTTGGGGACGCTTTGGAAAACGAAGTAAGTCATGCCGAGACCGACAATAAACACAATGACTGCGACGACCTTCAATTTCAGGAAGCCGCGCAGCGCATGCTCATAACCGTTTGTAATCCCGGAGATGACTTTGTTCACAATCTTAAAGAACCAATTCTTCTCGCCATGGGTCCGGCCAAGAAGCAGGGCAGAAAGAGACGGCGTTAAAGTGAGTGCGTTGAAAGCGGAAAGCGCAATGGAGAACGCGATGGTCAGCGCGAATTGGCGGAATAGGATGCCAGTGGTGCCGGGGAAGAACGCGACCGGTACGAATACCGCAACCAACACCAATGACGTGGCGATGACCGCGCCGGTTACTTCCTTCATTCCAGCCGACGCAGCTTTTTTAATGTTGTGCTCGCCTTCCTGAATATGGCGCTCGATGTTTTCAATGACGACGATCGCATCATCCACTACAAGTCCGGTGGCCAGCGTGATTCCGAACAAAGTGAGCGTGTTGATGGAGAATCCCAGGAGCTTGATAAAGGCAAAGGTCCCAATCAACGAAACAGGAATCGTGACGGTGGGAATGATGGTACTGCGCCAGTCCTCGAGGAATATGAAGATCACAAGGATCACGAGAACGATGGCCTGAATCAGTGTGCTGATCACGTCCTTGATGGACTCGCCGACGGCGTCGGTTGTGTCGAACGCGTTCTCGTATTTCATTCCCGGGGGGAAATGTTTCGAGAGGCGCTCCAGTTCAGCCAGGGCCAGGCGGTCTACTTCAAGAGCGTTCGCATTCGAAAGTTGGGTGATGCCGACGCCCACGGCATCGTGTCCGTTGTAGCGCAGGTCGGAGCTGTAATCTTCCGCACCTAATTCGGAATGCCCAACGTCCTGCAAACGAACCAAGGTTCCATCAGTATTGGTCTTTAGAATAATGTTATTGAATTCAGCGGGCTCGCTTAAACGCCCTATGGCGCGCACGCTGATCTGAAATGCCTGCCCAGTCTGCACCGGCGGCTGACCAACCTGGCCGGCCGCGATCTCAACGTTCTGCTCCTGCAGCGCGTTAACTACGTCGGTTGCGGTCAGGCCGCGGCTCGCCATGAGGCCTGGATCCAGCCACAAACGCATCGAGTATTTACGCGCGCCGAAGATTACAACGTTGGCGACGCCCGGAACGCGTTTAAGAGCGTCCACGACATACACGTCGAGGTAATTGCTCATGAACAGCGTATTGTGACTATTGTCTGGCGAATAGATCGCAGCCCCAAAAACGAAATTGTTCGACGCTTTGGTAACCACCACGCCCGTTGTTTTTACCGAAGCGGGCAGAACGCCTTGTGCAATGCTGGCGCGGTTTTGAATGTCGACGGCGGCGAGATCAGGGTCGCGATTGAGATCAAACGTTGCAGTAATGGTGCTGCTGCCATCGTTGCCGCTTTCCGAAGTGATGTACTTCATTCCCTCCGCGCCGTTGATCTGCTCTTCCAAAGGAATGGTGACGGCGGTTTCCACCGTCTGGGCGCTGGCCCCGACGTAGAAGCTGCTGACGGAAATTTGTGGCGGCGCCAGGCTGGGAAATTGCGCGATAGGCAAAGTGGGAATGACGACGGCGCCCGCAAGAATAATCAACAGGGCGCATACAGTGGCAAAGACCGGTCTTCTTATGAAAAAGTCAACAAACATGCGATAAGTCCGTAGTGACCTTTATGGTCTGAAACTGAAAATTGCAAATTGAATCGCGTTTGAAACTGACGATTGACTAGCTTTGCGGAATTACCGGCATTCCTTCCACAATGAATTGCGTGCCGGAAACAATGACTTTGTCCCCCGCCTTAATTCCATCGAGCACCACATAATTGTTGCCTTCCATCTCGCCCACGCTGACAGGTTGCTGGTGCGCGACATAGGAACCATTTTTAGGTTCGGCGACGAAAGCAAAATATTGTCCGCCCAGACGGGAAACAGCCAGAACAGGAACGAGCGGTTTGTCACTGGTGCCCCATACCACGCGAGCGCGAATGAACTGCGCGTTACGCAACCGGTCGTTGCTGTTGGCAATGCTCGCCTTTACCAGCACTGTTTGCGTGGTGTTGTCCACTTGCGGGGATACGAAAGTGATGGTGCTTTGAGAAAGCGTAGTGCCGCTGTTGTCCACAATCTGCACGCGCATTCCGGGCTTGAGCGAAGGAGCGCGTTCGATCGGAATATAAATGTAGGCTTCCAACGTGCCGGGCCTATCGATCGTGGTCAATTGCGTCGCGCTGGTGACGCGGTCCCCCACGCGGACTGGAATGTCTCCGATAATGCCATCGGTCGAAGCCAGCACTTTGTAGTAATGCAGCTGTACTTGTTGCTCTTTGAGTTGTGCTTCCAGTGCGCTCAGTTGGGCCTGGGCGGCGTCCAGCGCGGACTTTGCCTGGTCCATTTCCTGCTTGCTCACCACGCCTGCCGTGAATAATCCGCTGGTGCGCGTGTACTGCTGTTGCGCGTACTGGTAATTTGCCTTCTGCGCGGCGAGCGCGCTTTCCTGACTGTTTACCGTGGCTTCCTGTTTGCTGGGATCAATCTGCATGAGCGGAGCGCCGTCAGTTACACGCTCGCCGGAGTGAACATAGATCTGGGTGACTCTGCCATCCACTTCGGGCATGATGATCGCTGAATCGCGCGACTTTAGCGTGGCGACATATTCGGTAGTGTCCTGGACCGGCTCCAACTTGGCCACTTCCACTTTTACAGGGAACGCTTGTCCTCCCTGCTGAGCAGGCTTTGCTTGTCCACCGCCGCAACCTACTGCGGCGAAAAGCGCCGGGAGCACTACCAATAAGGAAAATTTAGAAAATCGTTTATGTGAACAATCCAAGAGTATTGCCCTCATTCAAATAAGCTGACTGGAATGAGTTTGCCCCATCCAGGACCCATTATTAGGAATAAAAACCTTAGACGTAAGAAAAGATGCTAAGTAAGCCGCGAAGGATTCGTTTTTTGGCCCGCGAATGCATCAGAAAAAATGATTTTCCGTGCATGAAGGGCTATTCGCTGAGGCTGCCGCGTTTGTGCGACCCGATGGCCAGCAAAGTCAGCCCTAGCAAACCCTGAATCGCAACCCAAATGGCATACAGATGGGAGCCGCTGCGAAGCCCCACGTAGACGAATGCAAGCAGGATCCCGTCAAACCCCAGCAATACTTTTCCCAGGGTCATGAGGAATAATCCGCTGCGCTGGTCGTCCACCATGCCAGCTTCTTCCATGCGCATCAGTTGTTTTCCGATCATGGAAAATATTCTAAACGGCTTTGCCGTTTTTGAATATGCTTTTCAGCGTTTAACTTGCCAGCCGGTCGGTTTTTTCCGGGTGCGTGTGCTTCGCTATGATGTCGTCGGCTAGATGAAGCCAGCGGTCAAAGGGAGATTCCATAATTTCGGGCTCGGGCACAGCCGTTGGCGTTACTACTTGGGGCTTAGGGTCGGACTTGAAATTGGCAACCATAATTCCTCTACAAAATCAGATGGGAAGGACACAAAGATGGTTGCTGAATTTAATAATCGGGAATACCTGATTACTTCCGGTTACCTCGTCGGACAACCGGAAAAATGTTGAGATAAATGAGTAACCCGCTAGAGCGAAACCACGGATTGCATCCCGGAAATTTCAAATCGTTTGCGGCAGCGCATATTTTTGCAGACCATTAAGTCGTCTTTGCGCAACATATAGGAACTGGCCTTGGCGAAACGTGCGCGGTCCCGTTCGTCTGCGCGTGGAGGAAGGTGCGCCTTTTTGGTGCGCACGAGCCAGGAGACTTCGTACTCCGCGCTCTGCTGGCAGTGTGGACAATTTAGCGAAGCTGTTTTCTTTTCCGTTCGTTCGTCAAAAAAATCGCGTTCTTCCATAACTGGGCCTTCCGCTCCATGCAAAGTATTCTTTTCAAATTATTACATTTTGAGGGCTGAGTATCTATGGCAAGATAGCGACGGCAAGATAGCGACGGACATCCCCAATGCCGAAAAAGAAAAAGGTGAAAAGATTCCGCGCGGTGGAAGCCGTGAAAGCGTTAGCGCGCGAACGTATTGGCGCGCCTCAAGCCGGAAGGGTGATTCCGGACCGGAAAAAGAAAAGCGCGAGCGCGGCAAAATATAAGCCCACGCTCGCAAAATTTTTAACCGATGAGTGAATTTCTCTTCAATTTCAGTTGAAGATGGCGCCTACCGATTGATCCCCACCGAGTGCTATTGTGCATTTATTCGGAGTCCCGGCGACCGGCGTGCAGTTTACGGACCAACCGACAAAGCTCGATCCGGCATCAGGATTCCCTGTCAAAGTTACGGTAGAACCTAGAACGAAATCCGATGAACAGGTTGCTCCGGTACTGCCGCAATTAATTCCAGTGGGACTACTAACTACATTTCCTTTACCTGCTCCTATAACTGAAACTGTTAAAGATGGTGTAGGGCTGGAATTCACAGGTTGCGAATTCTGAATCAAGGTTGAGGTTGCAACAATGGTATTGCCGCTAGCTGATAATCCTGTGGCGGTAATAGTTGTTGTGCCATCGTGAGAACTCGTCGCTAAACCTGAAGAATCAATCGTAGCTACCGACACGTCGCTTGAGAGCCACTTTACGTGATCGGTCATATCTTGTGTTGTTGGACTAGTATTGAAAGTCCCGATCGCAACAAACTGTGCGGTTTCTCCGGCAACGCTAACACTCTGAGTTGTCGGGATAATGCTGAGGCTGATCAAATCGCCAGATGCTCGAGGCGGTTGTGCCGTAGTTACTGTGATCCCCGCAGTTCCCACGACAGCAGTTCCGCTAGGTCCCACCCCTGTTGCCGTCACAAGAGTGCCGCATGAATTTGTAGGACACGCCACAGCAGTTACTAAACCAGAAGAATTTACGCTGACCACGCTCGGATTCTCTGATTGCCATGAAACTTGGTTTGTCATGATTTCCGTGGTCGGGCTAGAGTTGAAAACCCCGATAGCAATAAATTGTGCAGTATTGCCTAATCCCGTAATGGTTCCAGAACTAGGAATCAGGTTCATTGAGGTCAGATCGTGAGTAATTGGAACTCCCCCACCATTCACTTGAATGGACGCATTCGATGTTACCAATCCAGTCGATGAATTCATTGATGCGCTGATGGAGGTCGTACCAGCAGTCACAGCAGTTGCTATTCCATCTGAACTAATCGTGGCTGTTCCTTCGTTGCTCGACGCCCAAGCGACCTGATTGGTCACATCTAGCGTTTCGGCTGGATGACGGCCATGCGTGTAAGTTCCCATGGCTTTCAACTGAACCGTATCCCCCGGATTTATGAGGGTTGAGTTCGACGGTGTGATTTGAATCGAGACTAAGTTTGGGGATGCTGCGCAGCTAGACAATACTGAAAGGCAACATAGCACTAAAGCAAAGCCCAAGATGGCTTTGAATTTCATCCGAATGGCTCCTGAATTAAGTTTTACCTGGGGTCTTTGGGGGAATGGGAGCGCAATCATATAACTTAATGAGTGATTACTCAACAAGTTTTTGGATAAATATCACGGCGTAAATTCGTACAAATCTCGGAGAAGTTTATTAATTAAGGATTGTTTCCCGCACAAAGTTCGCAAAACTTTTCACATCTTCTTCTGTTGTATCGAATGAACACATCCAGCGGACGACGGAATTTTCTTCATTCCAGTCATAGAAGAAATATCGCTCGCGGATGCGGGCAATGGCACTCTTGGGCACCTGCACGAAAACTCCGTTGGCCTGCACGGGATACATAATCTTGAGTGGCGGAATCTTGCGCAGTTCCTGTTCCAGCATTTTTGCCATTGCATTGGAGCGCTCGGCATTTTTCTTCCACAAGTCGTTGCTAAGCAGAGCATGGAGCTGTGCCGAGATAAACCGCATCTTGGAAGCCAGCTGCATACCCTGCTTGCGCAGGAAGCGAAAATTGTCGGCGAGGTTTTGACCGTAACTGAGGTTATGATTAAAAAAGACCACGGCCTCCGCGCCCATAGCGCCGTTTTTCGTCCCGCCGAAAGAAAGGACGTCAACGCCCGCATCCCGCGTTATTTGCCGTAGTGTGAAACCGAGACTCACAGCCGCATTGGCGATGCGCGCACCGTCCATGTGCAGGAACATCTTGTGTTCGTGGGCAAAATCCGCGAGGGCTTTGATTTCTTGTGGGGTGTAAACCGTGCCTACTTCGGTCGCCTGCGTAATGGAAATGACCCGCGGCTGCACATGATGTTGATCGCCCACACCGTGATAAACGTGCCTTACCCCATCAACCGTTAACTTTCCGTTTGGCGCAACAATGGAAATGAGTTTGCATCCGGTAAGGCGCTCCGGGGCGCCGCATTCGTCCACATAAATGTGGGCGCCCTCGCTACAAATCACCGCATCGTACGAATGAGTGAGGGCTTGCAGGCTCAGGCAATTCGCTGCCGTACCGTTGAACACGATAAACACCTGCGCGTCGTCGCCGAAATGCTCCAGGAACTTGGCCCGTGCGGCTCCGGTGTGGGGATCGTCGCCGTATCCGACGGTATGGCCAACGTTCGCGTCGGCAATGGCTTTGAGGATTTCGGGATGAACGCCGGCATTGTTATCGCTGGCAAAGCTACGAATAGGTTTCATTGCGAAACACTTTAGCAGAGCCGCAAGAGAGATGCTTCCTTAGCTGGAAAGAAAGCAAAGATTAGAAAACTTAGCTGGCAAGAAAACAAGATTAGAAAAGCATTGCAAGAATATGGGACCAAATTCAGTACCTTCGTCATCTTGAAGGTAAGGCAAAATAAAGCTAATTTACGTGATCTGCTGTATTTGGGTTGATATATGTTTGTCGCTTCGTTGACTGTTGTTTTACTCGCTTTTGGATTGCTCGATCTGGCCGTCGCCACCGAAGAACGCCACATTCGCGACTTCTTCCGTCCCCGCAAGCGCTAGTCTTTGCGCGCGAAAACTGTCTCGAACTATCTCATCTCGAAACTATGACCGGTCGAAACTATGACCGGAAAATCCCTCCAATCCATTCTGGATCGAACCGGACTGTTCCCTTGGAAGCTGAGGTCAAGGTGCTAATTGCAGTCTTGCCAAGCAATAGCCTTTTAAGGCAACTTATATTTCTGTATGGCCGAAACGCAGGAACAATACAAGACGCGAATCCTTGCCCAGGTTCGAGGACGCGATGCGCTTGCCCTATTGACTGCCGCTCCGGATACGTTGGCAGCTCTCCTGACCCGTACGCCTGCATCGGTGCTCTCTCGCGGCCCCGCGCCCGGCAAATGGTCAATTCAAGAGATTGCCGCCCATCTCGCCGATGATGAACTTGTGGGGGCATATCGCATCCGCCTGATCCTGTCGCGGCCAGACATAGAAATCCAGGCATTTGATCAGGATGTATGGGCCAGGACCGGTCGTTATGCTCAGATCGAACCGCAGACATCGCTGGCGCTCTTCCGAGCTTTAAGGGCGGCAAATGTTGCGCTTTGGCGCACGCTCACTCCCGAGGAATGGGAGCGGGCCGGGATCCATACTGAGCGGGGACGTGAGTCCGTGCGAGACATAGCAACTTATTATGCCGGTCATGACCTGAATCATTTTGCTCAGATTGAGGCGATTTTAGCTTCCAAAGGCACAGCTGTGTAATTCTTAATCCGCATAACTTGTTGCACTCCACATCCATTCTGGTTGGTTCTCTGGTCAACTATCCAAAACATCTTCACTTGATTGTTGCATCCTCGGCAGTGCACAATATGTATGGATATCCGTCAATTCTTCGCTTGTAAAAAAGCGCAGCTTTTGGATAATGACGGCATCGAATTAAGTAGCAAAGCAATAAGTGGCTTCAACATCCCCGCAGGCTGGGCGCTGAGTCAGAACAGTCGTTCATACGATAAAGCGCAGTGAGCCGGCTGGAGCTACTGGTAGGGCTTTCAACATCCCCGTTCCGGTATGAGCATAGGTGCCTCGCGAAATATGCGGGCGCGGTGCCGTCTGGAGCTGAAAGCAGGACAATATGGCAACCGTTTCGGCTGTATGCAGTTTGGAAAATTATCTCGTCCTTCCCGATCACACGATGGACGATCGTATTCGTGAAGCCCGCGAAGCATTGGGCCGCGAAGTTGTTGTTCTTGGTCACCATTATCAGCGGGATGAAGTAATCCGCTTCGCCGATTTTCGCGGCGACTCTTACAAACTTTCCCAGGAAGCAGCAAAGGCTGCCGGAAAGTACATCATTTTCTGTGGCGTTCATTTTATGGCGGAAAGCGCCGACATCCTCAGCCGCCCGGAGCAAGTCGCTATTCTCCCCGATCTCAACGCTGGATGCTCCATGGCCGACATGGCGGAAATTACCCAGGTCGAACATTGTTGGGAACAACTGATACGCGCTGGCATTACCACCGATGACGGCGACGGCGTAACGCCGGTTACGTATATCAACTCCACGGCGGCGATCAAAGCGTTTTGCGGTGAGCGTGGCGGCGTCGTTTGCACATCATCCAGCGCGGCGGGCGCCATGAAGTGGGGGTTCGCCAAAAATTCCAAATTGCTTTTTCTTCCCGACCAACATTTAGGCCGCAACACCGGATACGGAATGGGAATTCCGCTGCATGAAATGGTGGTGTGGGACCCTTATCAACTGAACGGCGGCACCACGCCGGAAAAGTTGCGCGCGGCGAAGATCATTTTATGGAAGGGACATTGCTCCGTGCACCAGCGCTTTTTGCCGGAGCACGTGGACAACGTTCGCGCGAAATTTCCTGGTATTAAAGTAATCGCGCATCCCGAATGCCGATGGGAAGTTTGCCAGAAGGCGGATGGAGTCGGTTCGACCGAAGGATTATTGAAGATGATCCGCCAGGCGCCTGCGGGAAGCATGTTCGCCGTGGGCACGGAGATCCATCTGGTGAATCGCATGGGGAAAGAGTTCGCCGCGGAAGGCAAAAAAGTAATTACGCTCGATGACGCGGGCTGTTTGTGCACGACTATGTTCCGCATTTCTCCGCAGCATTTGTGCTGGGTACTGGAAAATCTTGCCGACGGCAACGTCGTGAACCAGATCAAAGTAAAAGATGATGTGAAGTATTGGGCGCGCGTGGCGCTGGATCGGATGCTGGAGATTCAATAGAAATGACCCACGAATCCGAGAGAGAAAAATGGCTGGAAGATATTGACCAGAGACAGCGGAACATCGTCTTCCCGGATACGAAAAACAATGAATCCCGGCTCTGGCGAAGTCTCCTCAATAACTCGCACACCACAATCCTTCAATGGATTGCTGTTTTGCTGATTTTTTTAACTGTCCTTGCTGGTTTGGTTGGCTTAATTCTTGTTGTCCCTGGTGGATTTTCCTGGCAAAACATTTTCGACGAAATCCTAGTTGTTCTTGCAGGTGCATTGTTTCTCGGAGCGTTCTTGATGGCGATGTCCTGGAGTATTTCGCTAGATCCCCGCTTGAAAGATAAAAGTAAAAAAGAGGAAATGAGAAAGAAGTAAAATTAATACAAATGTCTGACCGCACCTTTACCCTCGACGAAGCCCAGATGCTTGTGCCGGTACTTGAGTCTTTATTGCGCACGGCCATCACGGGCAAAGAACTCATTCAGGAAGTGGATGAAGAGTTTCAGGAACTCCAGCAGCGCATCTATTTGAACGGAGGGATGGTGTTGAATGCCGCCCCGCTGGCCAAACGGAAAGCCGAGCGAGAGAAAACTTTACAAAGAGTGAAAGACGCCATGGAGGAAATTGATGCCATGGGCGTACAGGTAAAAGATCTGGATATCGGCCTTCTCGATTTTCCCTGTGAAGTGGATGGCCGCACGATCCTGCTGTGCTGGAAGTTAGGCGAAGACTCGATCACTCACTGGCACGGCGTCAGCGAGGGATTTGCGGCTCGCAAACCCATCGACGACCGCATCGCCAAAGCCAAAAGATCGCATTGATTCGCGCCTCCTCAAAATTCCGCGCAAGCCTGTGAAGGTCTTGCGTTCCTCAGTGGTACAGGTTTGTAAACCCTACATGCACGAAGGTGCATCCTAGCAACCTGCAAACATTTGCTCTGATACAATTTTCTTCAACCGCTTTGCGAGGAGTTCATCGGATGTCTGTCGCACAAACGCCAGGAGTTCAGCGGAAACTTACCCTCTGCATCGTCTTTTCTCTTCTTGTTGTAGCTGCAGGCTGCAAGGGATTTTTCGTAAATCCAGTATTGCAAAGTGTCACGGTCGGTCCTTCGAATTTGAATCTGCAACAGGGCGCTACGCAGCAGATGACCGCCACTGGAAATTTTGACGACGGCAGCACGAAAACTCTGACTTCCGGCGTCATCTGGAGTACTTCGGATACAAGCATCGCTCCAGTTTCTGCTGGAGGCGTTGTAAGCGGCGCCGCGGCGGGAACTGCGACCGTCACCGCGGAAAGCGGGACGGTGAGCGGTCAGGCAACGGTTAATGTTTCTCTGGCGAATGTGACTTCCATCAAGATCACCCCTACTTCGGCTAGCGCGGCCGCAAATGGTGGAACGACGCAATTTAGTGCGATGGCCACCGTGCAAGGTTCAAGCACGCCCGTGGATGTTTCAGGTACTGTGATCTGGTCCACCAGCGATCCGACGAACATCACCATCACGCAAGGACAATCTCCTGCGGTTGTAACGGTCGGAAACGTGAGCGCGGAAACAGTGACGATTACCGCGACTTACAACAGCACAAATACACTGCAGGCGACGGCAACGCTGAACGTCAACTAGCAGCTGCAAACCCCCAAATTAGTTTTCGATGAGAGGCCAGAATTCCGCGATCGGCGGACGGCCTCATTACCTCCGCTTTGGCCAGCACCAGAGGTAACGTTGTCATTACCATACGTTTGCGCCGATGATTTCATTAAGGAATTCGGCGCAGCGGTCCCTGCCCCTGCGTCAGACCATCATGTCAAATATCCGTTGCATTGGAATTTCCACCGGAGGCGGTGACGCCCCGGGCTTGAATGCGGTGATTCGCGCGGCGGTAAAATGCGCGATACTCAAATACAAGTGGAAGGTCATCGGCATTCCTGACGGATTCGACGGCCTCATCTGGCCGGAAAAATCCCGCGAGCTCACGCTTGAACATGTCAGCTCAATTCTGCCGCGCGGCGGAACGATTCTTGGTACAACGAACCGCGGCACTCCCTTCGAATACAAAATTATTGAGAACGATAAAGAAGTCACGATTGAGAACGATAAAGAAGTCACGCGCGACATTGCCGATGAGGTGATTGCGAATTCGCGCAAGCTGGGCATTGATGCGGTGATTACCATCGGCGGCGACGGCTCGCAAAAAATTGCCTGGGAACTTTTTCAGCGCGGACTGCCACTGGTAGGCGTTCCCAAAACAATCGACAATGATCTTTCGGCAACCGACGTCACCTTCGGGTTCGATACAGCACTCGCAACCGCGACTGATGCGGTGGACAAAATTCACACCACCGCTGAAGCGCATCATCGCGTGATGGTGGTGGAAGTGATGGGCCGCGATGCGGGATGGATCGCCGTTTCCGCGGCGCTCGCGGGCGGCGCGCACGTCGTTCTGATTCCTGAGATTCCCTTCACCATCAAAAATATTGCGGATTACATCGCGCAGCGCGAAACTGACGGCAAACACTTTACGATTGTCGTGGTGGCGGAAGGAATCCAGTTGCCGCCGGAGCTAAAAGATAACCGCCGGCAGAACAGTCCGGTGGGCAACTTAGTGGGGCAAGCCATTGCAGAGCAGTCGCACAAGGAAGTTCGCGTCAGCGTGCTCGGACATATTCAGCGTGGAGGATCACCCACGCCCTTCGATCGCATTCTTGCCACACGCTTCGGTGTGTCGGCTGTGGAACTCATTGCGCAACGCGAATTCGGCAAGATGGTTTGCTTGCGCAATAGCCGAGTCGAATCAGTATGCATTGCCGAAGCCATCGGCAAACTAAAAACCGTCGATCCGCAAGGTGATTTGGCGCGCACCGCGCGAGCCATCGGCATGTGTTTCGGTGATACTCCTGGCTACGACGGATAAGTTTCCACTTCCCACGCTTAGAGTGAATCTGTCTGGGAACATTCCTCAGCTATAATCTAAAGACCTTCTGTAAATTCTTGAATGTCGGGGCGTAGCGCAGCCTGGTAGCGCACCTGCCTTGGGCGCAGGGGGTCGTAGGTTCGAATCCTATCGCCCCGACCAAACTTCTTATTTGTTTTCTATCGTTAACAC
>DASXCC010000267.1:0-4121 GCA_036491415.1 Terriglobales bacterium | reverse complement strand
TCCCCGGCTGGGCCTTTTAGGCTATAGCGGGGAGCAACCCAGAGGTCACCCGAAGATGGTTCGGCATCTGCTTTGCATTTCTTGGCCATTGGCAGGAACTCATTCTATACGACAGGATGAACTCGCCGTTCTCAAAAGTTGATGAGCTTATTACCAACGTTATGCTGGTTTCCCCCTATAATTTCCGCCCGGAGCTTTCAAAACTCTTTATGTAAATTCGATGGTGGCGACGGCATATAACAAAGCGTAAGAATGCAGGCGCATGGGACTATCCGTTCCGTCTGTGCCCTTCACGTTTCGCTTGCCTTTCAACTAATCTCTGCTAAACTTCTGGGCCAATCACTCCCTTAGGCCCGCTGGACAATCTTATTCGGAGAAAGACCATGAAGAGAATCCTCTGCCTATTGCCTTCGTTTAAACGCCTGATCGCTGCCCTATCAATCGTGACATTGTTATCTAGCCAATTTGTTGGCTGGGGCAAAGAAGGCCACGCAATCGTTGCCACCATCGCCCAAGATCATTTAACCGAAAACGCGAAACGAAATATTCAGTCCCTGTTGGCCAATAAATCGCTGGCATCAGTTGCGAGTTGGGCCGACAGTCCTGAGCGAAACCAGCATCCTGAAACATACAACTGGCATTTTGTAGACATTCCGAAGAGCGCCGACTCATTCGAGGATTCGCGTGACTGTTTTTTGCCAAAAGACACGCACCCTGGTGCAAAGACTGACCACCAGAATTGTGTAGTTGATCGAATCACCTTTTTTCAAAAGGTTTTGTCAGATAAAACCGCGTCTCATGAGAATCGGATGGAAGCGCTGAAGTTCATCATCCACTTTGTGGGCGACGTTCATCAGCCATTCCATGCCATCGGCGATGAGCGTGGGGCGAACGGAGTTCACGTTGTCTTATTTGGTACGGACAACTGCCCGTTCGCAGGTAAACCCGAAAAGTGCAATCTTCATGCGGCATGGGACGACGGAATGATTCAGCACACGGGAATGGCGCAAAAGGCTTATGTTGCTCATCTCGAACAGCTAATCAAGGACCAGAAGCTTACAGCTAGCGGGACGCCAGAGGATTGGGCAAATGAGTCACACAAGTACGCACAGGATGCATGGCTCGACGAAGGTGGAGCAGTAGATGATGATTATTACAATAAGCAGATAAACGTTGTGGACATGCGATTGTCCATTGCCGGACTACGGTTGGCAACATTGCTGAACGAAACATTCAAAACTGCCGGACCAGACGACTTCAAATAAGGTACGTTCGCAGGAATATCTCCAAATCTCTACGTAGAAGCCGGTCACGCTTTCGGGGGTTTCAGGAATGCGGGGGAGAAGTAATGCCAAAGCTGGACTGCTTGGCTACAGTTTTGTACGGCTTTGGTTACGACATTCGAGGCAGTTGCAAACCAGATGCTCAATCGGCTCACCAGCCTGTGCACGCTGCCGCTCATTGAATCTCCTTTTCGTTTGTCGTGATAGTGCCGCTTGCGATCAGAAATATTTGTTGATATCCCCATTGAGAGATGTACATCGGGCAAAAAAAATCAATTTCGTTAACTTATCCTGCTGTAATATCGCAGAGCACCAAAGGTCCTAACCATGAAGCGATTACGATTGATTTTCATCGCGCTTGGCGCGCCGGCTTTGTTGCTTCTAGGCGTTCATGAATTTGGCGGAACTCCCATTTCTAAAGGCTATGAAACTGGTTTCGAGTGGCATGTTGATCCACCAAATAACCGGCTCGTGCTCACAGCGGATGCCGAAGGCAGCATGACGTGCTGGCTAGTTATGGAAATGCCGGCGAACATCCCGGCTTTTAAAGTCGAGACCTCATCGGCAACGCATCTCCGTGCTTACCAAAAATCGTCGAGCGGTTCGACACAGATGGTCGCAATAGTAAAAGACGTTTCGACTCCTGAGACGGCGTTTGACTGGCCATCAGGAACAAGCTTGTATATCTCTCCACAGGACCGTTCTTCGGTCCCGTCACAGGTTGGGGATTGGTACGTTTATCTGTCAAATAAGACCTACGACTCTAGCCACCGGTCGAAATGGCGCAAGACGCTCTTTAGGATTTCCATAATCCTTTTCGTCTTCGCTTTAATCGCGACAACAATCGAAGCGGTAGAAAAAGCCCGAGCGAAAGAAGAACCTCTCGAATGGTTCAGCCCCGAATACTGTTTGAAACAGCTGATCATAAGGGTCGAAGGAGCCAGTTCCGAACAGTCGAAACAGATGCAGACCCTGCTGCAACAGGTACTAATTGGAGGAGTTGACCTTCGAAATGCGACTGCGTCCTGGAAGATGAGCACGTCCAGAAAACTTTTACTTCAAAAGAAAGCGTTCCAGAGTTTGCAAAACCCCCTTGGACAACTGGTCAATAAGTTACCGGAATACCTCAAAGAGATCCAGAGTAGGCTTCTATGACTCTGGATTCTGCCTGGAAAGAAATCCTCCCTCGGCTAGAGGCAGAACTTTCGGCAAGACAATCGTCGTCTTCGAGGACGGAAACTGACGGCGAGGTGTGGAGCAGTGCTGAACGCTTGTTACGGACATCCGCGCAGTTGGCGCGCGCGATATTGCGCACGACCCCTGAAGATAACGATGATGTTGTGCAAGAGACTATGCTCAAGTTGCAGTCGCCGCGAACCCTGCAGAGGCTGCGCGCGTCAGGATCACCGGCGGGCTATGTGATGGTCATGATGCGGAATGCATTTACCGATTTGAAGAGGCGTCGTCTTCGTGAGATACCCACTCAATCGATACCCGAAGAGTCCATCCCTGCTCAACTTTCCGTCGGGTTGAATCCGCAAGAATCTCAGGACATCGAACGAATGAAAGCAGCGCTTAGATCGCTTCGCCCGGAAGACAGGTATCTCCTCAGACTGCGGTTTTGGAAGAACATGAGTCTGAGTGAAATCTCCGATTCAATCGGAATATCCTATTCGGCAACAGCTGTTCGGATCTTGCGAACTTTGAGGCGCTTGCGTCAAGCAATGACTTTATAAGCTCTGTGGAACCAGTAGGTTAGGCGGAATCAATGTAATATTTTTCTGTTACTCCGTCTTTATTGTAAGAGAAAAGGAGTTTCCAGGTGAATATGGAATCAAAACAGCCCGCTGTCTTTAATGTGGAGACGGTTGTTAAACAAATCAAGCCTGAATGGCAGAATGAGTTTCGCTGTTTTATAGACTCGGGTGACGCTTCGGACGAGTTTTTGGCCTATCTCGATTCGAGCGAGGAAGGGAAGAAGGCCGTAGAAGAAGCGTTTAATGCCCAAGCGGATGCCCTCACAGGTCTTGCTGATGCTCTTAAGAGCTTGCAAACGGAGAATGTTAGCGCCACAACGAAAACTGCGGAAGCTGCTTCGATCAGGGTTACCGAGGCAGTCGAAGGTTTATTGCAACTGTCGCCGGCCCAAGGGGAACAGGCAGTTGCGAAAGCCGCGAGTGCCTTGGGAGCGTCAGTGGGGCAGGAGCAACGCTCCCGACTCGTGGCGGTGGCACAAAGTCTAAGCAATGCTCTGGGTAACGTTGCCGTCCACGAATAAGGGAGGCCGAATTCGCAATGGCGACATCTGGCAGATACCTAGATTTACGAAGCCGCCTTGGTTCGCGAGTTCTCCACGACGAAAGAGACGAGCCAACACCCGTAAGGCGTGGTAAGCGAGTGTCTGATTGATGAACGGTTCCTGTCATTCGAGCGTTTCGGCGGCGCTACATACTGGCAGATCGTCATTCTTGTCCAGCGTCGCTTGTGATTTCCGGGAAATAGTTCGGCAACAGTTATGACAAGGATGCACCGTGCTATCAAGCCTGCAAACGCGGCGATGAAAGCGCAGCATGCAAACGCAAACCCTGCTGAGCAGCGTGCCGCATTTCAGGAGCATCGCGCCAGCAACTGGAAATCCCAGCATCGCGATTGGCAGCAGCGCGGCGGATACCACGGCTACCTGTCACGGTGATCAATGAAACGATGGCGAAGACATATTTCAAAGGCGAAGACCCCATCGGTAGCCGCATCTTGATTCGGCAGCACGTGTTCGGCAAGCCAGGTCGCGGTCCGGAAATTCCGTGGCTGGTAGTAGGAGTCGTAAAAGACGAGAAGGTT
>DASXCC010000266.1:0-28014 GCA_036491415.1 Terriglobales bacterium | reverse complement strand
TAGCTACAGACGTGCCTCCGAAACCTGCAAGATTATTTATGTTGCAGAATCCATTCGTAGCGTCTGCTTCACAAATCACATAGAAGTTCCCTACAAATCCGTTGCTCGCGAATAGCGACACATCGGGAATGTCTCGCTTTCCATCGCTGGGAACACCTGCTCCCGTTTGCCATATGGGTTTGGAATAACCACCAGTGCACGACGATGGCGTATTCCCGTTACTGGTAGTACAGCTGCTTACTCCACCGCTACCACCAACGGTCCATACGAAATCCACCAACTGCGAATTGTTGCAATTAGTTTCTGCATTCGCGCTGAATCCTGCTACCGATCCAAAAAGGCTATTGGTGCAAGTGTTATTCCAGGTTGTTTCCGGGATATATCCTTTGGCTGAAGCTCCGGTTGTTGGATCGTTCGTGGCATTCCAAAACGTCAAAGGATTTGTGATGTCGTTAAAGTCTGTACCGCCCACGGCCACATTAAACTGGGTCGATGCGATACCGCTTATAGCCAATCCGTCTTCAGCTGGTTGGGGGACCGTGCCTTGATTGTTGTCGCATCCCGAGGAGCCGTTGTCCCCCGTAGAAACAAAAACGCTGATCCCTTGCGCGGCAGCCTGCTGCCACAGATTTTGGAAAAATGCATTGCCCGCCGTTCCCATGAATAATTCGCATTGCCCAAAGCTCTCACTGAGAATTGGAGCAAGGTTGTTGTCAATGACATACAGTGCGGACAAATCCACTCCATCGGTAGTCTCGGTAGATTCCGAAACGACGAAGTCGATTTTGGCATTTTTGGCCACCGCGCCCGACCATTGCACGTCAATATCGGCTTCGCTTTCGTCTCCCGCTAAACCAGGGTCCGGACCATTCAAAATAATTTGCAGGTGGCTTGCGTCCGGCGGTGGCAGATTAAAAATGCTGCGGAATGAGGTTACGTCTTGCAGAACGATGTTCGATCGCCCAACTACGGCGATTGTTTCTCCTGTGCCGTCGATTCCAGAATTCCATAGTGGTAATACGTTGTAGATAGTTGCGAAATCATAGGGGCTTACCGCATAGCAATTGCCATCCTGGTCGCAACCACCGGGAAATGTGAACAGCGGGTTGGAAGTCAGACTGTGGGAGTTCTTCGAATAACTTCCCACGAATTCGCTGGATGACTTGCGCGGAAAATTGTTCAGGGATTCAATGCCTGCAACAACAGGCGCAAGGGCAGCCGGAATTTGTGGATCACTCGCATTCGCCCAATGCGCGCCATCTTTGGCCAGATAACTATGAATTGACGTATGAAAAGCTTTTTGGACTTGCCCGGCTGTTCCCGAAAATTCTATGACATTTTGGCCACGGCTAACCTGAGTGACCTGAAATCCCTGCGCCTGTAACCATGTGGAGACGGTCTAAACATCTTGAAGCGACGCGCCGAATTGCTGGCCGAACTGGTTGGGAGTAAGCCATTGGTGGTAGTTTGACGAATCCTTTTCCTGCTGTTCGTCCAGAAGCTTCCTCAAAGCTGCGTCTTGCGCCGAGCTGCGATTGAGCAGCAGAAGCATCCGATGCATTACAAGGTCCGAAGAAGCTGCACCCAGATCTGTAAGAGACAGCGCCAAGGGATGCGTGTTCCCTTTCAGCGTTACCAGTTGAGAGTCGTCAATTCGCTGGGTAATCAACGGCTGGGGCGCGACATTTTGCGCGACACAGGAGCCACAGAAGACGCCACAAATAACAAGCACACGCAGAACCCAGGACGACGGACTAATTCGCATGAGAGATATGACTCCTAAAAAGAACGACCGCGAAAAGGCACTACTGCTGCGATGTTGATTTTTAATTGGATACAAGCACAGGCCCTGGGGGAATCAAAAGGTACCTTATAAATGAGCCGGCATGCAAGAACTTTTGTGGGTGGCGCAGGCACTGCCAAGGTAAGTAAAAACACCGAGAACACTGTGAGATCAGTCTCGGCGTGATTCTTTGGAATGTTTTTCGATTAGACGCTTGGTCAGAATAACCATCCCGAGAATTTGCGTCCATTCGGAAACAACATTCCCTACCACCTGTCCCCAGCGTTCCTGCGGATTCATTCGGGTAAATAGCACAACCCAGCCGATCCCGGTCACGATCAGAAAAATGCTGAGCGAGTGCCGGAGAAGAATATCGCGGACTTTCGAGAGAACTTCTTTGGGCGGACGACGGCTTTCCGCTGATCCCAATTCGTAGAAATACTTCGTGGCAATCACCGTAACCACAACGCCACTCCAATCGGCGATGGCATTTCCGAAAAACGACCCCCAATGAGTATTGGGATCAAATCTCGTGTACATCACAACCCAGAAAACAAGAATACTTACACTCACAATGCTTAGCGAATGTTCGTGAAACCAACTTCTTTTAGTATGTCGTGTCATGGATTCGATCCGGAAATAATTCTTGTTTCGAAAACACTGTGAAAAGTAACCCTCCGCGCAATTTTGCATGCAAAAGGAGTGTGCCGTCACTGCTCAAACAACGTGACCTGACGCTGATCATCCATTTCACCTCTGCGGCGACGCCGAGCGGCGCCGATCACGGCGAGAACGGTTAGCGATTCAAGGGCCGTTCGGGGCACAAAAATCCGCTGCGTATTGGATCGTAGATCGGGAGGATTCACCAAAAAACCTTCCGCCGTGGTCAAAGACAAATCATTCGGCATCATGCCTTCCAGAATTTCGCTGTCCTTGAACTTCAACCTTACCCATAAGCCTTCAGTCCGCGGCCGGGTTGTGAAAGTTTTCCGGGTAAAGGAATCGAAATCTCCAAACTCCCTGACAAAATAGACGGCGCGGATGTCGCGCAGTTCAATTCCCACGACGTTGCCGGCGGTATTGAGAAGCTCGAGTTTGCCTTCCTGCACAAAATGGGCAGGGGCAACGTAGCCATTGATGGTGTCCCGGTCCATTTTCCGGACAATTACTTTTTTATGGGTAGAAGGCATCTATCCTGTGCAAAATTCCCTGCTGGGTGATCTGTATGGTATGAAACTAACCTGTCTTAGGTTGATTTTCACACTTTTTAGCCAAAATCTGCGAATTCGTACGTTCCTAGTAGCCAAATCGTTAACCTTGTGTTATTTTCAGTTGCTTGCCGCAGCCCTTCGGTACATGTGTAAGCCTAATGTATGGAGCGGGTTACGGATTGTGGCTCAGAACGATGTATATCCTGGAAAGGAACCTGTGGAAAACTCGCGCAAAAGCCACTCGGGCGCGGACCGTCGTCGGCAGTCATAGAAGACATGGCTGATTACCTATACACTTTGGAAATTCGCCTTACGCCCAATCAGCAAAAAGGCGTAAAGCTGGTTCAGGATATTGCCCGTGCCAACGGCCTAAACCTGTACCTGACGGGCGGGGCTGTCCGCGACATTATTACCGGACTTCCCATCCGCGACCTCGATTTCACGCTGCAAGGCAATCCTTTCAAGCTGCAAAAAGATCTGGAGCATGCGGGAGCCTCCATTGCCGGTTCTGATCACGATACCAATACGCTTTACATTAGCTTGCCGGGGAACGTTCGCGCGGAAATCAGCATGGCGCGTATCGAGCGCTATGAGAAAACTGGACGCCCCCCCGTCGTAACTCCAGCCACCATTCTTGACGACCTGCGCCGCCGCGACTTCACCGTCAATGCCATGGCGCTGTCCCTGAATCCAGGGTCGATGGGTTTGCTCATGGATCCGTTTAACGGGATGGCCGACATTGAGGCCAAGCTGATTCGCGTGCTGAACAACTACGCTTTCGTGGAAGACCCGTCGCGTATGCTTCGCGCCGTCCGTTTTGCGGCGCGTTTCCATTGGCCACTCGAAGAGCGCACGCAAGCGCGCTTCGATTCCGCGAAAGAAAATAAGTACATCGAGCACATCACGAATAAGGCGATCGGATACGAGATCGAGCAGCTCGCCTACGAAGACGATCCTCTCCACATCATGAAGGTGCTAGAGAAAGAAGATTGGCTCAAGCTTTTCAATGCGCATTGGTCGAGCGCGAAAGTGGACACCAACGGGCTTTCCCAGTTGATCAAGACCCGGCAACAGATGAATGAGCTGGGATATCTGCCTGATCCTTCAACGGCGGTAATGTATTTCTTGACGACGCGACTGGGCGACAAGGATATTGCCGATTTGCGCAAACAGATTCCGCGCAAGACTTTGGTGGAAGCCTGGAAAGACCTGGGGGACCACGCCAAAGAACTCGACAAGCGGCTCATGGGTAAAGAAGCCGCAACGCCGTCGCGCACATGGAAGCTGCTTTCGGAAGCACGTCCGGAAATGACACTTTTCCTGGCGGTGACATCGCGCAAGCAGGCCGTGCTGCAGAAGATCAAAAACTTCTTTACTAAGTGGCGCCAGGTGCAGCAGAAAGTTCCTTTATTGGAGATGACGGAGTTGCTGATTACACCGCAAATGCCGGAGTATCCGAAAATTGCGCACGATGTTTTCATGCTGTTACTCGATGGAAAGCTGCGTTCGCGCACGGAAATCCTTAAGTACTTGAAGCCGCTTGCGCCTCCGCCGCCTCCGCCACCTCCTGCTCCAAAGCGCGGACGTGGAAAAGCCGTTGCTGTCGCAAATGCGGCTGATGCTGGAAAAACGGCAAAGAAGAAAGGCAAAGCAGCTGCGGCAATGCCGCCTGCAGCGCCTCCGGTGCCTGTGCCCGCCGAACCGTCAAAGCCGCCCAAGAAAGGGCCTGCAGCCAAACCAGCAGAGGTAAAGCCTGCTTTGGTTGCAAAGAAAGTCGTGGAAAAACCCAAGCCGGCAAAGAAGGAAGCCCCGGCCAAAAAGAAATCGCCTCCGCCAAAAAAGAAAAAGAAATAGGCTCTACTTCTTCTTTTTCTTTGCATAATCTTTTTTTGTATTTTTTTGTTTTGGAAGTTTCTGCGCCTTCACAATCGCTTCGACTAATCCTGGGATCGTATATTTTTCAGCTTCTATATCTACCCGCATCCTTTTCTCTCGCAACGTAGCAGATGTGATTGGGCCAATCGAGGCAATTTGAATTCTCGTTAATTTTAATTTTAGTTTAGAGTCCGCGCCGAGAAGGGCCAGGAAGTTTTTTACCGTGGACGAACTGGTGTAAGTAATTACATCCGGTTTTCGCTTCGGATCAGCTAGCAACTTCTTCAATCGCTTCCGTGAAGTAACGGGCATGATCGTTTCATAGGCTTCAACCACGTCTACGATCGCACCAGCTTTCTTTAATTCCTGCGGAATCACATCGCGTGCGACTTTGGCGCGAGCCAGCAGCACGCGCTTTCCATTCACTTTATTGCGAAGAGCTTTCGCCACCGCCTCTGCAACATATTCGCTCGGCGTTACATCGACTTTGAGCCCATAATTCTCAATTGCTTTTTTTGTTGATGGTCCGATCGCAGCAATCTTCAAAGAAGCCAGTGAGAAAGAAGCCAGCGAGCTTTTTCGTATGCCTAACTTGCGAAGCCTTTCCCAGACGGCAGAGACTCCGTTCACGCTCGTGAGAATCAGCCAATCGTAGTCACACAAATTTTTCAATGCTTGATCGAGACGTTTGTAGGAACGCGGTCTGCGTATCTCGATGAATGGGATTTCTACAACTTCTGCGCCCAGCGCACGAAGTTCCGCGGAAAGCACACTAGCCTGGTGCCGGGCACGTCCTACAAGAATGCGCAGGCCCTTCAGTGATTGTTTGGCTGGCATGAAAATCAGGGCTGCTGGGGAACCGCTACTTCCCTTTCATAAACTTTACGCAGAATATCAGCTCCGCCACGCTGCAATAACGCATTGGCGACGGAAGCTCCTAAAGCGATTGGGTCGGTTCCCTCTTGCGTTTCTTTCAGCATGCTTTCTCCGTCAGGATCGGCAACCACCGCAAGCAACCGTAAGCCATTCGTAATTTGTTCTGCATACGCCCCGATGGGAACCTGGCATCCGCCTCCCATGCGACTCAGCAATGCTCGTTCGCACGTAGATGTGGCACGCGCGGATGGATCATCCAGAAATTGAATGTGGCTCAACGTGGTTTTATCACTCGACCTGATCTCGATCGCTAAAGCTCCCTGCCCGGGCGCAGGGCACATGATCTCGACGGGAAGAATTTGCCTTACCAATTCAATTTTTCCCAAACGATTTAATCCCGCCGCGGCCAGAATAATTGCGTCGTACTGACCCGCTTCCAGCTTTTTGAGCCGTGTATCAACATTGCCGCGTAATGGATGAATTTCCAAATCATTCCGCATCGCTTTCAATTGCGCCTGGCGACGTAAACTGCTGGTCCCAACTTTCGCGTTGCGAGATAGATCGGCGATAGATTTAAATTTCTGCGAACAAAAAGCATCGCGAGCATCTTCGCGAGACAGAAGAGCGGCAAGGGTGAATTCCGGGGCAAGTTCCGTCGGCAGATCTTTGAGGCTGTGGACGGCGAGGTCAATCCGGTTATCGGCCAATGCTTCCTCGATTTCCTTCGTAAACATTCCCTTCGTGCCGACTTTCGCCAAAGGGACATCGAGAATTTTGTCGCCGGTCGTGTGAATAATCTCGATCGCAACTTCATGTCCGCGGGCACGAAGCAATGCCGCTACATGATTGGCCTGCCACAGCGCGAGCTGCGATCCACGCGAGCCGATTCGCAGTTGCGCCATTACTGATTGCTCCCAGAATCCCCACCAGACTGCGCCTTTTTGGCTTCAAGATTGAATAACTTCTTCACCAGATCAATTACCGTCGTCGCTTCGGATTCCCGCGCCGCCGTTTTGAGAGTGTTGATTGGCGTGTGCATGATCTTATTCACAATGCCTTTGGTGAGCTGATCGATGACGATTTCCTGATCCGGCGTCAGCGGTCCCAGCCGTCCCCGGACGCGATCAATCTCTGCCTGCCGAATGGTTTCCAAATGGTCTTGCAGGGAAACAATTGTGGGCACCACGTTTAGTGTTTGCAGTCGCTCACGGAAACGCTGAACTTCTGCATCAATAATCTCTTCCGCGCGCTCGGCTTCTTTCTTGCGGTCAGAAACGTGAGAAACAACTGCTTGCTGCAGATCGTCGATGTCATACACGAAGATCCCATCGAGTTTGTTCAATTCAGGATCGACATTCCGGGGCACGGCAATATCAATAAAGAACATGGGCCGATTCTTGCGGCGGCTTAAAAATAACTCGCCATGCTCACGGCGGAAGATGGCGTGCGGCGCGCCGGTCGAAGTAATGACGATGTCGGCGCGGTCGCAAGTGTCGTAAAGCTGCGCGAACTGGATAGCTTTGCCATTAAACTTCTCCGCCAACTCCACCGCACGGCCGTAGGTACGATTCGCCACAAAGATTGCAACCGCGCCATTTGCCAGCAAATGCCGCGCAGCCAGTTCGCTCATTTTTCCTGCGCCGACCAGGTACACATTTTTGCCACTCAACGAACCAAAAATCTTTTTTGCCAACTCCACCGCAACAGAAGCCACGGAAACCGCCGATGCACCGATCGCTGTTTCCGTGCGCACGCGCTTGGCCACGGCAAAAGACCTTGTAAGCAACTGATCGAGCTGCGAATGCACAGCCCCTAAAGCGCGCGCTGATGCATAAGCTTCTTTTACCTGGCCAAGAATTTGCGGCTCTCCGACGATCATCGAATCCAGGCTGGAAGCTACGCGGAAAATATGCCGTACCGCATCCTGTTCGCGCAATTCGTAAAGGTGCTTGTCGTAGTCGGAAAGATTCACGGGAAAATATTCCTGCAAGAACGCACGCAGATTCACGGCGCCATTCGTGGTGCGCGTGAGAATCTCCACCCGATTGCAGGTGGAGAGGATCATGGCCTCTTCCACGCCCGGATGCTGCACCAGCTTTTTGAGCGCGCGAGGAATTTCCGACTCCGGCACCACGAGCCGCTCCCTTATCTCAATGGGAGCACTCACGTGATTTACGCCGATGAGTTGAAAATTCATGACCGGACAAATCCATGCATCGCGCTGAAGTAGTTTGCCGCCCACGCGATGATTGCAATCACAAACGCTCCCGTTGCCAGATATGCGGCGCGGCGTCCTCGCCAGCCTGCCGTCCAGCGCGTATAAATCAGGAGCAGATAAATGGCCCACATCAAGACCGAAAGCAGAATTTTCGGATCAAAATAAGGCACGCGCCCATAAGTAGCCTGGGCTACAACGATGCCGGCAAGAAGCCCGAGCGTCATCAAGGGAAATCCCAGAACAAGTGAACGGAAACTGATGTCGTCGAGCACTTGCAACGCCGGCAATCGAGACAGCAATCCGCTCGAACGTTTGGATTTCAAAGCCCGTTCCTGGAGCAGATAAACAAAGCTGGCGCCGAAACTGAGGATCAAAGCGGCGTAACCACAAAAGATGAGCGCAATGTGGACGATCAGCCAATCCTTACGCGTGCTGGGAACCATGGAGAGAAAGCGCTGCTCCCCGGTCGCGGCAACAAATGTGAGAAGAAAGACCAACGGAAAGACCACGATGCCCGGCGAAGAGGTTTTGTAGACGAGATACACCCCCATGAACATCGCCATGATGAAAAAGGCCAACAATGGCTCGGCATTATGTTCCGCCGCTAAAGTGATTTGGCTTGACGCGAAGATGCTTTCCACCAGGAAGACAAACTCAAAGATCATTCCCAGATAGGCCGCCTGGAGCGCAACCCGGTTCACCCACTCGCTCGCGCGTCCGAGCGCGACGAGGATATAGAGCAGGCCTACGGCATAGCAGCCTAACGCAATTCGCAACCAAAACAATGCCATTGGAATGAAAGATGGGGCTACAGACGAAACTTTACACGCCGCCCACGCGCTGCTAGGAATTATAGTCTGCAGGGTGGCCTGCCGCACTATATGCAATGGATTAGAACTTCTCGTGCAATCGAAAGGTCATTGGGAATTGTTTGACAATATTGGTGGGGATGATTCACCTTCGGATAATTCCTGGATAATTAGAATTTCTTTCTTCATCCGTTTGGCGATTTCGACGGTAAGGGCCAGCGTTTCATCGTCAGTTTCTGCCGCCTGCACGATCTCCAGCAATTTGGTCGAGCGGCCGGAATCAGAATGGTCAGAATGCAGGAACCGCATACCGACGCATTTGGGAGCACGGTAAGTAATGCTGGCGATTTCACTGACGCTTAACGTCAAAGTATTGGAAGCTAGAATCGTATCGGGACGGCAGACTTTGTCGAGGAGGGTAAAAATCTCGAGTTTTGATTCCAGTTCATCCGGCACGGCTTCGATCACGAAATCGGCTTCCCGCGCGGCGTCTTCGACGCTGCCCGCATATTCCACGCGCAGCATCGCCGCTTGCGCTTCGTCCACGGTGATTTCATTTGCGGCAATGGCGCGATCCAGGTTTGAACGGATTTGATCTTCCGCGCGCCGTAAAGCATTCGGCAGAATATCTTCAAGAATCGTGCGATACCCGGCGATCGCCCCCAAATAAGCAATATCGCGCCCTTGTGCTCCGGCGCCGATCACGGCGAGGGTCGAAATCGAAGCCAAACTAGAGTCCTTTGTCGATTTGGCTGATCAGTGTGGTCAAATTCGATGAGGCAGAACGCAAATGCTCGGCGAGCTTTTTACGTTCATCGGGATCCATTCCTGTAAGGGATGCACCAATGCGCCGCAAGGTCGTGGTGATGTCGTCCACGTAATTCATTGAGCGAATCAATTCTCCAGTTGCTGCCATAATTGCGTCTCCTTTTATTACAAGTGCTCTATTGAACGAATCACTATTCTCAACTGTACCCTATATTTAGTAAAGCGTTGCGCACTCTGGTCTCATCAAATTCTCACCCTTGCTCTCAGTATCCGTCGAATCAATAAGGATACGTGGATGCCCTCTTAGGTCTAGCTATCGCGGCGGATAATTTTTAGAATATAAACATGCGTTTCAGGGCCACTTGTTTTTCATTGTTTCTCGTGTTGTGCTTTGCAAGCAGCGTGCTGCAAGCCGATACGGCCGCGTTCGATCTGGCCGGACCTCCCGTGGAAGTGAAAGTTACCCGCAACGGAAAAAGTCTTCCCATTGCTGAAGTTCCCAATTTACAAGCCGGCGACCGCGTATGGATCCATCCCAATCTTCCTGATGATCAATCAGCGCATTATTTATTGATTGCCGCTTTTCTGCGCGGGCCAACGAACCCTCCGCCTGACAATTGGTTCTTTAAAGCAGAGACATGGAAGAAACCGGTGAAAGACGAAGGCATTGTCGTCACCGTTCCTATGGACGCGCAGCAGGCACTGATATTTCTGGCCCCGGAAACCGGAGGCGATTTCAGTACGCTTCGCTCCGCTGTGCAAGGGAAACCGGGAAGCTTTGTCCGCGCTTCTCAAGACTTGAATCAGGCCGGTCTGGACCGTTCGCGCCTAGACACTTATCTCGCAGGCGTCAGGCAGATCTCCGAGAACGATCCGAAATTGCTGCACGATCGTTCGGTGTTGCTGGCTCGCAGTTTGAATATAAAAATTGATCAGCAATGTTTCGACCGCCCCACGGAACAGCAGGCCTCATGCCTCACGCAAAATACAAATCAGTTGGTAATGGAAGATGGACACAGCCAGTCGATGGTGGCCGCGCTGACCTCGGGGCCCAATTCTGATCTGATCGGTCAAATTGCCTACACGCGCATGGCCGGAGGTGGCGCTTACAGTTCCTATGTCGGGGCCATCGTCGATGTCGCGCGCATCTTCGCCAGCTATCACACGGCGCAATACCAATACATCCCGGCGCTCGCGATCCCGAAAGATTTCGACCTGAAATTGCGATTGAACAATCCACCGTCGTTTCATAATCCAAAGTCGGTGCTGGTCATCGGACTACCCGCGATTGAGTCGGAACAATTTCCTCCATTGCGCGCTGTGGATGCCGAGCAGGTATTTTGCATGGAGCAGCCGGTATTGGTGATTCCAGCAGAAGGCGCTCCGCTCGCGTTCTCCACGGACTACGCGCACAACATGGTTCTGCATATTGAAAATAAAGATGGATTCAAACTCGACCTTCCGGCGAACTCCGACGCTGCAAAAGGTGGATTCAGCATTAACGCCGCCGAACTACCGACCGACAAACTGCCCCCTGTGTTTACGGCTGTGCTACGAGGGTCCTGGGGATTTCAACCTTTTACCGGACCCACATTCCAAATGGCCAGTTCGCATTCCGTAGAGTGGATGATTTCACAGGAAGATCGCAATGCCTTGATCGTCGGGCGCGATGACGCTATCCATCTTCATTCGAACGCGGCCGCCTGCATCTCCGACGTTTTCATGAAAACTGCGCAGGCTCCGGCGAAAACGAGTTGGAAGCCGGGTAAACCTAATGAAGTGGAAGTGACAGTTCCGCTAAAAGACGCGCAGGTGGGTACAACGACGCTATTGGTAAAACAATTTGGTCTTGCCAAGCCCGACGCGATTTCCTTGAATACTTATTCAGAAAGCGCGCGGCTGGATGATTTTTTCATCAGCGCCGGCGAGGAACAAGGAACGTTAAAAGGCACCCGCCTCGATGAAGTTGCCAGCCTCGATATGAGCGGACTTCACTTCGTTCCCGCAGGACTTTCCCGCAACGACGAAAAGGACGAGTTAGAACTTGCCGCGCGCCTTACGGCGGCTCCCGCGTTAAGGCCGCAGGAAGATATCGTGGCCCAGGTGTCGTTGAAAGATGGCCGCGTGCTCGACCTGAAAACCAAAGTCGAATCAGCGCGTCCGAAGCTGGAACTCATTAGTAAGACTGTTCAAAGCGGAGCGACACCTTCCGCAGTGCGGTTGAAGAACCAGGACGAACTTCCTCAGGATGGAACTTTGTCATTCTTTCTGAAGACAGAAGTTCCGGAAAATTTCCCGCGCAAGGAAAAAATCGAAGTTGCCACAAAGGATGGTTCTTTTCATACATTGCTCAATCTCGACAATGGAACGCTAATTTTGCAGGACGCCAAAACCATCATGGCGACGTTTGATCCGCTCAAAAGTTTTGGGCCCTCGGCGTTTGGCCCACTACGTTATCGAGCCATCGATACGGACGGCACTGTCGGCACGTGGCAGCCGCTGGCAACGCTCGTACGTATTCCCACACTGAAAGAAATTCGCTGTCCCGACGCTGCTGACAAGCAATGCACTCTGGTAGGCAGCAATCTTTTTCTGATTGATTCGCTGGCCTCGGACGCGCAGTTCACAACTTCCATTCCGGTGCCCATGGGTTTTGTGGAATCAGAATTGAGCGTGCCCCGTCCCAACGGGACATTGCTCTACTTAAAGCTTCGGGACGATCCTTCCACGGTCAACACTGCCGTGCTTCCAGTCATGCCGGAATAGTGAAATTGGCGGCCTGAATCCGAAAACGCCCGTATCTCATCTATTGGGCATGATTCACGAAGGTATTATCACGCCCGTCTTAAATATCTCGGGCACTGTTGATCAAGCATCGCTTCCCGCCGGATTGAACGATGCTCCGCTGCTCGACGCTTACTCCAACGCTGTTGTTTCTGCCGCGGAACATGTGAGCCCGTCAGTGGCAAAGATTGATGTAACGCAGTTGGCGCCCACTCGTTCCGGCGAACAGCGCGAGCGCCAAGGCAGAGGCTCGGGGTTCGTATTCACTCCTGACGGCCTCATCTTAACCAATAGCCACGTCGTGCATGATGCGAAGCAGATTCACGTTTCGCTCCCCGATGGCCGGCGCTTCTCTGCTCACTTGATCGGCGACGATCCTGCTACAGATTTAGCTGTCGTGCGTGTGGACGCTCCGAATCTCGTTGCCGTTCCTCTCGGTGATTCGCAGAAGTTGCGCGTCGGACAGTTAGCCATCGCGATTGGCAATCCATATGGATTTCAATACACAGTTACTGCGGGCGTCGTCAGTGCGCTTGGTAGAGCGTTGCGTTCTTACTCCGGCCGCTTGATTGACGACGTGATCCAGACCGATGCGTCGCTGAATCCGGGGAACTCTGGGGGACCGCTTGTGTCCTCTCGCGGTGAAGTCATCGGCGTGAATACCGCGACCATTATGGGCGCGCAGGGATTGTGCTTTGCCATCGGCATCAATACCGCAAAGCTTGTCGTCACCAGTTTGCTGCGTGACGGTGTGGTGCGCAGAAGTTATATCGGCATTCAAGGTCAGACGGTCCCGTTGCACCGGAGGTTAGTACGGTTTTACGATCTGGAACAGGAGAGCGGAATTCTTGTTTTAACAGTCGAGGAAAATAGTCCGGCGTCGCGCTCGTTCATCCGCGATGGCGACATCATCGTGACCATTGATGGCCATGCAGTCGCGGGCATCGACGACTTGCATCGTTTGCTGACGGAGGAAAAAGCTGGAGTACAAACAGTGCTGACCGTTCTTCGCCATACAGAGCGGTTGGAGATCAAGCTGACGCCAACGAGAAGAACCGACTAGAATATCTGCGGACGATTGCTTAACGATGATTGCTTGACGATGGATGTTCATCAAGCAACCACTGCAGGATGGAATCCGTATCCGCGTGGAAAAGCTTTTATATTTAAATTGTACAATTTGTAGCTTAGGCTTCTCCGCACATCTCTCATCATTGCATCCACCGTCCCCCTGTGTTAGCTTCAACATTCAGAAGAGGTTAGCGTTGCGAGCGACAATTCCCGCCGGCCTGGATCGCAAAGAAGCCGAACTTTTTGAGCAGCTTGATCCGGCACGGCTCCCAAAACATATCGCCATCATTATGGACGGCAACGGTCGCTGGGCGCGCAAGCGCCACCTGCCACGCATTGCCGGACATCGTGCCGGAGTCACATCGGTACGCGTGGTGGTGGAAACGGCCTCGCGCATCGGAATTCCCGCGCTGACTCTCTACGCATTCTCCGAGGAGAACTGGAAAAAGCGGCCCAAAGCCGAAGTCAATTTCCTGATGAGCTTGCTTTGCCGCTACTTGAAACAGGAAGTCCCCACGCTCGACAAAAATAATGTGCGGCTGCAGTACATCGGGCGCTTCCACGAATTGCCGAAGACCGTGCAGGAAAAAATGGATTGGGCCCGCGAAGCCACTGCGAAAAACACAGGAATGATTTTGACCCTTGCGCTCAACTACAGCGCGCGTACTGAAATCGTTGACGCGGTCCGTTCTATCGTGGATGCTGCTTCCCGCAACGGCGGGGTGGAACATTTAAAAATCGACGAAGACGCGATTTCGCAGAATCTATACACAAGCCATCTGCCGGATCCTGATCTCGTGATTCGCACTAGTGGTGAAATGCGCTTGAGCAACTTTCTGCTGTGGCAATTGGCTTATGCCGAAATTTGTGTAACCCCGACTTTGTGGCCGGAATTTCGTGGCACTCACTTGCTGGAAAGCATCGCCGACTACCAGAAGCGCGAACGGCGCTATGGCGGATTAGCGGACAACGCCAACAACAACCATCACCACGCTGCGAAAGCCGCCCGGGGCTGACGTCCATTGCAACTTCTTAAGCGAGTCCTCACAGCTGTAGTGCTCATCCCGATTGTTCTGCTTTTGGTGCTGACTGCGCCCGTGCCGGTGCTGGCGTTTGTTACCGCGCTGGTGGCATTGCTTACGACCGATGAACTGCTCAAACTTTCTGAGGGGTACGGCATTCATCCGTTTCGTTGGCCGACCTTTATCGTCATCGCACTATTTTTTGTTTTCGTCGCGGTAAATCCCGGCGGCGATAATCCTTTGCTTTCGACCGCCGGCTTTATTTACGCGTCGGTATTTCTGGCTGCACTATTACCGTTTGTTTTTTCTACGATCGGCATGCGGCGCCTGGATTTGCGGACAGCATTCCCGGCAGCCATGGTTTCCGTATTCGCCTTTGGCTACGTAGCCTTGCCACTCGGTTTGTTAGTGCAGGTCCGCGAACAGTGGCGCGGTGCGTTTTTGATTTTGTACCTTCTGCTGATCGTTTGGGCTGGTGATATTTTCGCCTACTTCGTGGGAAAATCTCTGGGCAGGCATCTGATGTCGCCGCGCGTGAGCCCGAAGAAAACATGGGAAGGCGCGTTTGCTTCCATCGCTGCCAGTCTCATCATCGGAGCGCTGCTGTTTAATTACGCTGGGCACATCAGCACAGCGCTGTTGAACGATCACTTGATCGACAAAAAAGACGGATTGTTCGCGCTGCATAAGCCGCCACTTTTACCGATATTTCTACTCTCAGCAGTCCTTAATATTGCCGCGCAGCTTGGCGACCTGGTTGAGTCGCTCATTAAACGCGGGGCTGGAGTAAAAGACTCTGGCAGCCTTCTTCCCGGCCACGGAGGCATGCTCGACCGCATCGACGCCCTGCTTTTCGCCGCTCCAATTCTGTGGCTGTATGCCGCGTGGCATGCGTTGATGTAGCCAGAATGTAAGTAGGAATGCGCTCTCACTTCTAGTAACATGGCTTTACATTCATGAAGCGCATTGCCATTCTGGGCTCGACCGGGTCTATCGGGCGCAGCACCCTCCGCGTAGCTGAGAGTTATCCCCAGCGTTTTCAAATAGTTTCATTGGCTGCAGGGCGAAATTTGGACGCCGCTTTCGAGCAGGCGGAGCGCTGGCAACCGCGCATGATTTCCATGGCCAATGAGGCGGATGCCGAGGCCTTGCAATCGCGCCTGAAACAGGCGGGAATTTCGGGAATTGAGGTCGTTCACGGCCCTGCGGGAACGGTAAAAGTTGCCACTTTAGTGGAAGCAGATTTCGTGGTCAGCGCCATCGTAGGCGTAGCCGGGCTGGAAGCGACCTACGAAGCCGTAAAGGCTGGAAAAGCCATTGGATTGGCCAATAAAGAATGCCTGGTAGCGGCTGGCGAGCTCATTACGGCGGAAGCCCGAAAGCAAGGTAAACCGCTGCTTCCTATTGATAGTGAGCACAACGCAGTTCATCAGTGCCTGCGTGGCGGGCGGATGGATGAAGTCCAGCGCATCTGGCTCACAGCCTCCGGCGGGCCTTTCCGGAACACTCCGAAATCGGAATTTCCGGCGATTTCCGTAGAGCAGGCGTTAAACCATCCCACTTGGCGCATGGGTAAGCGCATCACCATTGATTCCTCCACCTTGATGAATAAGGGCTTTGAGGTCATTGAGGCCTGCCGATTATTCAATGTGCCACCAGCCGATGTGGGCGTGATTGTCCATCCGCAATCCACAATTCATTCCATGGTCGAATTCATCGATGGCAGCCTACTTGCTCAAATTTCTGTGACGGATATGCGGCTGCCGATTCTTTATGCTTTGACCTATCCGGACCGCATCGAATCAGATATGCGCTTGCCGGTCATGGACTTACGGCACCTCGAATTCGCCCCACCAGACATGGAAAAATTCCCTTGTCTGCGCCTGGCCTATGAATCGGTACAGGCTGGCGGTGCTAAACCTGTGGCCCTGAATGCCGCCGACGAAGTAGCCGTAGCGGCATTTTTGGATGGTTGCATCCGCTTCGATCAGATTCCCAGGGTAATTGAAGAAGTGCTTCGTGAAACAAAAGTAGGGCAGTTAGAATCTATTAAAGAGGTCTTGGAAGCGGACCTTCAGGCGCGAGGAATTGCGCAGGGAAAAGTTGGGCAGTTAAGCGGCAACGCGACAGCAGCTTCCGTAGCTGTACCGAGGAATTCATAAGAATTTATGTTATCTATTCTCATCGATATCGTATCTGTTGCCGTCATTCTCGGATTCATGATCTTAATCCACGAGTTTGGACACTATGCCGTGGCCAAGCTGCTGGGTGTACGAGTCGAGCAATTTGCCATTGGCTTTGGCAAACGGCTGATCGGTTTTCGCAAGGGCGAGACAGACTATCGCATCAATGCTCTGCCGTTTGGCGGATACGTCAAGATGAGCGGCGAGAATCCCATGGATGCGCGTACCGGTGATCCGCGCGAATTCCTGTCCCATTCCCGCTGGCATCGTTTTCTGATCGCCATTGCCGGCCCCGTGATGAACATTATGCTGGCGATCGCGTTACTTACCGTCGTTTATATGGTGCACGACGAATACGCCGTCTACGCCAACAAGCCTGCGGTCATTCAAGGGATTCGCCACGACTCCCCTGCTGACAAAGCCGGATTGCAAAAGGGCGATCGCATCATTCGCGCAGATGACCTCGACAATCCGACATGGGGACAGCTCGAGCCGAAAATCTGGTTGAGTCCAAACCAGCCGCTGAATATTACGATTCAACGTGGCAATGATGTTTTGCAGAGGACTATCGTCCCCGTCGCGGTCACGACCTCGGAAGTTGGTTCTGCTGGATGGTATCCCGATGGATCTGTGATCGTTGGCGATATGGAACCCGACATGCCCGCGGCCCGCGCCGGCATTCAAGAAGGCGACAAGATTGTCGCGATGGATGGCAAGACTCTCTCTTCCATCGATCAGATGATCGAAATGCTTCAGGAAACAAAAGACAAACCCGTCACATTGAATGTATTGCGCAACGGGAAGCCGCTCGCATTTCAAGTTCAGCCCGTATTGGCGAAGACCGAAGATCCCAATGAAAAACGATATCGCCTGGGATTCGCCAATGCTCCTGAAACAAAAGTTCGTACCATGCCGTTTGGCGCGGCCTTCCAGCATTCGCTCGAAGAAAACAAAAAAGATTCTGTGTTGATTTTGCAATTGGTCAAGAAGCTTGTGCAGCGGAAAGTTTCCATGAAGGCATTTTCCGGCCCCATCGGTATTGCGCAAGATGCTGGAGAAGCCGCTCAGAAAAAAGGCTGGACGCCTTTGATGGAACTCAGCGCCGCCATCAGCTTGAACCTTGGCATATTAAATTTGCTGCCAATTCCCATTCTCGACGGCGGAGTCATTCTCTTCCTGCTGATTGAAAGCTTGATGCGGCGGGACGTAAGCTTGCCGGTGAAAGAACGCATTTACCAAGCAGCATTTGTGTTCCTGGTGCTGTTTGCCGTTATGGTAATTTTCAACGATATTCAAAAAGCATTACCGGGAATGCGGCTGCCGTAATTTTTGGTCGGCTAGATTTCAATCTTTCTTTCTGTGTGGGAACTCGCGTACCAGCAAGGATTATGTCCGCCTTGTGGAAACAATGAGTGCGTGCAGGTTTCATCCTCGGTACCGATGTAGTCGTATTCGACTTTATTGTTCTTCTTCGCGATTGAATAATAGCTGCGCACTGTGACGGTGCCGTACGGATTGCGCCCTGTTGCAATCCTCACTTTCAGGACAACAAAGTCTGCCGCGTACAGGAGCACTACGGCAGCAAGCAGCGCGATCACAGCTCGAATCATGCAGCGTTTCATTAGCACAACCGTATCATCATTGGCGCTGGTCATTTGCCCACTTACTTCGCGGCAATCCTCATGACAAAGTCGTGACAATGCTGGACATCTTGCCATAGTAGAACTGAATCTATTAGATCCATTGAAAATCGATCAACCAATTCGACCCTATTCTTTCTCCGCTCCCAAAACTATGCGCTTAAAACTCATGCAAACCGGCATTGTCGCATTGTTGTCGTTGTCGACATTTGTTGCAACCGCCCAAACGTCCGGCGAGCTCACGTTCACGCCGGATGCGGCCGGCAGCGCCGTGACATTTAGCCTCGATGCCACCATGCACACCGTGCATGGGACCTTTGCCCTGAAAAAAGGTTCGATCCATCTTTTTCCGGAGTCAGACAAAATCAGCGGAGAAATTGTTCTGGACGCGACCAGCGCGAAAACCGGCATTGATGCCCGTGACCACAAGATGCACAGCGAAATAATCGAGAGCGACAAGTATCCTGAAATTACATTTGTCCCGGTCCACGTCGAAGGCAAAATCGCGACGCAGGGAAAATCTACCGTGCAGATTCATGGAGTGTTTACGATGCGCGGCACGCAGCATGAAATGACGGTCCCGACCGACATCGACATTTCTCCTGATCACTGGCTGGCCACTTCGCACTTTGCAATTCCCTACGTGCAGTGGGGCATGAAAGACCCCAGCAATTTTCTTCTGCATGTAAAGGACACGGTGCAGATTGAAGCGAAACTTAGCGGAACCGCTCCATCCAAATAAAAACTATTTCAATCCGACCATTCGCAATCCACGCCGGAAGCGATGCGTTCTAAGCTGGAACTCGCGAATTAAAAAATTAAAGGGCAACGGATTCACAAGAATCGTTGCCCTATAAATTTCCCGCTTGCAAAATCCTTACCAGATTCCCTTGTCGCTTCCCGTCAGCTTCGCAGCTACTGCAGCTACGGAAGCAAGCCCCGGCAACAAACTCAAACGGAACGCTGCGGCCGCTTCTCCGCGAAGCGCTGTCTTTGTAAGCTGCTTTGTGTACAAAACTGCTCCCTGCGGGAACATGGGGATGCGCAAAAATCGCTTGCGAGTCACAACTTGATCGCCGCGGAAGCGCGCCGCCTCGGCCACCATTGCTGGCAACTCAAGACCGTTGCCGCGGTATTGACGGACGTAGTCGGAAACGATCATCAGGAACGTTGCGACGCCCGGCCAAATTCCTCCCGTCTCGCTGGCGATTTTGAGTTCGCCGTAATCAAGAACGCGCGAGTCTACCAGCTTCGCCACGTTCACAATGTCACACACCCGGGCATAAAAGTGGCGGTACATGCGCTGCAGCGTCGCGACGATCACTCGCTCTTCAGGAGCCGGCACGAGAAAGCGATATCCATTCAACTCAATTGGCACACGGCGGCTGACAAAACGCCGCGCCATGTCCGTGTGCTCTCCAGTCTGGCCAAGACGCTGCACGTGAACTTCAACCAACTCCCGAAGTCCAGAAACTTCAAAATTGCACTTGTGCGCCAGGCGATCGCCCCAGCTGGGCGCTTCCTGCTTGGCATCGAACTTTCCAACGATCGTCTTCTGCACCATGGACTGTTCGCCGGTTGTGTAAAGATCGAGGTCATTGCCGAGATCCGGCCAATGATCCAGCGATTTCATCACCACCGTCGGGCAGCCTGCAGCTTCCAACTCGTCGCAAATCTGGCTCAAATATTTCAACGCAATCCCAATGCGCTCATGCTCGCCGGCGATGGAAGCCTTCAACCATTCTGCGAGATCAACACTAGGCGCAGGGACGGCCTGCAACAAGCTCTCGGAGGAACGCAGCACCACATGATGCGCATCGGCGAGAGCTAGAAATTCCTGCCGCTCCTGGGCGCTGAATTTTTCGATTGTGGGAACGACCTGTCCGGCAATGGCGGGGTTGAGAGTCAGCTTGAGCAGAAGATCTACATATTCTTTTTCGCGTACGAGGGGTTCAGCCATGGTCGGGTAACACTCCTAGGTTTGGTCGCATAATGGATGTAAAAAAGGTCCTAAGAGTTGGTTTTACGACTGAAAGGAGCTACGCAAACGAGCCTGCCTATTAAATCTGCGAAAAAATGGCCTTTTGCGACGTGGGGGCAACGGCACGTGGCAGAACAACTTTCACAGTGCAGCCCTTTTTGCTGGTTCGATTCGAGAGCTCTACAGAACCTTCATGGGCTTCTGCGATCTGACGGCATAGCGCCAGGCCGATCCCGCTGCCGCCCGGTTTAGTCGTATAAAACGGCACGAAGGCATTGGAAGGATTCAACAATCCAGTACCATTGTCTTCCACATTGATGACCACGCGATCATCTTCCAGTTCCCAACGCACAACCACCTCGGGCCGGATCGTATTCTTGCCGTCTTCCGCTGCTCGTGCGTCGAGCGCGGCTTCCACCGCATTGCGTACAAGGTTGATCAGCATCTGTTCGAGTTGGTCGGGATCCACCATCAAAATTGTTTCCGGGCCGCGAACCACAGTCACTGGAATTCGCCGCTCCAGTGCAGCGGCACGTTCAATGATGGGAACCAGTTCGACTCTGCGCATTGTCGGAGGCGGCATCTGCGCCAGCCGCTGGTAGGCTTGCAGGAAGCGGTTCAGCGAATCAGCGCGCGCCTCAATGATTTCAAGACCCTTGGAAAAATCCTGCTGCTGGCTCGGGGTCAAAGGCTGATCGGTCACCTGCGCATTCAACGCGCCCGCAATGGATTTAATCGGAGTGAGCGAGTTGTTGAGTTCGTGGCCAAGCACTCGCACCAGGCGCCGCCACGCACTGCGTTCCTGCTCTCTCAGCGCGCGGCCGACATCCGAGAGAACGATGAGGGTATGCGGCAATCCATTCTGACGAAATCGGCTGCGCTTCAGCAACCAGCGAACATTTGGATTGGGATTGTCGGAAGGCAGCGAGACAATCGTTTCATCTTCGGCGGACAGGCATTCCAACAATCCAATTTGCTGCGCTGTGCTGCCCAGCAAACGAGGCGAAGGCATTTGCAGCAACCGTTCTCCAGCGGAATTCACAAGTTTTAAAACCTGATTCGGATCGAAAGCAAAAACAGGAATGTCGATTTCTTCAACCACTCTTCTTAATAACGCCGTGGCTTCCATCGCCCGCGTGCTTTGCTCGGCAAGCAGGTCGGTAAGGTCATTGACTTCGAGGGAGAGTTCGCCCAATGCATCTTCCGGCACCGCGCCGCGGACGCGAAACGAATAATCCTCTTCCCGCAATGCCGCAATCACGTTCGACAACGTTTGCAACGGACGAATGATTTGTTCCTGTAGCGCACTCACCAAAATCCAGCAAACGAAAACTTCCACAAAAAATGCGATCAGCTTTGAAGCAAGGGTCCAGTCTTGTTGCCAGATAAAAAATGCGCTGACTACCAATCCTGGAAGTGACACTAAAAATGCAAAAAGCAGAACACGGCGCTCAAACAGCATCCTTTTGCGTCTGCGTCCTGACTGTAATTGCATTTTTCGTTGAGAAATGGCCACTGAGGCATTATCGCCCAGCAGAGGTTAAAGGCCATATTTTTCCATGCGGCGATAAAGCGCACCCCGGCTGAGGCCTAGAGCTTCCGCCGCCTGGCTGACGTTTCCCTGAAAACGCTGGAGAGCTTTCCGGATAAGGATGCTTTCTACAGCTTCCAGGTCGAGCTCATCCAAATTTTGGTTCTGCGGCCGCTGTAAATTCAAACCCAAATCGGCTGCCTGAATTTGCTCGCCACGGCACATTAGCACCGCGCGCTCCAATGTATGCTCCAGCTCGCGCACATTGCCCGGCCACGCATACTGCATGAGCAGTTGCAGCGCAGGAGTTTCAAATCCATGAATCGGCCTGCGATAGCGGGTAGCATTCCGTTTTAAAAAATGCGTCGCGAGTGTAGGGATGTCTTCCCTTCTTTCGCGCAACGGCGGCAAATGAATTTCCACCGTATTCAAACGAAACAACAAATCTTCGCGGAACTGCCCCGCGGCGCATGCCGCTTGAAGATCAGTATTGGTGGCGGAAATGATTCGCACATCCACGCGGCGCGTACGCGATGAACCAACCCGCTCTATTTCTCCCGATTCGATCGCGCGCAACAACTTCGCCTGCTGGCGAACCGGAACGTTTCCAATTTCGTCGAGAAAAATGCTCCCGCCATCGGCGAGTTCGAAGCGGCCAATGCGGTCGCTACGCGCATCGGTGAATGCGCCTTTCGTATGGCCAAAGAGTTCACTTTCAAACGTTCCTTCCGGAAGAGCTCCGGTATTCACTGCGACAAGCGTTCGACTCGCTCGCAAAGAAAGCGCGTGCAGCGTTCTCGCAACTACTTCTTTGCCGGTCCCATGCTCGCCGGTAATCATCACGTTGGCATCGGACGGGCCAATGCGTGTAATCGTCTCCAGCACCGTTTGCATCGATGGAGCGCTGGCAATAAATTCCGGACGTCCCTCGGCTCGAAGCAAACGATTTTCTGCCGCGAGCCGCTCCGCGCGCTGAAGGCTGCGATGCAACTCCACTTGCGTGTGCAAAATCGCCAGCAGCCGTTCGTTTTCCCAGGGCTTCTGAATGAAATCCCGCGCGCCGCGCCGCATAGCTTCAACAGCCAAATCCACACTTCCCCAGGCTGTCATCACGATCACGGGAACTGTTCTGTCCCAGCCAACGATTTCTGACAGTAGATCGAGACCTTCCAGTCCGGAGGTGGTATCGCGCGTGTAGTTCAAGTCGATCAACAATGCGTCATACGTACTGGTCGCCAGAGCTTCGCGCACCAACACCGGAGACTTCGCCGTCTCTACTACGAAACCTTCGGGCCGCAGCAATAGTTCCAGGGCCTGCAAAATATGTGGCTGATCATCGGCCGCCAATATTCGAGGCTTTTGTGCATCGCGAGGCTTATTGGAAACCGCCGCACCCGCGTCGCGCACTTTGCTGGTAGTTTGCATAGGAATTATGGAGCCGGGGAACTAATCGTACCACTGATAGCATCGTCGATTTTAATGCCGCCATGGTCGAGTGTTGTTCCCGTCGCGCGATACAACTCGACCTTGGCTTTTTCATACGTGGTCTGCGCCGTGACCAGGTCAAGCTCCGCTTGTGCAAGATCATTCTGCGCGGTCATTGTTTGGTACGTAGAGCCGGCGCCGAGTTCCTGTTCCTTTTTTGTAATGTCGAAACTGCGCTGTGCCAGGTCTCGCGCCTTCATTGCGGCTTGCACCCGAGCGCCATTTTGCTCCAGCGCATATTGCGCATTCCGGACTTCAATGCGAATTTGCTTCTTGAGCTGCTCCATGCGCAACTGCGATTGCCGATATTCCAACTCTGACCGATACTGGTCGGCTTTTGCGACCCGGTTGCGAATCGGAATATTCAAATTCAGCCCTACAAAATAATCAGGCGATGAATTATTGAAGGCATCCGCAATGGCCCCGCCGTAATTAACGGGGACGTTCGAGGAGTTTGTGCCCAGGCTGTAGATCGGATTTAATGGACCGGCCAGTCCCGATCCACTGTAAGTGCCGACCAGAGACAACGATGGCAGCAGCGCATTCCGTGCCGCTTTTCGGCTGATCTGCCGGTTAACCAGATCAATATCCGTCTCCGCAAGTTCTGACCGCGTGTGAATTGCTTCATTGATCAAAGCTTCCAAGTCCGCAGCGCTCTCTACATTCTGTGAGCGGTCCGTGGGAATTACGGGCATCGCTTCCAGAACCGGATCATCCAGCGTTTTCGTCAGAGCATTCTTCATGAGCGACTGTTGCAGCTGCAAATTCGTTCTTGCCACGGTCAATTCTTGTTCGCTCTTTGATTCCGCAGCCTCGGCTTTCAACACATCCATCTCCGGGATGCTTTGCAGTTGAAATTGCTTTTTCGCGTTATCCAAAGTATGTTGCGCAAAAGCTAAAGACTGTTCATTGACCTGCGATTGCTCATAACCGTTGACCAAGTCCCAGTAGATATTTTCGATTTGCGTCACGGTTTCAATTACCTGGTCCCGGAACGCAATGTCGGAAATTCTCTTATTGTTCTTGGCAATTTTCACGAAACGAAGGTTGGGGCCAAGTCCAAATCCTGCAAGAAGTTGCTGGGTAAGTGTAATGCGATAGACAGAGTTTAACGCCGGCGACAAAGTGAAGAATGGGCTGTTGGTTGTTTGGCGATTATTTTGAAATTGAAATTGCATCGACGTTCCAGTAGGAAATGCCTGGCTGTAGGCAATGTCGAAATCGCCCGTGTTCGCCTGCAACGAAGGCACGCCGAAACTTTGCAGATTCGCCACCGGACTCGTCTGGTGTTCATCCCCAATGTCCGCTGTAATGGTGGGATCGTACGATCGTATCGCAGTTCCGGTTCCTAATGTGGATTGCACCAATCCGTTTGCGCCCGCGCCCGCCCCGCCAGCGCCGCCCGTGGTTCCGCCAGCGCCAGACCCAGGCGCTCCGGAACCAAAGCCTCCCACCCCGCCACCAGGAGTTCCCTGCACCACGCCCGTGTTAACTCCGAGGAATGAACCTCCGGCCTTGGTTCGGGAAAGATCTGTGTTCGCGATCGGCAGGTTATAGCGAGCGATGGCCAAATCCAAATTGTTTTCCAGTGCGAGATCGATAGCGTCGGTCAAAGAAAGATAAATTTTCCCGTCTTTCACCAACTGCTGCAAACGCGGAGAGTTCGTCAGTACAGGCTCAGGCACATAATCCGGGCTGTAGGCGTGCAGTGGGTTGTGCGATTTCGGCATGTCGAACTGCACCGGCGCCGCAGTTTGCGCAACCACAATTGTGGCGGTTAAGAATAAAATTCCGCCAGTCTTTAAAATCAACCAACTTTTTTTCATGAGACTTTCAATCAAAGATTTTCCCCACATCATTTGGATCATTGGCGAACTACCTCGCCCTTGCCAACGGCCGGATTAGCTGTGTCGCTTACCAACCAACCATCATGAAGCTGGATCGTGCGCGTGCCGAAAGCTGCGTTCGATTCAGAATGTGTTACCTGGATAATCGTTGTGCCTTGCTCGTTCAATTCGCGGAAGAGCTGCATAATTTCATTTGCCTGCGATGAGTGCAGGTTACCCGTAGGTTCATCGGCCAACAGCAATGCCGGTTTGTGGATCACAGCCCGCGCGATGCCGACCAGTTGCTGCTGTCCGCCGGAAAGCTGGCTGGGAAACAAATCTTTCTTCGCGACGATCTGAAAGCGGTCAAGCACATCCGCCACCATGCTCTGCCGTTGGCCTCGCGGGACGTCCTTATAAGAAAGAGGGAGGTCTATGTTTTCGCGTACGGTCAGATCATCCAGCAGATGGTAGCTTTGGAACACCATCCCTATATGCTTCTTGGCCAGTTCGCTGCGCTGTTTGCGCTTCATATCGTGAACAGCTTCTTCTTTAAACCAATACTCGCCGTCCCACGCATCATCCAGCAGAGCGAGGACATTTAATAAAGAAGATTTCCCTGCTCCGGACGGTCCCATGATGGTGATGAACTCGCCTTCTTTAATTTCCAGATTGACGCGCCGCAGCACCCACGTCTGTCCGGCGGCTGTCTTATAACTACGTTCCAGATTTTTAAGTTGAATCATTAGTTCTCCTAAATTCGTTTACCGCTCTTCCTGTTACTCGTACCTCAACGCCACCATCGGATCCACATTTGCGGCGCGGCGTGCTGGCCAATACGCGGCAAATAGAGATACGGCCAGCAAGATAGCGGGGACCAATATCAATGTAGGAAGATCGTATCGGCTGACTTGATAAAGATTTGTCTGCAACAGACTGGCTGCAGCAAAAGAAACCAACAACCCAACAACGCAGCCGGTGATTCCCAAAATTCCGGCCTGCCTCAATACATCGCTATAAATATTCGCGCGGTTGGCGCCGAGCGCCAGACGGACTCCAAATTCTCGAGTGCGCTCGGCGACCAGATAGGAAATGACTCCAAATAAACCGATGGCCGCAAGCAGCAGAGCGATCAAAGCGAAACTACTCAGTAAAAACGCGGTGAATCGACGCTGCGCCACAGATTCCGAAATCAGTGCGGTAAGAGTAGTTGAATCGTAGAGCGGAAGGTCTTTGTCCACCGACCACACGCGCCGTTGCATAGCATCGAGTAGACCCTGAGTTCCGCCGGAAGTCCGCAATTCGAATGCGGTACGGCTGCTCGCGCCGCTGTTCACCTGAAACATGGAGTTGTAGATCATCGGCGGAGGATCAGCATCAAGGGTAGAAATTCGCACATCGGCGGCAACGCCAATGATTGTGAACAAAGGCCGATCTCCCCATTGAAAATGCTGACCAATAGGGTCTTGATGCGGAAAATATTCCCGCGCCATGGTTTCACTGATAATGGCAACATTCGTTGTATTGGAAAGGTCCTGCATTGTGAAATCTCTGCCGTGAAGCAAAGAAATCCCCATAACGTGAAAATATCCCGGACTCACCAGCGAATTTTGCGCCCAGTGATAGTCATCGGCGGCAGCATGTTCCAGGCGGAATCCGATTTGCCGTACATCACTCAGCGGCAAGTGGCTGGCGGCGGCAACGCCAGTGACGCCAGGAATTGCCGCAAGATCATTTAGCAACTGTTTTTGTATTGCAGTTCTTTTTGCAGGGTCCGGATAACGCCCTGTATCGAAGATTGTGCGGGCGACAAAAATTCCGTTCGGATCAAACCCGCTAGGAGCATTGAGCACGCGAACAAAGCTTTTGAGCAGTAGGCCACCACAGACGAGCAGCACAACGGCTGCTGCCATTTCAAAAACAGCAACGGAATGTTGCAATCGTTGCGTCACACGTGCCGCCCCGGCTTGCCGTGATTCGCGTAGGGCATCTACAGGGGCAGTTTTGGAAAGTTGCCAGGCTGGAACGAACCCGAATCCGACGGCCGAGAAGAACGAAATTAGCAATGTAAAAATAAGAACAAGAGGATGCAAGCTGAGATCATGCAAGCGCGGGACATCCGCCGGGCCGAAGATTCGCAAGCCAGCGATGGAAAATTGTGCGAAGCCAATGCCGATCAGCGCTCCCGTAAGTGCCAGTAAAAGACTTTCCACCAGACATTGCCGCAAAACTCGCATGCGGTTTGCGCCCATCGCGGCCCGCACTGCCATTTCCTGATGCCGCCAGCTGGCGCGCGCAAGCAACAGATTCGTCACATTCGCACACGCAATCAGAAACACACATCCCACCGCCAATACCAGAAGCCAAATCAGCGGCCTGGCTTTTTCCGTGGTGTGCCGGACAAATGGATAAACCTTGGGTAGAACCTGAACGGTCCCTGAATATCCATATTGCTGCATGAAAGCATTCGCAACATTTCCGATATCCTGCTGCGCTTGTCGCAGAGTCACTCCGGGCTTAAGCCGCCCGATCAATCCCACCCCAAATTCTCTTGTACGGTTTTCGGGACTCAGGCGGTCCGCATCAAACGCAATGGGAACCCATACGTCTGCCATTTCAGAAAGTGCTGCGCCATCGAAGGGAAAACGAAATGAAGCAGGCATCACACCAATAACGGTGTAGGGCTGTTCATCCAGTTTGACAGTTTTCCCAAGAATATTCGGATCTTCGCCGTAGCTGCGTTGCCACAGAGCGTGCGACAATACGACAACTTTTCCCGCCCCGTCGCGATCTTCCTCTTCCGTGAAAGTTCGCCCTAGTACCGGCGCAACTTGCAACAAAGGGAACACTGAAGCTGAAATCTTCGCTGCATTCACCCGCACAGGTTGTGCTGCGCCTGTAAGGTTAAAGCTGTCACTCTGGTAAGCGGCTACCTGCGAAAAAGAACTGCT
>DASXCC010000265.1:0-5237 GCA_036491415.1 Terriglobales bacterium | reverse complement strand
GACGGGTTTGCCTGTTGCAGCCACAGCTTCCAGCAACTTCTGCTGATCGCCGGGCAAATCCAAAGACTCGCGCGAAGCTGTTTCGCCGCTCATGTTCTGTGCTTCGCCTAGAACCATGATGGCAACATCAGACGACTGCGCCGCCTTTACAGCCTTATCAATCTCCTGATGTGCTTGTTCTGAAGTCCATGGCGATTCTGCTTTCAAGTGAACGAGTATGTCGAACATCGAAGTAAATTTGCGGTGAATTTGCGCGCCTTGCGAGTAAGAAATTTCCGCGGATGAACCGAATTTACTGCGCAGCCCTTCGAGGATCGTCACCGTCTCCGGCAAATCTTGCTGAAAACTCCACGAGCCTAACATATCGAGTTTTGAATCCGCGAGTGGGCCAATCACTGCAATCTTGTGATAGCTGTCTTTCTTGAGCGGCAACAAGGCCCCTTCATCCCGCAGCAATACCGCCGATCGTTCCGCCACCACCCGCGCCGCGTCCCGATGGTCCGGCACCTCCAGCACGGTGTTCACTTTCGCTTCATCCACATACGGATGGTCGAACAATCCCAGCCGCAGCTTCATTTCCAGAATCGGACGCACCATGTTGTCCAATTCTGCTTGCGTAATTTTTCCCTGCTGTAACGCGGCAGGCAATCCAGCGCTGTAGGCCGTCTGTCCAATGGCCATTTCCATATTCACGCCCGCCTCGAAGGCACGCATAGCGGCATCATTTTGATCTTTCGCGAAGCCATGCACCTGCAAACTTTTCACCGCATTCGCATCGCTCACTACAAATCCGGCGAATCTCCAGTCCTTGCGAAGAACGTCATGCAGTAACCAGCGATTTCCCGTGGCCGGAATATCGTTCAAATCCATGTACGCGCTCATCAAAGAGCCGGCCCCGGCTTTCACCGCAGCGTGAAACGGAGGCAAATAGACATTCTCCAGTTGGGTATCAGAAATATACGAAGCGTCGTAATCGCGGCCACCTTCGGCCGCGCCATAACCGCCAAAGTGTTTGACGCAGGCGAGAATATGGTCAGGCGCGCCAATGAAGTCGCCTTGAAATCCATGCACCTGCGCGGCAGCCATGGCAGACCCTAAATAAGGATCTTCCCCGGCACCTTCTACAATTCGTCCCCAACGTGGATCGCGAGCGATGTCCACCATAGGCGCGAAGGCCCAATCAATTCCCACCGCGCGCGCTTCCATCGCGGCGATGGATTGCGAGTGGGTAACCATGGCCGGGTCCCATGACGCAGCCATGGCTAACGGCACCGGAAAAATCGTGCGGAATCCATGAATGACGTCGTAACCAAAAATCAAAGGAATATGGTGCGGCGATTTTTCAATCGCGATGTGCTGCATGCGGTTGATGATCGCGGGATCGGTAACGAACAGCAGCGACCCTAACGATCCCTTCGCAATTAAATCCTCGATGGGAGTGCTCGGAGAAAGTCCCGGGACATTCACACTGGGGCCGAAATAAAACAACTGGCTGAGCTGCCCCATTTTTTCTTCGGGCGACATCTGCGCAAGCAGTTGGTTGACTCGCCCGGCAACCGCCTGGTCGCTCATCGGATTCGCAGCTTGCGCAAACACAGAAGCATCCGTGAACAACAGCGAACTCAAACAAATCGTAAGGACAATAAGAATGCGAAAAAATGCGCTGACACGCTTTTCTGACATATTGAATCTCCGAGCTTTAATCAGTTCTTCGTGCTGGACTTCGCCGGTTGCGAAGCAATCTGCTCCGTAAGGTCGAGCCTCTTTTTCCAGGGATCAGCTTTCCCCACCGGGCCATCGAATGTAAAGTCCATCAACATATCGCCGCTGGAATTAAATTGCGGCCAGCCCGGCAAGCCCTTGCCGTTTGGATTTCCCGTCTTGGCAAAGTTTGCCCAATAGGTATTGGTTTGCTGAGCAATCTTTTCGTCGTCGGCAGACAAGTCCGCGCCATATTTTGCTTTGACGGTATCAAAAACATACGGGATTTCCGTAGCGTGGGGTGCGCCTGGCAACTGTTTGCGCAGCGAAGTTGCGACATAGCCAAAGCGAAACTCCCACACGGGCGCACCTTGCGATGACAAAGTCTTTGCCACAAAACGCGCCGGTTCAATCATGAACCCATCTGCGGCGACCTTCATGCCCAGGAAACGAATGTTCGAAGAACTCGCCGCATCGTACGCATCTTCGGCAGCCTTGGCGCTCGCGCCAAACGGTGCGAACAATTCTTCCTTCGTAGTCGCGCGCGAGAAGCCAATGTCCAGACTGTTAGCGCCAACAACGAAAGGCACATGCTGATATTTGCCTTCCTTATAAAGCGTTTCGATCTGTCCCACAACAACCTTGCCATCGATCATCGGCCCCGGATAGGTCGACTCCGCCGCCTGCATGCTTGCCATATTCATGCCATCGACAATCGCGTCCGCCGGAAGCGCACGAATTTTCTCCAGAGCCGCCGCGTCGGTGCCTGTGATGCCTTTGGCCTTCGCGAAATTCACGCCGATCTCTTCCCCCGAAGGCCGTCTGTTGATTCCTTCATGTACACCCGTGCTATTCAGGAGCAAGCGCCCACCGCCTGATTCCACCATGGCTCGCTCGAACAATCCCTTGGCCAGCGGAGAGGTCATGAGCATGTGCACTGAAAATCCGCCTGCGGATTCTCCGAACACCGTAACTTGATTCGGGTCCCCGCCAAACGCTGCAGCATTGCGTTGCACCCATTTCAGCGCCGCAATTTGGTCCATGTAGCCATAGTTGCCAAGCATGCCGTCTTTGCTTTCCGCACTCAGAGCCGGATGCGCAAAGAAACCAAACCGTCCCAACCGATAATTAAAGCTGACGAACACAAGTCCTTGCTTCGCGAACTGGCTGCCGTCATACACAGACGGAGAACTTCCGCCGTTCACCCAGCCGCCACCGTAAATCCAAACCATCACCGGCAATTTGCCCGTGTGATGTTCAGGGACCCAAACATTGGCCACAAGGCAATCTTCTGCCGGGGCGGTTCCCAGCGGCGCGGCGTCACTGGGGAAAGGCAGTTGCATACAATCATGGCCATACTCCGTCGCCTGTCGTACGCCAATCCACTTCGCAGCCGGTTGCGGCGGCCTCCAGCGAAGCTCGCCAACCGGCGGCGCGGCGTAAGGAATTCCTTTAAAAGACGTGACTCCTGCTTCCGTAGCGCCTTTTAATTTGCCGGCATCAATCGTGACGGTCTCTTGCGCGAGGACGGGCACCGTCCATACAAGCGTCTGCATAACAGCAACTACCATCAGAATTCTGCGCAACATACTTTCTCCTGAATATGAGGAACGGCGATCTTCCCTTTTAATCGATTGCCGGGAAGTCATAGGGTTTTGTTTTATGCAATGAGTTACGGCGAGACGGTGAAATAGGGGGGAGGGCGTTTTATTCACGACGAGAAACTATAGAAGTCGCCGTTCACATCTGTACAATAGAATGATTGAAATACAGTATTCGAAAAATACGAATCATGTTGGATCAAAATTTTGCATTTGCGAAACAGGATTCTGACGGGAATCAATTGGCGTTTATCGCTGCGAAATTTCGCTCGCCACTCTTCGCAGGATCTCCAGCATTTTCTGAACCGACGGGGACGGATTGCGTCCTTTGCGGCTGATGATCTTTATATGCCGTGTTAATTCAGGCTTGCCGATGGGAATTTTAACCAACTCTGGAAAGACCCCCATCGCGTCAGCATGTTCCGGCAAAATCCCGACTCCAAAGCCTGCACGAACCAGACTCAGTAAAGTGGGCATGTAATTCACCTCATAGGCGTACTTTCCGTGAAGCGAATTGCGCTGTAAAGCGTCCTCTATCACGGCGCGTACACCGCTGTCTTTGCCCGTCAGCACCAATGGATACTTCGCCAACTGATGGAGTGATAGCGAGGCGCGGCTGGAGAGCGGATGTTTCAATGGCAAAAATGCAAAGAGCCGGTTCATAAAAAGCTCGACAGCCGTCAGCTCGCGGTCGGGATGCCGCATGGTGCCGATACCGAAATCCACTTCTTCTTTTTTCACCAGCTCGACAACTTTGTCCGCGACCACGTCGTGAATATGGACGACAATTCCCGGATAGTCTGTCGTGAATTGACGTAGAACATCCGACAGTATCCCCGCAGCCACGGAGGGCAAAACCGCCAACGTAACGACACCGCGCCGCAGATTTGAAATGTCGCGTGTCTGGCTGACGATCGCTTCCGTATCAATCACGATCCGCTGCAAAGGACCGATCAAATTACTGCCCGCTTCGGTAAGTGCGACGCGACGATTGGTTCGGTCGAACAGGCGAACTCCGAGCGCCTCCTCCAATTGCTGTATCTGTACCGTCAATGCCGATTGCGAAACATGAAGTTCGTGGGCAGCCTTGGTAAAATTCAAATACCGCGTCACCGCAAGAAATGCGCGAATGTGACGGATTTCGTTGATCATCGTAATATCCGATTACTGCGCTTCGAATGATCTATTGTATAGAGCTGAAATGATTCAAGGGAAAATGCCGCTTTCGCGAGATCTGGCAATGGAGTCCCGAATGAAGCGTTCGTTTGCGCCATAAATATGGGCAACAAAGCATGCTTGCAGCACAGATAATGAATAGACAAATGCAAAGTAGAATCAATTTGCCATTCAAATAATTAAAGATTTTAGATATCTAAATAGCTGCTGGATTTTTCAAGTGAGCTAAGATTGCCATTACAAGAACTATTCCATACATGATGATTAGGAATATCCAGAATTCCCACTTTTGACGTTTTTTTGTCCTATCACTTACTTCGCCACCTTGGACTGTATATGCCCAGCCTCGAGCTCTGATCCACTAGAGAGAACTGATTGCTTGTGTTTATTATCCCCCATTTTTTTCGCTCATACAGCTCTTATATTCTAGTGGTATGTTGTAAAAGTCTTGACCTGTTGCGAAATCCGTTGAGAACTGTTCCGGCAATCGGAATCGCTTTAGCTAAGCTCTAACTTGCATTTACAGCTATTGGCGGGGTGGCCCGCCCTTTCGCGTTCTTTGCGAAGGGTGGGGGTGTTAACCCACACAGCGCAACAATGCCGCAGGCGGCGCGACTTTTGACTCTCCTCCGGCACGGCACTTTCGGCAGGCAGGACACCCCAACTCGGCTCCGCCGGACCTAAACCCTCAGCCTTGAGACACTGATTACAACCCGGATTCGGCATCGCATCCGGCAGCTAATCGGCCCCGGATCACGG
>DASXCC010000264.1:0-8036 GCA_036491415.1 Terriglobales bacterium | reverse complement strand
ACCGTCCATGATTATCGCGACGTGCTTTTTGGCGGACATGCGCCCGAGCCTGACGATTATCTTCTGAATGACCTACGCGCGCAGATGAAGAAGATCGATGCGCATATTGGCATTGCCACCGATGGCGACGCAGACCGTTTTGGGATCGTGGATCAAGATGGTACATTTCTGCAGCCGAATTATGTCATTGCCTTGCTATTTGACTATCTTGTCGAAAGCCGCCAGTGGAATAATGGGGTTGCGAAATCGGTGGCAACCACAAATCTTGTGAATGCGCTTGCGGACCACTACAAGATCGAGCTTCACGAAACGCCAGTGGGATTTAAATATATTGGCGAGCTCATTAAACAGGACAAGATTGTGATCGGTGGGGAAGAAAGCGCCGGGCTTTCCATTCGGCATCATGTGCCTGAGAAAGACGGCGTGCTTGCCGGCCTGCTGTGCTGTGAGATGGTGGCACGCCGCGGCAAGCCTCTTGGGGCTCAATTGAAAGATTTATTTGTCAAAGTTGGTTCCTATTATCCGAAACGTGAGAACTTCCACTTGACTCAGGAAGTGCAAGAGCAGTTCACTGGAAAGTTGAAGCAAGAGCCGAAGGACTTTTTTGGTCACAAGGTGAGCAAGACTGTTCGCACCGATGGATTGAAGCTGGTCATGGATGACGGTTCCTGGGTCTGCTACCGGATGTCGGGAACCGAACCAGTAGTCCGCGTTTATTCGGAAGCTCGCACTCAGGAAGGTTTGGAAAAGTTAAGTTCCGCCGCTAAACAATGGATTTTCGAGTAAAGCAATTCCCAAAAATTCGGTCGTTTCCCAAACCTGAAGATGGCATTCGGGCGTTGGTGGATCGTGCTCCGCAAGCGGAAGCGTTCGCGGAACGCACAGCAGAGAAACTTCAGCCGACCTTCGCGTGGTTTTATGGTTCCCGGCGGCGTTTGGCTACGGCTGGCGTATGCATTGTCACGGCCTGGATGTTCATCCATGTAGTTTTCGGCACGAATGGCACAATGATGTACCGCCAGAAACACGCCGAATATGAATTCCTGCAAAAAGACCTGGGTCGTTTGCAGAAAGAAAACCAATCTTACACAGATCAGATAAAAGCCTTAAAAACCGATCCTTCAACCATTGAGAGAGAAGCTAGGGAACAATTGCATTACGCTCGTCCCGGTGAGATGGTTTATGTTTCTCCTGCCGACCCGCAATCTGCCACGCGCGACAGCAAAACGGCGCAAAAGTAAATTCCCGCGTAACTTTTTTGGGCCGAAACGATCTATGTTATAGTTTCGCTGCAATCCAAAGGGTTGTCTCTTTACGTAAGGTAGTTGGAAGCTGAACAGATCGTTATCCACTGTGTCTTGGTTCTCTTTTGCAGCGGATGGACCACAGCGGGTGGGATTTTGGTCGGCATAAACTGCGGCATTGCCGCAATCTTGGAGGATCTATGAAGAAGCTGCTATCGATTTGTAGTCTGCTTGCCTTTATGTTCTTAATGGTGGGCGTTTCGGCGGCCAGTGCTGAAACTGTTAATGGTTGGGTCAGTGATGCGAAGTGTGGCGTCAAGGGCGCAAGCGCGAGCCACGCTGATTGCACCAAGAAATGTGAGGATGCCGGCGCCAAGCTGGTCATCGTAAACGACAAAGATCAATCCATCGTCAATGTTGATAACCAGGATGTTCTCAAGGGCCACGAAGGCCATCACGTTGTAGTCAGCGGCGCTATGACGGGCGATTCCATGCACGTGGACAAAGTGAAAATGGTGAAAGCACCGAAGACTGAAGCCACCACCGAACACCAGATGTAATTTTGAAGCTTTAGTTATGATCAACCCCACCCATCATGGTGGGGTTTTTAGTTTCTGTCTGTTTCATTACCCACTGAATCGCATCCACAACGCGCTCCGGGTGTTCGGTTTGGATTTCGTGGCCCGCGCCCTGTACGACTTCCAGCTTCGAATCAGAAGACCGGGCAGCCAAATCTTTTTGCCAGTTACTCCAGGCCTGCTCAAAGGCGTCATCGCGTTGTCCGCCGAGGCCGATGGCAGGATCATGAGCCAGCACGAATAAAGGAATCGCGCCAAATTTTTCCGAAGTGCGTACCTCATTTTCGATTTCCGCATAGTGGGCAAGTTGGCCCACCATCGTGGTCGTGAACTTCGAGCAATCCGGACATGCTGCGGAGTGATTGCACCAGCCCAAAAATCTTGGAATACCGAGAGGTACAGTGAACTTCAAAGCCAATCGTCCCCATGCAGGAGTGACGAAACGTTCCGGGAATTGCACGATCTCGTCTGCATCAACGGAATCCACTAATACAATCCCCGCGACTTCGTCCGGATAGCGATGCGCGTAGGTTTGCATGTCGAGCCCGCCGTTGGAATGACCCACTAGAAGGAATGGAGGCGCAATGTCTGCTTTGCTTAACAGTTTGTGCAGGTCATTGGCATTTTCCGAGAACGACGGATGATCCGCAGGCGAAGGATCACTCCAGCCGATGCCAGCGCGATCAAAAGAACAGCTGCGCATAGTTTTTGCGATCACTGGTTGAACGCCGTCCCACTGAACCGAAGAGTCCAGCGCGCCACTGTCAAAAACTACCGTGGTTGCGCCAGTCCCCACGCAATGCAGATAGAGACGGAAACCGCCGACATCCACCAGCTGGCCGACCATCGAACAGCGATTGTGAGCGCGCATGGAACTGATCTGCTCGTATGTCATACCCGCGAGGCAGACCAGAGCAAGGAGGATAAACAGAACAAGCGCAGCGCGAAGAAATCGGCGTCTCCAGTCCATTGCTAACGGACAACGCCTTCCAGCGGAGAACTGGCAGTAGCGTAGAGTTTTTTCGTCATGCGTCCTGCCATGTAAGCCTGGCGGCCGGCGAGCACGGCATGCTTCATCGCTTCCGCCATAAGGACGGGATCCTGTGCAGCGGCGATGCCGGTATTCATCAAGACAGCATCCGCACCGAGTTCCAGGGCAATCGCAGCGTCCGAGGCTGTGCCGACGCCTGCATCGAGGATCAATGGAACATGGGTAACGACCTCGCGCAGAATGCGTATATTCGCTGCGTTCTGAATTCCCAGACCGCTACCGATCGGCGCGCCCAACGGCATCACAGCGCTGGCGCCTGCATCAAGCAGCCGCTTGGCGAAGACGACGTCATCGGATGTATAGGGGAGAACCGTGAATCCTTCCTTTACCAGAACTCGCGTGGCTTCCAGCGTGGCCTGTACGTCGGGATAAAGTGTGGCTTCATCGCCGATGACCTCCAACTTTACCCAGTCGGAAATGCCGACTTCGCGGCCCAGCCGAGCGGTCCGGATGGCTTCGTCTGCGGTATAACATCCGGCTGTGTTGGGAAGCAGAAAATATTTTTTGGGATCGATGTAGTCAAGCAACGATTCTTTGCTGCGGTCGAGATTCACGCGGCGCACGGCCACCGTGACCATTTCCGCGCCGCTGGCTTCGAGTGCGCGGGCGTTTTCTTGAAATGATTTGTACTTCCCGGTGCCTACAATCAGGCGCGATTTGAACTGACGCCCGGCAATGATCAGGGGATCGACGATCACTGCGTCAGAAATCACTGGCGCGGAGATTACTGAATCAGACATGGGTCTATTGTAATGAAAGTGCGTTCGGGCTGCTGGTTTAAATGCCGGATTTGTTCGCTGGCGCGGGCCCTTCGGTCAGGTGCTGGTATTTTTCTTCGACCATCCGGCGGCGCAGTTTCATACTGGCGGTGAGCATTCCATCTTCGACGCGCAGTTCTTCAGCGATCAAGATGATCTTGCGGAGCTTTTCATAGTCCGCCAGATTCGCATTCACTTGATTGACGATTGCCTGGTATTGCGAGCGAATCTCCGGATTTTCAACCAGTTCCTGACGAGAGGTAAAAGATATGTGGTTTTCCGCCGCCCATTTTTCCAACATGGCAAAATTTGGCGCAATCAAAACCCCTGCAGATTTACGCTGGTCGCCAAACACCACCGCCTCGGCAATGAGTGCATTGTGTTTTAGCGAATTTTCAATGGGCTGGGGCGCAATAAATTTTCCGCCGGAAGTTTTAATCAGATCTTTCTTACGGTCAGTTACCGAAAGAAAACCTTCCGCGTCGAGATTGCCGACGTCGCCGGTTTTGAACCATCCATCCTGAAAGGCGGCTTCTGTATCTTCGGGCCGCTTCCAATAACTTTGAAAGATCGACGGGCCGCGCACCAGAATTTCGCCGTCATCCGCAATGCGTACCTCGACATTGGCTAGAGGTTTGCCAACCGTGCCGATTTTGTGGGCCTCCGGTGTATTGAGGGCGATGACTGGAGAAGTTTCCGTCAGTCCGTATCCTTCATGAATGCGAATTCCCATGGTCGCGTACCAATCGGCGAGATCGTAACCGAGCGGCGCGCCTCCGGAGATGAAGACCTTCACCCGTCCGCCCATGCTTTCACGAATTTTTGAATACACCAGGTTATTGGCCAGCTTCCAGGCGATGGATTGCGGAATTTTTCCGGCGAGAATTGTTCTCTTGTTTGCCTTGCCGATTGCTCGTGACCATCGGTAAATCCATTTGACTGGAGCTTTTTTCGCCTTTACTTCAAGCTGTGAATGAATTTTTTCATACACGCGAGGGACAGCGACCATAAAAGTCGGCCGCATTTCTTTCATGGCAGCGATGAGTTGATCTAATGCTGGAACGTAGGCAAGAGTCCCGCCCCGATGAAGAACTGCGAAGTCGAGGTGTCGTGCAGTGATATGGGAAAGAGGCAGAAATGAAAGGCTAATGTCGCCGGATCCCACCACGTATTCGCTCAGCGAGCACGACAGATTGGACGCCATATTGCCATGTGTCAGCATCACTCCTTTGGGAATGCCGGTGGTTCCTGAGGTGTAGATGATACTCGCCAAATCCGAAGGATCGATGCTTCGGGCAACGCTTTCGAACTGATCGTCCGGGTAGGCCACGCTGGTCATGATTTTTTGCATGGGCACGGCGGAGGCATCGCTCACAGAATCCATTACGATGATTTTTCCGACAGAAGTTTCCGAGGCCAGGGACTGAATTTTCTTTAGTTGCTTCTCGGAGGAAACGAAAACCGCGCGCGCCTCGGAATCCTTTAAAAGGAACTTTGTCTGCTCAGCCGTGAGAGTGGGAAACATAGGAACAACGACAGCGCCGGCCAGCAAAATGCCGAAGTCTGCAATGGTCCACTCCGGGCGATTTTCGCTGATCAGCGCGACCCGATCTCCCTTGGCTATCCCCCAACCCCGCAGCGCGCTGGCGACTCCGGCAATCCTGGCGTAAAAGTCCTCGGCGGAGATAGCTTTCCACTGGCCGCTCTCTTTGTACAGTAGCGCTCTCGGGTTTTTGTGGGACATGACTCCGAAGAAAACATCCGCCAGAGTATCCGGGATAGGTTGTCGGGAAGATTGCAACGGGTTCGAAGTCACCGAAAAGAATGTAATTGGGACGCTGTGTGAATTGCAAATTTAGATCATGCAAGCGTAATCGTCCTCGCTCGTGCGCGGTTGCATGATACAGCCACGCCCGCCCGTTTCTATATCGAATGGTTAGAACTACATGCGCGGATCGGCAAGCTTACAAATCTTACCCCCGCCTTTTCATCGCAACTTTTACACCCGAATTGGGGTTAGAGTATGTGAGCGCCAGGAGGGCGCGCCAGATATGAAACGTCTCTTGTTCTCCTTGTTGATGGTTTTATCTTTTGCAATCGCGAGCTGGGGCCAAAGCTCTCCGGCGCCATCGTATGCAGCAGGTGGAAATGCCGTGTTACAGAATGCCTCTTACCATGAGCATTATCATCATCGGCATCACCGCCACCATCATCACCATCATGGTTACAGACACTAAAATTTAGGCAGAATCATGCGGCTGTGCGCGAAAGCGTGCAGCCGTTTCTTTTTGAGCTAAGCATTCTCTGGAGCCAACGGCTTTATCTCGAACGAAGGAATTATCGTTCGCGAACGGATGTATGCAATGGGGATGCGGAGGCGCTTTGTTCCATCCCACAGCAAGGGCCCGGAGGGATCGGCGCACCATGGGGACAGGTTCGCGGATGACCGAGGAAGCGGCAAATCTTTTCCGTAGCTTCCGGTGACAAGATGTGCTCGAATTTGCACGCCTGCTGCTCGATTTCCGTCTCGCTATCCATGGCCAGACTGTCGGTGAAAAGCCGCTCCGCAAGTCGGTGACGGCGAATGATGTCGGCGGCGCGCTGGCGTCCGCGAGAAGTTAATTCCACGATCATGCTACCGTCGCCCACGGAAACAGCCATCGGCTTCAGGGCATCGTGGCAAGGATTGATGAATGGCTTATGATTGTGCGCTTCTGGCGGATGCGGGCGCGTTGTAACCAATCCCATCTCCGACATTTTTTCTACCGCGAAGCTAACCGGCAACGCGCCATGCACTTCCATGCGGCCAATCTCCGCAATCTCCTCGTGCTCTTCCACAACCCAAAGCTCTTCGAGGACTTCATCAAACTGCTCCTCGTCGGCCATGGCGAAAACTTCCTGCGCAATCTTGCCGTGGTGCAGTTCCAATCGGCGATCGGCCAGGCGGGCGACAACGGGATCGTGCGTCACCATAATGATGGTCCGCCCTTGCTCGTGCAGTTCGCGCATCAGGCGCAGAACGATTTCTTCGTTTACGGCGTCGAGGTTGCCGGTGGGTTCGTCGGCCAAAATAATTTTGGGGTCGTTGATCAGAGCGCGCGCAATGCACACGCGTTGTTGCTCGCCGCCCGAGAGTTGTGAAGGTGTATGGTTCGCACGGTCCGCCAAGCCGACACGATCCAGGGCCTCCATCGCTTCTTGTTCGTCGGTCATGCTATGAAAATATTGCGCGAGCATGATGTTTTCGACGGCGCTCAAATAAGGAATCAGATGGAACTGCTGGAATACGAATCCGATTTTTTCCGCGCGTACACGGTTCAAGTCGTTCCCGGAAAGGTTTGCTACGTTTTGGCCGTCAAGCCAGATTTCCCCAGAACTCGGGTTATCGAGACATCCGATCAGGTTCACCAGAGTGGATTTGCCGGAACCCGACGGGCCCATGATGGAGATCCATTCGCCGGGTGCAACCGCGAGCGAGAAAGCATCCAGCGCGTAGATTTCACCGCCGCCCGCCTCTGCTTGCGCAGGGTATGCACGGCTGATGTTCTTTAGCTCGATGATGGTGTTTTCTGCCAAAGCTACTCTCCCCTCAGAATGTTAGCAGGTTGCACTTTCTGGAGCAGGAGAATTGGGATGAGCGTCGAAAAGAGGGCGAGGAGCACGCTTCCCAATAAAACTGGAGGTAAAACGCTGAGTCGCGGAACGACTGCCGCGTGGAAATTCGTCCGGCCGATCCACACTGCAACGCCAATGCCGCCAATGAATCCCATGATCGCGCCTATCAATCCTAAGATTGCAGCTTCGGCGGCGAAAAAGCTGCTGATCAATTTCGAAGACGCGCCCAGGGCCTTCATGATGGCGAAATCACGCCGCCGGTCATAAACCCATCCCATAAGCGTAGCCAGCAAACATAGTGCGGCTGTGGCGATGATCAGAATGGCGGAGTAAAGCATGGTGGAGCGGGTCTTGCCCAGCACGTTGGCTTCACCTTCCATAATCTGGCGAATCGGCTTTACGTCCGCAGAGGGAAGAGCTTGCGCCAGTTTCTGGACGAACTGATTTATTTCAACAGCAGATCCTGACACAGCCACTTCGATGGTAGAAGGCTGGAGGCCCGTCCAGTTTTCAAAATCAGAAAGTAAAACATAGATTCGACTGTCTTCGGCAGCGCCCGTTTGCACTGTCCCCGCGGAAGTGAATTGGATCGTCTTGCCCTGAAAGCTCAACTTGAAAGGCTGACCGTTCACGCCGAGCGCCTGCGCTGCGCGAACACCCAGCAATGCTTGTTGTGGGTTTTGCGGCCAGGCTGTCACCGACCACCAGTGGTTGAGTTTTTGTACGTCTTCCAAATTCGTTCCCGCAACCACAATCGGTTGTCCTGAGGATGTCCGCGCGACCACGTAGG
>DASXCC010000263.1:0-5887 GCA_036491415.1 Terriglobales bacterium | reverse complement strand
ATGCCTGGGACCACACCGAGCGCGAGCAGGCGCTGGCGCAGTTCAAGATTGATCCCGCGGAGTTCAATCCTCGTCATCAGGAATTGGTGGAAGGATTTGAGGACGGGAAAGTGAGTCTCGACGATTATTTGGAGCACACGATTTTTTATCAGCCGCGGATGTTTTCGCGCGAGGAATTGAAGCAGCATATTTTCTCGCTCTCGAAATCTTTTCCCGATCGCATCCAACTCGTTAGAGACATTGTGAAATCCGGCAAATATTTGATGGGCACGATCAACAATGAATCGCGTGAGCTGGATATCTATCGCATAGAAACTTTCGGCTTGCGTTCTATTTTTAGCGTGTTTGTGAGTTCGTGTTTTGTGGGCATGCGCAAGCCAGATGAGGCGATTTATCGCTGTGCGCTGGAACTAACACAGAAGTCACCGGAAGAATGCTGCTTTATCGATGACCGCAAAGAAAATCTTGTAGTGCCTGCGAAGCTTGGCATGAGAGTTATCCAGGCGCAAACCACGCAACAAATGAAAGATGATTTGCAGAAAATCGGCGTGGCTTTTTAGCCAACCTATTTATCGAGACTCAAATCTGAAGACCAGCAATCGGCTGTGATCTTCCAGTCGCCTTCAGGAAGTTTAGTGAAAAACAGCAGATACTTACCACGCTCCTCGCGTCGTTTTCCGCCCACAGAAGGGACAAGCATTTTGCAGCGCCCGGCTTCGTAGGCAGTGTCGCCGAAAATTTCCACCTTGATTGGTTCCATCTCGACTTCGCCAAATCCTGATCCGAGTGCGCTCACAAAAAACTCCCGAACGGAAGCAGCCCCGCGAATCGCAGGCACGTTGGGACGCAGCAAGAGAGCATCAGCAGCGTAGAGCTCAAGCAAGTCATCAAGCTGCTTGGTGTTGGCCGCTAACCTCCAGTTCTGCGTGATTTGCCGCACCGCAGTTTCTACGCGGCTATACGTTTGCCCGGCAACCGGGTTGCGAGGCCGAACCAGTTCTTTTGGGGATGTGCTGCCAGCTGAGACACGACTCTCCGGAACCTGCGGATGCGCAGCGCCGTTCCCTGACACGTAATGATGATGGTAGTGATGATGATAAAAATGCTGGCCCGCCTGAGCACGCGCATTCTGCGAACTTTCCATAGGAACGCCACAACCTGAGCAGAACCGGTTACCTTCGCGATTGGGCGCGCCGCACGCTGCACAGACTGATCCCACGGATGGAAAGCCTGGAACCTGCACGTGTTCGACGGATTCTTCCGCGTCGGATTCCAAGGATAATTCTTTCAAAGCTTGTATGGCTGTTGTGATCGGAGCTTCGCCGGGCTTGGCGTGGCTCATTTGGTCATGGAAACGCTCGAAAAATTCTTCCATCTCTTGATTCGCGGCTACTTTGCCACCCTTAGGGGTGGGAGACGGCGGTTTTTCCCTGGGTTCCATGAAAGTGTCCACGCCCATTGTAGCCAAAACCGAGGCTGCAGGCATCAGAAACCCAGTCATGTTGTTATCGAAGCTTTCGGGCCTTGGCGCAATGCGGTTATTGCACAATCAGTGTGACTTGCGTGGTGTGGCTTAGTGATCCCGCGCTTCCCGTCACCGTAATCGCGTAAGTTCCAGAGGATGTGCCCGGTTTGCCGTCACGCTGTTATTGCCGACGAGGCCGCCACCACCGCAGGAAATTAAGGTCATCGATAGGAATAGGAAAATGAGTGCGATGGTTCGCGGGAGCAACTTCTTACCAATCTGCGCGCGGGGACCGAAGGGCAACCCGAAAAACATGCAGATAGGAAGTAAAAGAGCAAAGTACGGGCTAAGCCATTTACCTGGAAAGCTCAGCGCCGCGGTGGGGGATGTTGTTGCCACGCTCATTGTTATGACGCTCGTAGCGTTGCCGAGCGTAACGGAGGCTGGAGAGAGAGAACACGTGCTTAACGCCGGATTTCCTGCGCAAATGAATGAGACAGAGCTGTTGAATGTGCCATTCGTTGAATTAACGTCCAATGCAAATTGGGCCTGTTGCCCAGCTTGAATGGTAATGGAAGGCGTAACCGGGGTGATGGAGAAATCTCCCGCGATGGTTAGCGGAAGTGTGGTGGAGTGTTGCGGCGCGCCGCTGACGTCTTGCGTGTTCACCGCAACTGAATACGTCTTGTTCGGCGCGCTGGAGGGAATGGTGAAACTCATGCCGACCCGCAACGGACTCAATCCGATGTTTACGGGCGACGCAGGATTGAATGTGCAACTCGCCCCGGGCAGCGTGCTGGTGTCACAGGCCAACGAAATATTCCCGGTGTATCCGTTCAATGGCGTGATCGTAAGCGTCGCAGTTGCCGTTTGCCCCGCTGTTCCTGAAGCTGGTGTTACCGCAAGTTGATAATCGGAGACATTGAACGGAACCGTCAGCGAGTGAGTGCTTGCGGCAGAACTTCCCGTCACGGTGAACGAAGAGCTGCCAGCGGAAATGCCTGTTGTATTCAAAGTGACGTTTGCATTAGCAGGATAAGCAGTGATGCTGCTCGGCGAGACCGTGCAATTGCCGCTGCCCTGCGGGGGTGCGCAGGTTAAATTTACCGTTCCGCTAAACCCATCCTGTGCGGTGATATTCAAAGTTTCATTGATGCTCGCGCCAGATTTCACCGTAGCCAAAGAGTTTGCGCTGAGCACAAAGTCGGGATTCAGCGTGACGTTCAAAGTAAACGCCTGGGTCTTCGCTGCCGGCGCGCCATTGCTTGTTGCTTGAATGGTAATGGTTGAATTGCCCACCGCTGCTGTCAGGGGAACGGTCAGGGTCATACTGACATTTGCCGGGCTATTCGATTCCACATTCGCTGCGGACGAAGGAGAAAAAGCACAGGTGGCATTTACAGGAAGTCCCGAACAAGTAAGATTCACCGTTCCGTTGAATGATCCAATGCTTGACCGCGAAATTCAAACTCGAAGAAATTGTTCCTCGGGACACAGTAAGAGACGCTGGGGTTGGAGCTGTAAGTGAAAAATCCACAACGTGGAGTGATAACGGAACGTTGTGCGTTGTTTGATCGCTACCAATGCCGCGAATTCGGAATGAATAATCGCCAATTCCATCGCTTGCCGTAATTAAGAAGTTCGCGCCAGTGGTGGTCGGAGTGACCGGGGAGGGCATGATGTTACAAGTTTGCGGAGCAGGAGTAGCTCCCGCCATGCACGTTAACGCAACCTGACTGTTATATCCATTGAACGCTAATGCCGAGCCGGTGAACTGTGCTGACTGTCCTGGAAAAATGGTTTGAAACGACGCCGGAATGTTCAGAGAAAAATCTGGAGCGGCGATCAAAGCGATCTCCCACATTCCACGTCCATAGGTAGAAGCGCCGAGCTTCTTGATTCCACCGGCATTAAAAATACCCAACGCGGTGACGGTAACATTTGGAAGAACTCCCGCGCTTGTTGGCCCCACTTCGCTCCAGGCAGGGCTTATGGTTGAACTTGAGAACACGCCAACATCCGTGCCGATATAAACGGTCTTGCTTTGCGGATCGACGAGCAGTGTATTGGCGGGCGAGTCGGGAAGGGCGGTGGTGGTTGTGCCGGAAAAATCCGACCACGTTGTTCCGGCATTGGTTGTCTTCCACACATGCGAGACGTGGAAGCCCATGATTGCGGTGTACGCCGTATTGCCGCTGGCGTCCGATGGATCGAGCGCGATGCTTGATATCGGATATCCGTCCGGATTGATTCCTCCAGTCATGTCATTCCATGTTGCAGGCCCTCCGGCGGAGTTGGTGGTAACCCACACATGGCCGCCTTGGATCGAGGACGTTTGCAAAGGCCCGTTCCCATTGGTCCCGGCGTAGATGACATTGGAAAGTCCGTTTTGTAATGGGCCTCCAGTTGCCAGTGATCGCACGAGATTTATTTCAGTTCCCGTGCATCCGCCGGCGCCAGTTTCAAAACTGTTACTCAGCGCCGTAAACGTTCCTCCGCTTCCGGAGCCACGCCATACACGGCAAGTGCCGATGATCAGCTCCTCCAAACCCGACTGCGGATCGAGAATGTACGGCGTGAAAAAAGCTCCATGATCGCCGCCGACTGTTTCCGGTTCAACAACTGGAACGAAGTCCGCCGAGCGGCAGTTGATCCCTTTCATACATCGCAGAATGCTGACGTCGGTATTTTCTGTAAACCATTCCAAAGGGTTTTCTGGATTGATCGCGCTATAGCCTCCGTCTCCCGCATTTACGCTCTGCCAATTTGTGCTGGTCGCAGCAGTGGCAGTAGCCGGAGCCCCGTTCCCCTGCGTGCCACCCAACAACGTATTGGAATCAGTGGGCGATTGTGAAAATGAAACAAATTGTGTGAGCGAGCCGAGTGTTTGGTTTAGATCGTCGAATTGATTGGATTGCCCGCAATTTCCACTGGTCAAATCGGTGAATCCATCAAGCGCGCGGTAAATTCCGCCATTATTCGCTAAATATAAGAGCGAGTGTCCGCCCGTGATAGCCGATGCAATCCCGTGCTGGTCGGGATTCACTTGTGCGATGGACCCCAGATCGGGATCGCAGCCAAATGCGTGCGTCAGATTCAGAAATTGATTTTCCGAACCGCCGCAGGAAATGGGATTTTGTTGAAGGGAAGTGATCTCGCACTTATATAAATTTACCGACCCGGCATACAAATCAGTAGCAGCGCCGTCGGGCACGGCAGAGAGCGCAAGATTGTAAGCCCCATCGCCAATGCCGCAGCCAATCAGATCGCCACAATTTGTGATGCTGCTCGTGTCGAGCCGAGTCCATGTATTGCCGCCGTTGGAAGTCTCCCATATTCCCTGATCGATCTCATCGCTCGCGGAATCCAGGGAGATAAACCACGTGTACATTTCATTTCGCCCGGGAACGACAGCTATCTCGCCGCGATAAATCGGACATCCGTCGGAAACCGTAGTTGCCGGACAGCTCGCGGCGCTGAGTCCGATGCCAGGCTGATTGGCGAGCCTGCTCCATGACGATCCGTTTGAAGAGAAATAAAATCCATGGTTGCGCACCGCAGCGAAGAACTCGCCAGCCGCAGCGTTGTAAATAACCGATGTGACGGATTCCGGAGCGATCGTCGTCGATCCGTCTTGTATGGTGGCATGAGCCCACGTTTGGCCTGCGTCTGTCGAATAGTAAATTCCGCGATTGACGGTGACCGGATTCTCCAGTCCCTCCACCAATCCCTGCGAAGTTGCTGCGGTTGCCGCTACGACTAAGTTTGGATTGCTGGTGCTAAAGGCGATCTTGCTGAAACCTAATCCGGCGAAAGATTGTCCGGAGGCTGCCTGCGATATGAGGCACCATGCATTGCCGCCCTGCGTGAAACGCAAAATGCCAACGCCGTAATAGGAGTCGATGGAATTATCTGGTTCTCCAGTACCGGCAAGAATGACGCTGTTCGCAGTGTTTGTATTGCCCGGCTGCACTGCGAGAGATCCTATGGCCAAAGTCGGCGCAGGTTGGGGAACGCTCTGCATGCCCGCGCAACCGGTCGAAGCTGCATCGTGCAAGTGATCGGTAAGAGAAACCCACTGTACTTGCGTAGCATCGAGGTTCGCCGCATTCTGCGACTTCCAGACTCCGCCGTACGCTCCCCCGACGTAAACCGTGTTGCCGCCGGAGTCGACAGGATCAATAGCGACGGCAGTTGCGCGTCCTGTAACCGCGCCGTAATGTCCGACTCCAATCCCGCTTGCATCTGACGCCAGCGGAGCGGGACCGAGGGGTGTCCAGATTGCGCCTGTCGCGGTTGTGCCATGCGGTATGGCTTCGAGCGCGCCGGAGATTGTCCGTTGTCGAGCAGTACGCATTTGCATTTTCTGCTGCATGGCGCGCAGATGAAGTAATGCTGCGTTTTCCCCAGGAACAGTTCGGC
>DASXCC010000262.1:0-18850 GCA_036491415.1 Terriglobales bacterium | reverse complement strand
TGACCGCCTAGAACATAACCTGTAGTGCCCAGCACAGCGACGGAAACAGGGCCGTCCGGGCATCCTTCTTTAATATTCGTCACCTGGCCTGAGTCGCCATGGATGATGATTTTAGACAGCTTTGCGCTCGGGCCGCCTTCGATGATCAGCACGCTATCTTTGCCGAAAGCGCGCATGCCATCCGGACGGTCGATTGGTTTATCGAGTTTAATTTCGGTAATTGCGCCAGCGCTGCCATCCGATTTGATGGGAACACTGAAAAGCTTGCTGGTGTTGAGCGTGTTGACGATCACGTGATCGCCGAGCACGGAGATGCCATCAAGCACGCCGCCCTTGGCGCCGAAGCCGCCGTTGCCAGCCCATACTTCAAGCTGGCTGCCTCCTTTGGCAAGGCGGTCAATCTGCATGCTATTCGTATCAGAGATATAAGCGGCGCCATCCTCTGCAACGGCAATGTCATTGCAGAACGCGCCGTCGGTGGGCAACGGATATTTCTGTTTCAGTTCGCCCGTTTTCAAATCAAAAGCTTTAAGCACGGACGGAGCCTTGGGAGCACTCGCTGGACCTGCGGAAGAGAAGCACGCCCACAGCGTGTTGGCTTTGTTGTCGGCAAAAACTCCGAGGATGCCAAGCGCGGTTTGATCGTCGGGTTGAATCCACGGTTCGGCTGTGGCGGAACCGGGCTTTACCGAATAGATGGTACGCGCGCCGATGCTGCCGATGATCACGCGACCGTCGGAGGTAGAAGTGAGGCTCTCGGGATAAACCTTTTCTCCGGGGATACTGAGTTCCGAGGGAGTCTTTGTTGTTGTCATTGTTGTTGAGGAAGCAGTTGCTTGATGGCTCAATCCCCAAACGTATGCGGACAGCGCGGAAATTTCCGCATCGGTTAAGACGCCTTTCATCGGCGGCATGGGACTGCGGAATTGCTTGGGCGTGTTCACGCCATCGCTGATGGTCTTTTTAATTCCGGCAAAGCTGCCGTCACTCCAAATCCATTTCTGGTCGGTAAGATCCGGGCCGAGCGTGGAGCCTCCGCCGTTCTCGCCGTGGCAACCAATGCAAGTTCCTTTGCCGTGGAAGAGACGATCGCCCATCGCAGCCATGTGTCGGGTTGCGCCTTCCGGCAGTGGATAATTTTTGCCTGCATCCGCATGCGTGCCTTCCGGAGGATTCGCGGAAGATTTCGCCGTTTCCCCAGCAGGAGCGGATGCGCTTGGGCACGGCGCGCCTTTCATGTTTGCGTCTGCCGCGCCGCCTTCATAGGTGATGCGATAGATGCGTCCTTTCACATCGTCAGAAACAAAGAGCGCGCCATCGGGAGCGACGGCGAGTCCGGTAGGACGATGTGCGGCTCCATCGGGAGATACATTTGCTCCGGCAAATCCGTCAGCAAAAATTTCGCAGTTGCCCGAAGCGTGACCATCCACCATCGGCTGGAACACAACGTTGTAGCCGCTTTGGGGGTACGGCGCGCGGTCCCATGATCCGTGGAAGGCGATGAGCAAGCCGTTGCGGTAACGAGCAGGGAATTGCTTCTGGTCGTAATGCGCCATGGCGTTTGGGCCCCAGTGCGCGGGGAAAGCAGCGGCGGGCGGAGTTTTCTGCGCGCACACGCCAACTTTTTTGCCGCCGTCACCGCCGTATTCAGGCGCGAGGACCAACTTCTTTTGACCGGCATCGTAGTAGCACTCAGGCCAGCCGTAGTCACCGCCTTCTTTCAACTGAACGACTTCTTCGGCGGGAAGAGTGGCTTCTTCTTCCGGCTTGTACAGTTCTGGCCAGTTGGCATGCAACTGATCGCGCCCGTGTTGCGTGACGAAAAGTCGTCCGGCGGAGTCAAATGCATAGCCTTCCCCGTTGCGGATTCCGGTTGCATAGCGTTCGGCAGGAGAAAATTTCTGATCGGTCTTATTTGCATCGAAGCGCCAGGTGCCGCCGCGGGTTTGTAATTCGACGCAGGGATCGTTGCCGGGAATATGCAGCTGGCGGTTTTTCGACTGGCATGAGTTGGTTGCAGTTCCCATGTCCACGTACATCATTCCGTCGGGGCCAATGATGAACGGGTGCATTGGGTGATCGCCACCAAGAGGCAATCCAGAAACAACTGTTTCTCCGTCACCTTGCGAGACAATGCCGCCGTTAAGCGGATAGCGCATGATCTTGTCGTTCAATTCGGCGTAAACGTAGTCCTTATATATAACGATGCCGGTGCCGCCGTGGCCTCCGGTTTGCGGAGTTGCACCGAAGTGCTGAATGCTGTCAGCTTTGCCGGATCCGGATTTATCCTGCAGCGCCACCAAGAAACCGATGTCCGGTGGCTTTTGGCCACCAAAATATGCACCCGACCATATATTGGCGTACACGACGCCATTGGGAGCGACGGCGATTTGACGTGTATGGCCGATGTCGTCGGCAAAAATAGTGGCGCAAAAGCCGGGAGGCAGTTTCAATCCCGCGTCATTGCTCGGGCAGGCGGAGCTTTTCGCCATCATTTTCATGGACGATGTTGCTTTGGGCTGGTTCTGCGCAAAACAAAGTGACCCAGTCAGGAATGCTACGGAGATAACAAAGGAGGAAAATTTCGAAAAGCCGGACAATCGCATAAGACGCTCCTGATGATCTGACAACCAGAGGCAATGATGAGAGCCGAAAAAATACTACCAGAATGCAGAGCGGAACAGTGAGGGCTCTAGGTACTAATCTCAGATATTGGGGGTGTTGCAAAATCCCACGCGCCGGAATGTTCATTTGTTAAGCTACAGGCGTGCCATCCATCGACCGCAAACGCATCGTGCGAAGTTACATCGCCTTCTTCGTTTATTGGACGGTCATGGGTTTTTTCTTTTTCAGCCAGTCGTTGGTGCAAAAATTCCTTTCGCGGGATCCAACCCCTTGGCAGCACTACCTGATTTCGTGGATGGTCGGAGTTTACCTGTGGGCTCTGCTCACTCCAGTTATCCTTTGGCTTGGCCATCGCTTTCCGTTCGAACGCAAAAATTGGTTGCGGAGAATATCTCTTCATCTTCCGATCAGTGTGGGCATCTCATTGGTCCAACTGCTTGTAGAAAGCCTCATTCTTTATCACCTGCATGTATTCCCGACTTTCATGACGGGGCTGCTGCCCACGTTTATCTTCCTTTTGACGATTGGATTTCATCAGGGCATCATGACGTACTTCCTCCTGCTCGGCGGTCAGTACGGTTTCGATTATTACTACAAATATCTGGAGCGCGAAAAAGAGGCGTTGCAGCTGGAACTGAATACCTCACAGTTGAAAACGCAATTGGCGCATGCACAGTTGAGCGCGCTAAAGATGCAACTGCAGCCGCATTTTCTTTTTAATACCTTGAACGCCATTATGGTCCTCATCCGGCAGCAAAAAGGACGCCAGGCGGAAGAGATGCTGGCGCGGTTGGGTGACCTTCTGCGTTGCGTGCTGGAAGATGTGGACGCCCAGGAAGTTTCGTTGCGGCGCGAACTGGAATATCTGCAGCTCTATTTATCAATCGAGCAGGTGCGCTTTCCGGACCGCCTGCGCGCGGAAATTTCCGCCGACCAAAGCATTCTGGACGCAGCCGTTCCGCAGATGGGTCTACAGCCGATTGTTGAAAATGCAATTCGCCACGGATTGGGGCGGAGTTCTGCGGCGGGCAGAATCCAGATCAGCGCCACCCGGCATAACGAGCTGCTGGAAATCACGGTGAAAGATGATGGCCCGGGGCTCACAGGTAAAAAGGCAATGGAAGGAAATGGAATTGGATTGGCGAATACGCGCGCACGCCTGCAACAGCTTTATGGAGATGACGCGAAGCTCAGTATCGAAAACGGAGAACAGGGAGGCGTGGTTGTAACCATGGTGCTTCCTTATCACCTGGCGTCGGGCTTTTCCGAACGGGAAGTCTTGGAGGTTCATGCCCTTCACAACATTGATCGTGGATGATGAACCGCTGGCGCGAGAAGGCCTGCACATGTGGCTTTCTGTTGATCCGGATGCGTATTCCATTCAGGAAGCAAAAAATGGAAAGGAAGCCGTCGCCGCCATTCGCGATACTTCGCCGGACTTGGTTTTTCTCGATGTGCAAATGCCGGAGATGGATGGGTTCTCTGTCGTGAGGGAAATTGGAGCGGAGCAGATGCCCGCCGTGATATTCGTGACTGCGCACGATCAACACGCGATTCAGGCATTCGAAATCAACGCGATTGATTATTTGCTGAAGCCGGTGACCGAAGAAAGATTTACGCAGGCTTTGACGCGAGCCAAGGCGCGGCTCAATGCTCGTCCGGCGGACGATGCGAACCGGCAGATTATCGGTTTGCTGGAAACGATCGTGGCTCCGCGCCGCCACATGAAGCGACTCGCCGTGCGGTCGGCGGGGAAAACTGAGTTTGTGGATGTAGACGAAATTGATTGGATTGACGCCGCCGAAAATTATGTCCAACTGCACTGTGGCAAAACAATCCATCTTTTGCATGTGCCGATGAACACGTTAGAGAAGTCGCTGGATCCGGAGACCTTCCTGCGAATTCACCGCTCAACCATCGTGAACGTGGGGCGAATCAAAGACCTTCAGCCGGGCGTTCATGGAGAATATATCGTCACCTTGCGCAGCGGGGCACGGCTGCAATCCGGGCGCACATATCAAGAGAAATTGCGAGCTTTGACCGCTAACCCCTTCTAATTTCAGGGCATTTTTCGTCCATTTCAGCCTCCCGTTCGTCAAATTTTCCCCACAGTTCGTCAAATACGTCTTCCTCCTGGCCGGGCGGTAGGCGAAAGTGTGCCTAAAGGCAGCTTATGAAAAGAGGCAGCTTATGAAACACGAATGTTTGGCGGAACTGAATGGGGTAAGCAAGCGCTTTGGAAAAGTCGTCGCGCTGGATGGTCTGAATTTGCAGATTCGGGCGGGCGAACTTTTTGCCTTGTTGGGCCAGAACGGCGCGGGAAAAACTACAGCTATCTCTTTATTGCTCGGACTGCAACCGCCGGATACCGGAACGGCGCTGTTGTTCGGAAGGTCTCCGCTGGAGATCGCAGCCCGGCGCGGAATCGGAGTCATGATGCAAGAGGCAGCTCTGGTTTCTGAGCTGCGCGTTCGGGAGCAGATCGAATTGGTCGCGAGTTATTATCCCGACGCAATGATGCCAGAGGCAGCCATGCAGTTTACGCATACAGAATCGCTTGCTGACCGTCCCTACGGGAAGCTCTCTGGCGGGCAGAAGCGGCAGGTGCAATTTGCGCTGGCCATCTGCGGACGTCCCAGGCTTTTGTTTTTGGATGAACCCACCGTTGGGCTCGACATTCAATCGCGTGAGCTGATGTGGTCGACGCTGCGGCGGCTGGTAAGCGAAGGAGCGGCGATTGTTCTTACCACGCATTACCTCGAAGAAGCCGAAGCATTGGCCGACCGTGTGGCTGTGCTGGCGAAAGGGCGCGTGATTGCCTCGGGCACAGTGAACGAGATGCGTGCGCTGGTGGTGCGCAAACAAATTTCATGCTCGAGCGGCTTGTCGGTAGAGCAGATTCGCACTTGGAAGGAAGTACAGAGCGTGCAGCGTGATCACAAAGGGCTGCAGATTACTGCGGGCAACGTCGAAGCCGTCGTGCGGCGCCTGCTCGATGAAGACGAAGACCTGCAGGACCTGGAAATTCATCGCGCTGGACTCGCGGAAACCTTTACTGAACTTACGCAGGAGAGTGCTCAATGACTACAACTACCGTTGCATTCAATAAATTGTCGAGCCAGAAACTGTCGGGCCAGCAGTTATCGAATGATGTCCGCATGCCAGCCGGGCAGGTATGGCGCGCTTACTGGACGGAAGCGAAATATGAAATGCTTCGCGCCTGCCGCGCTCCGGCATTCGCCATTCCATTTTTCGCGATGCCGATTGTGTTTTACGTTCTGGTGGGGATTTTTCTTGTCGGCAGCATGAGCAAGGGTGATCCGCACATTATTCCGACGATGTTCGTGAACTGGGCCACATTCGGTGTGATGGGGCCGGGTATGTTCGGCTTCGGAATGTTTGTCGCTACCGAACGCGAGCAAGGGTTGCTGCGTTTGAAACGCGCATTGCCCATGCCGACTTCGTCGTACGTACTCGCGAAGATGGCCATGACGATGATGTTTGCTTTCATCATCATGATCACTTTGATTGTCGCGGCGGTGTTTGTTGGCCATGCGCACCTCACGGCCGGACAATATGCGCTGATCACATTGATCGATCTTCTTGGCTCCTTGTTGTTCTGTTCGATCGGATTATTCATCGGGACTTGGGCGTCCGCAAAGAGCGCGCCGGCATTTGTGAATCTTGCTTACTTACCAATGATGCACCTGGGCGGTTTGTTCTATCCGTTGCCTAAATCCATTCAGCCCGTGGAATTCTTTTCACCCGCGTTTTATTTGAACAAGCTGAATCTGTATGTGGCCGGTGCGCAAAGCATGGATGGACTTGCTTTCGGCGCAGGCCCAACGAGCCACGCCACGCCCGTACTTTGCATCGCTGTAATTATCGCTGTGACTTTGTTTTTTGGATTGCTCGCAACCCGCCGCCTGAAGCGGCTTGGATAACGATGATTCGGATAAAAATGATTCGAATAAAGACAATAAAGGAGACGTTATGAGCCTGATGACGACCATACCTTCGCAAAACATGCCCTCGCAAACAGTGCCTGTCGCATCTGAGGTGAAAACTATGTCCCGCGAAATCAGCGCGCCAAAAGCTGAGTACAACGTTTCGATCGGTTATCTGCGCGCATTCATCACCCTGCTCGTCGTTGCGCATCATTCGGCCCTGGCCTATGCGCCATTCGGGCTGCCGGTGGCGCAATCGTTCACCGCGCCGCCGCGATGGTGGCAAGCATTCCCGATTATCGATTCGCAGAAGTGGGCGGGCGCTTCGTTGATCGTGGGATTCAACGACACCTTCTTTATGTCGCTGATGTTCTTTATCTCCGGCTTGTTTGTATATAAGAGCCTGCAGAGAAAAAAGATTGGCGGCTTTCTGCGCGACCGCAGCCTGCGTCTAGGAATTCCGTTCCTGGGCGCGGCGGCGATCATCGCGCCGCTCGCTTACTATCCGACGTATTTGCAGATCGGAAACCATGGCGTGAGCGGCTTTGTGCATCAGTGGCTGGCGCTCGGGATTTGGCCTGCGGGCCCGGCGTGGTTTGTGTGGCTGCTGCTGGCCTTCGATTGCGTGGCTGCCGAACTCTATTTTATGAAGTCAGGCTGGGCCGAAGCTGCGGGCAGCTTCTTCGCACGCTTTTCCGCCAAGCCGATTCGGTTCCTTGGATATCTAATCGGAATTTCGGCGGCTGTCTATATTCCGCTGGCCATGAAGTTCAATGCGGTTGCATGGACACAATTCGGGCCATTTGCGTTCCAAACGAGCCGCATACTTCATTACCTCGTTTACTTCCTGATCGGCGTGGCCGTGGGCGCTTACGGAATCGAACGCGGAATTCTGGCGTCGGATGGCAAGTTGGCACGCCGCTGGTGGCTGTGGGCGATTCGAGCCGTTGTTGTTTTCCTATTGTCCAGCTGGCTTTTCATTGTGGTGGCAACAACTAAAGCCGCATCAGCGCCGTGGAATGTTGTTGTGAATCTCGTCTTTACGATCACCTGCGCGACCACGAGTATGGCTTTGTTGGCGATATTTGTGCGCTTCGCCAAAAAGTCGCGGGGTGTTTTCGACAGCCTGCGTGACAACGCATACGGCATGTATCTGATCCATTACGCGTTTGTAAGCTGGCTACAACTTGCCGTGCTCAAAGTAAATATGTCGGGATTCGCCAAACTATCAACCGTACTCGTGTTGGCCGTTGCGCTTAGCTGGATTACAACGGCTGCACTGCGCCGCATTCCGGGGGTTGCAAGGGTCCTTTAAACGATTGAGGATTTAATCGGATGGATGATTCGGAAAATAAAAAGCCGGAACTGGATTTCCAGTTCCGGTTCATTTTTGCCGCGAAGTGAAATTAGTTGGTCGGAGCGGCGGCGTTTGCAGTTGTAGGCGCATTCGCAGCGATAGGATCGGGGTTGCTGATCCTGCTCAGGCGTGGGAAGAACGGAGTGACTTCAAACGGCATCTTGTCGCGCGCGGAAGTATAAGCAACAGGAGCGGCTTTGATGAGGTCTACTTTGTCCGTCCAGGGATCCAGCTTTACCCGCCCGCCCAGTGGCAGCGCGGCAATCTGGTCAATCTTGTTTTCCTGCAACGCAGGAGCGGCTTGCATTAGATCATTGAAGCGGATCACGTGGCCCTTTTCGTCGGCGAAACCGTTGCCAAGGTGAGCGGTCAAGAGCGCGGTGATCTGCGGACCGCGCATGTCGAGCTCACGGAGGAACAATCCGGCGGAACTAAGCTTCTGCGCGTAAGGAGAATTCTTCAGTAATTCTTCGGCTTTTTTATCGGCGGCGGTTTCTTCTTCCGGGCTGTGACGGAATCCCATGTTCTTGTAAGTATCGGAGTCGGAAAAGAACATGCGGTCATTAAATGCGTACTGGCTGCCAATGTTGTGGCCTAACACAATGTGCGCCAATTCATGCGAGAGCACGGTGGCAAGGCTGGCTTCATCGGGCAGAACATCTACTAATCCGCGGCTGATGATGATCGTATTCCCCACGCTGAAGGTTTCCAGCGGTGACGTGATCATGACGCGCGTACGCACGGGACGGGGAAGATTGATGTTGTTGGTGACTTCCAGATTGTTTACGACCGTCATTAGAACTTTGTCCACTTCGCTGTCCGGGGCGATGAGGCCCGCAGATTCAAGACGGTTCACAACATTGTCTTCCGCCTGCTGCTGCCACTGACGCTGTGCTTCGAGTGGTGAAGCATCCGCGGCGGCCGCGCTGTTGTCTTTCACCGTGGAATCAATTTTGATTTGTGTGAGTTCTGCTTCCGGATTGTCCTGCTTTAAGTCGTATCCCCAGATGCGGGTCTGCGCCTTGAACGCGGCGGCTGATTTGTTTTTGGCTCCGTAGCTGAAGTCGCCTTCTTCGCTATAGATGTAAGAAGGAATCCAGAAGCCGGGAACCAGGTTCAAGCGCCAGCTGTCCATGTGGAAATAGTAGTTGGTGGTCGAACCGTAAGTTCCGTTCAGGCGAACGATGTTGTATCCCTGGTCTTCAACCCAAATGCGTCCGATGAAGCGGCCTTTGCCGGCATTGGCCTTCGGCTGAATATCGAATACGTAGCACTTCACATCACCCAGGAATTCCGTGCTGTTGTAATGGAAGTCGTAGTGCTGGCGATCAAACTGGTTGTGGTCCACGAATACCATCCAGGAAAGTCCCAGCGGCTGATACTGCACGCGATAGAGCCGTGAAATACCTCCCAGCAAGTGCGACTGCACATTGGAATCTTTCGACAGATAATCCTGGCGTTCGACATCGCCCAGATCAAGGCGGCCCAGGAAGTAGTGGTCTTCTTTCGGCACCGCGCCCAATTGATCATCGGGGCGCAGGTTCTGGAGATAAGTTTCCACCAGCGGCTTACGGTTCTTCAGGAAATCCATCAACGCGTGTTCGCGCATGATGACGCGATCCACCAACTCATTCATGTTGGTGGGAGTGGGCAAATTCTGTGCCACGGCTGGCTGCGACTGCAGAGAGACCGACTTAGGCGCCGGCGATTGTGCCAGGACGCTGATAGAAACGAACGCGAAACCCGCGACCAATAATTTACGAATACGCATGAGCCAAACCTCACCCTTTTAAAATGCCATTTGAAACGAAACATGCACGATGGCCGTGGAATCTGTGGCTGCACCGCTCTGCATTGCTGGTTTAAAACGAATCTTGTTCGCTGCGTCGATGGCAGCTTCATCCAGTCCGTGACCTAATCCACGAACTACTCGGTTTACATGTAATTGGCTGTTGGCTCCGAACATTACTTCCAATAAAACCTCACCCTGCAGCCGCAACTGCCGCGCTTCGTCTGTGTAAACGGGATTGGGCTTGAAGGTAATCTCCACAGGAGTTGTAGGTCCGGCCTGCACTTGCTGGGGCCGGACCGCCTGCGCGATTTCCTGAGAGCCGAAGCCTCCGGTTTGCACTGCGTGATTGACGTTGCCCTGGCCAGGTTGAGCAACACCGCTTCCGAAACCTGCACTGGCAATTGTCCCTTTAACGCCGTTGGCGCCACCAGTACCATTTCCGGTGCCTTGCCCCTGGGGTGCATCAAAACTTCCCATCTTGGCGACGTTCAAATGTGCGTCTTTGCCTTGAGCGGATGATCCATTGGGATCACCGAACCCGCCCGTTTGTATTTTCTGAATGGGAGTATTCACCGTTGGCGTGGGCGCCGAACCGAAGGATCCTGTGTAGAGAAGCTTTGCCTGTCGTGTTTGTGTCTGTTCAAGAACCACCGGCTTGAATGTGTTCACGGTAACCTTCGGGGCTTCCACTACAGGTTTTGCTTCCGCGCGTAATTCTTTGGGAACGGTCAGCTTGGGTGCTTCAATGGGCGCAGGGGGCAAGATTCTTGCGACAACCGGTACGGGCCGCGAAGTTTTTAATTTGATCGGGACCGGTTCCGGCGTGAGGCTTGGAGGCGGAACCAGGTCCGTGACTGAATAACGTCGGCGAACCTGAATCTGCGCAGGCCAATAGACACCCACTCCCACCAAAAGCAGGATGAATAGGATTTCTAATCCGTAACTGGTGGCAATGGAACGCCAATTCAGTTTGCGTTCTGGTAAAAGTCCAAAATTCAGATCATCTGACGCGTACATTACCCAACTCCAATGGAGACCCGGAAGGAGAAATGAGATGCGGGCTGAGCTTTAAAGGTAAGGGAGGTAACAAAATGGGTAAATGTCCCCACGGCAGGTGTCCCTTGGTAACCAAAAAGTACCCAAACTAAGGCTTGCATTCTCATCCTTCTTTAATGATCCAGACGTTAAATTTCTTGTTTTTAGTTCTAGACCGCTTCTGCTTGTGTCGTTCTGAACAGAAAACTGGTGACGTAGCCGATCGTGAACGTCAAAATCGTTCCGATCATCACCCACCACGTCCAGGGAACTTTCGTGGCACGCCAGAGATAAAGTTCGGTCGTGAATCCGCAGAGCATGCCAATGCCTGCGCCATATTGATTGGCATTTTTCGTGAGCACGCCGAGCAGAAAAACTCCCAGCAATGCGCCGTATGCGACGGAGGCGATTTGCAATCCCACTTCGATTACACGTCCCGCTTCGCGTAAGGAAAGAATGGCGAGGCCGAATAATACTGCGGCCCAGAAAAAGGTAGAGACGCGCGAAAGGAAAATCTTGCGCTGTTCTGTAGCCTGCGGATTCCGTTGTACATAGAAATCGACGATGGTGCTTGAGGACAGGGAATTCAGGGCCGCGCTTAAGTTCGACATGGCTGCTGCAAGAATGGCTGCGATAAGCAGTCCGGAAATTCCATGCGGCATGTGGGTCACGATGAATGTGGGGAAAATCCGGTCGGGCTTGCCGAAATGGGATGAAGGCAGTTGATAAAACGCGAACAGCATGATGCCGACGAATAAAAACAACGCAAACTGAAAGAAGATCAGGACCGCGCTCGACAGCAATGCTTTTACCGACTGCCGCTGATCTTTCGCGCTCAGCAATCTCTGTACGATCAGCTGATCGGTACCGTGGCTTGCGGTTGTGAGGAACGCCCCGCCAATCACTCCCGCCCAAAATGTGTAGGGCTTCCAAAAATTGGGGGAAAAGTCGAACATACGAAACTTATCCGCATGCGACGCCATTGCTTGGATCGCCGGCCATCCGCCGGGAACCAGGTGCAGGATGGTAAAAACGCCGACCAGCGTGCCGCCAACATAAATCACCGTCTGCACGACGTCGGTCCAAATGACGGCCGCCAGCCCGCCTTCGAATGTATAGATCAAGGTAAGGATGGTGATGATGGCAATGGATGCAATCTGTCCGGTGCCGAGAGCAATTCCCACAACAATGGAAACGGCATAGATGCGGACACCTTCTGCTGCGGCGCGGGTGACGAGAAACAATCCGGCTGTAAGGGAACGCAACCCTTTGCCGAAGCGGCGTTCAATGAGTTCGTATGCGGTAAAAAGATCGCCTTTAAAATACTGCGGCAGCAGAACGAAGCTGATAATCACGCGGCCGACGGCGTATCCGAGAATGAGCTGCAGGAACATCAGGTTCGTGTCATATGCCACCCCCGGCGTGCTAATGATGGTCAGAGTGCTGGTTTCCGCGGCGACAATTGAAAGACAGATGGCCCACCAGGGAATGTTGCGATCGGCGAGGAAATAGTCGCGCAGGGTGCGCTGCTTCTTGCGGAAGCGCAGCCCGAACAAGGTGATTCCTACGAGATAGACCGCGATGATGGCTAAATCCAGCCTGTCCAATGCCATGTTGACTGCCATGTTGTCATCAGAGTAACGGCAGAAGGACAGAGAACGAACATCTCTTCTGGGTAAGGTATCTACATGGTCAGCGCGACGGGTGAAGGCGGTTCGCGGCGCGCGGCTTCTTGTATGTAAACTATCGCGTGGCAATTTTCCTGGGAATTGATGGCGGCGGCACGAAAACTACGTGCGTGGTAGGCGACGAAGTCTCGGTCCTTGGCAGCGGATCGGGCGGCAGCAGCAACTTTGTTCGCGCTGGTGAGGCCGTTGCAAAAGAATCGCTGACGGCAGCCATTCGTCAGGCCTGCACCGTTGCCAGCGTAAACATCAGCCAGATCTCCTATACCTGTGCCGGCATGGCGGGTGTGGTGAGTTCCGAGACCGCGGATACTGTAAAACAAATTCTTGCCCACATTGTTCCCGGCGAACTGAAGATTGTTGGGGACAATGCGATTGCTCTAGAAGCCGCATTCGGCGGCGGACCGGGCGTGATCACGATTGCGGGAACGGGTTCCATAGCTTACGGCGAAAATGCTGCGGGAGAAAATCACCGCGCAGGCGGTTGGGGATTTGCTGTCTCCGACGAAGGCTCCGGCCAATGGATTGGCCGCACGGCCGTCTCCGGATTGTTACGAGCTTTGGATGAAGGCCGCGAAACCAGTTTGCCCGACGTAGTAATGAGAGAGTGGAAGCTGAATTCGCTAAGTCAGATTGTGGTATCAGCGAACGCCACGCCTCCTCCGAATTTTGCCGCCTTGTTTCCCGGAGTTCTGGCGGTTGCTGAAGCCGGAGACTTCCTGGCCCGCGAAATTCTCACCAATGCAGGGAACGAGTTAGCGCAGATTGGTTCGATTGTGGCGCGGCGTTTGTTTGCCGGGTCGGCGAATGTTCCGGTGGCCATGGTCGGAGGAGTATTTGGTAATAGTGCATTGGTGCGGCAATCTTTTTACAATCATTTACGCCTTGAATTTCCTAACGTCGCGCTAAAAGCGGAAGTTGTGGAACCGGTGCGCGGAGCGCTGCAACTGGCGCGCAAAGCTGCCCAGCGATAGTCGGTGATCAAGGCATTCGAATATGCCTTCCGAACAAAATTCCGGCGAGCCCAAAACCAAGACAGCTGGGGCAGCTGCTTCCGTGGACGATGCCCAGAATTTGCCGGAGACACTCGATTCTTCTAATCCTGAACAACTGAATGAGGACAGCGCGCTCGCGCTGTTAAAGCAGCCTGATCTCTCACCTGAGGTTCTGGAAAAAATAAGCAAAACCAGCGTGACCAAAAACCGTAAGGTGAAGTTGGCGCTTGCGGGGCATCCCAAGACGCCGCGGCATGTGTCGCTACCGCTGGTGCGGCATCTGTTTACTTTCGACCTCATGCAGGTCGCGCTGATTCCGACCGTGCCCGCCGACGTAAAGAAAGCAGCGGAGGACTCGCTGATGCATCGCCTGGAAACGATCTCCAGTGGCGAGCGTCTGACATTGGCGCGGCGCGCTTCGGGGCGTGTGGCAGGGGAGTTGCTGTTAGATAAAGAAAGCAGAGTGATGCAGGCCGCTCTGGAAAATTCCCGGCTCACGGAAATTTCTATCGTAAAAGCTGTATTGAAACCTGCCGCTGTGGCCGCATTTGTTCATGCAGTCTGCCATCACCCGAAGTGGTCGTTGCGAAGAGAAATCCGGATTGCACTTTTGCGCAGTAAACACACCCCGATGGCAAAAGCCGTGGAATTCGCACAGGGGATTCCAGTGCCAATGCTGAAGGAAATTCTGCAGAATTCGGGGCTGCCTGACAATACGAAATCTGACCTGCTGAAAGATTTTCCCGACTATAAATCCGCAGCACAGAAGTAATCTCGCCATCCTTTTTATAGCCCGCTACCATTGCCATGCATGCGCGAATACTTCACCGACATTCTTAATCAGCCGTGGAAGAATACTTCGCGCATCGGCGTTGCCGCCGAGGAAGTCTTCTTTGTTCTATTCATGATTTACGCTTTTGCCCAGCACGGCGGTTATCTATTTATCGATTCTGCAAATCTGGTCGTGCATGAGGGCGGACATTTGCTCTTCGGATGGTCGGGAAGTCACATGCTTACCATCTGGGGCGGCACGATCCTGCAATGGGCTGTACCCTTGATGCTGGCGATTTATTTCTTTACGCAGCGACAGCTTTATGGATTTGCGTTCTGCCTGTTCTTCTTTTTTGAAAACTGGCTCTACACTGCGACCTACATGGCTGATGCGCGGGCTATGGCCCTGCCGCTGGTGACTACCGGCGATTCCGATTTCGTCGAGCATGATTGGAACACAATCTTCGCCTGGATTGGAGTCTTGCAGTACGACACAACGATTGCCGCTGTCGTGCGGTTGGGCGGATGGATGGGGATGCTTGGCACGAGCGCGTGGCTGGCGAGAAAAGGATTGCAACTGAAGCAATCGAGCAGTGTTAAACCTTCTAACTCCGTATCATCTTCGAATCCCTTGTCATCCTGAACTGAGCTGCGTTTCGTAGAAACGCGTGAACTGCATTGCGCTACTTCCTGAAGTGGCTGAGGATCGCCTCCGCTTGTGCTCGGGTTACCACTGCTGACAACGCCGCAACATCCGCCTGCTTCACCGCCTGTACGCTGCCGAAGTGTTGCAGCAATCTTCTTGTGGTATTTTCACCGACTCCAGGAATTTCGCGCAGCTCCGTCGAGCGGTCGCGCATCTGCCGGCGTTTGCGATGGAACGTCACGGCAAAGCGATGTGCTTCATCTCGTACCATCTGCACCAGATGCAGGACGGGCGAATGATGGTCAATCACCACCGGATCACTTTCCTGTCCATATACATAGATAATTTCTTCGCGCTTGGCGATCGAAGCCAGCGGCTGATTGATGATCTGTAACGCCTCGAGCGCATCGGCTGCCGCATGAAGCTGGCCGAGACCTCCGTCGATAAGCACTAAACTCGGCATGTTTTTCTTTTCATCCTGAATGCGCTTATAGCGGCGCGTCACAACTTCGCGCATGGAAGCGAAATCATCTACTCCTTCGACGGTCTTGATAATAAATTTGCGGTAATCGGATTTCTTCATCCGGCCATCTTCCCACACCACCATGGATGCGACAGTCTCCGCGCCCTGTATGTGTGAGATATCGAAACATTCGATCCGCTTGGGTAACTCCGGCAGTCCGAGCGCGTCCTGCAAAGCTTCCTGGATAGCGCGCATGTTTGGCTTCATCACGCGGAACCGCTGATCGAACGATTGCTTGGCGTTGTTGCCGGCCAAATCGATAAACGATTGCTTTTCTCCCCGCTGCGGCACGATGATGTGCACGCGCGCTGTTCCCGGCACTTGATCGGAGAGCAAATCTTCCAACTCCTCGCGATCTTCAAATTCCACCGGTACATAAATATTTCGCGGAACGTAAGGTTGCCCAATATATAGCTGTGTGAGAAAAGAAGAAAAGAACCCTTCGGGAGAAAACAAACCCGATGTAATTTGCGCGGAAGAACTCGAAGATTGTATAGAAGCTTCCACAGGAGAAGCCTCGATGGAGGCGGGGGCGTTCTCGGCGATGCTCGTCGCTCCATCATCCTCAGCCACTTCGAATTCCGGCAACTCTTCCCAGAAGAATTCCCGCCGGTCTAAAACTCGTCCCGCACGCATGTGAAACAGATTCACCGCCAGCATTCCATTCTCAAAGTGGTAGCCGAATACATCGGCGTCATCGCCTTCCACGGAGGCCATGCGCTGCTTTTCCTGAAGCTGTTCGACCGTGGAAATCAAATCCCGATACTTGGCCGCGCGTTCGTACTCTTCCGATTCCGCCGCCTGATCCATCCTGCCGCGCAGACTCTTCATCAGGTCCGTCTGCCGGCCTTCCAGAAACAACTTCACGTCGCGGACGGCTTCCTGGTAAATCTCCGGCGTGGTCAGGTTTTCCACACACGGACCTAAACATCGGCCAATGTAGTACTGCAAACACGGCCGCGGATGATAGCGGTTCAAATCCACCTTGCAGGAGGGAATTAAGAAGTGGCGATGAATTAAATCGACAATCCGGTACGCCAGACTGGTAGGGAAGTACGGGCCGTAATAAGAAGATCCGTCTTTTCGCAGGCGTCGCGTCACGTACACGCGCGGATACCGCTCGCCCAAAGTTAGCTTCACATAAGGATAGGTTTTGTCGTCCCGCAGCAGAATGTTGAAGCGCGGCTTCTTCTGTTTGATGAGGTTATTTTCGAGCGCCAACGCCTCTTTATTATTGGCGACGACGATGTAATCCACATCGGCGGCCTCGCGCACCAGAGTGCCGGTTTTGGCGTCGATTATGCGGCCTTCGTGGAAATAGGAGGCCACACGACTGCGCAAATTTTTTGCCTTTCCGACGTAAATAATTGCGCCTTCGGCGTTTTTATAGAGATAAACGCCCGGCGAAGCCGGAATCGTCCGTATTTTTTGCTGAAGATCCATCAGAAAAGGGAACTTCTATTTTATTTCAACTGGGAACTCAGCGTATTTTGCAAATAAATCTGTATAAAATTTTCCTCAAATCGTGTGGGTTTCCCATCCTTTTCGCGTAATACCCAAATATATGTAGACGTTAGCAAACTGTTCGTTGTCATACACATAGCGATACTTCACAGGGGCATCCAGAATTGGCACGAGCCGTGCTTATGTACAATGCGGGTCAGCTAGATTGAGTGATCCGTTAGCGATCCGCCAGATTTTGAACAAACCAGGTTCTGGCATTGCTGAATCTAAGGATTGTGATGAGAGGAAGGAGCCCTCTAAACATGAATCGCACTTCGTTAGCAGTATTGCTGGTGGCAAGCATGGTAGGTTCTGTCGGGTGTGCCAGCAAGAATTATGTTCGTCAACAAACCACCCCGCTGATCAACAAAACCAACGAGCTCGATGATTTGACCGCAAAAAACAGCAAGGACATCAAAGACGTTGATGGCCGCGCTCAAGCTGGCATTCAGCAGGTGACTGCGAAGGCCGCGGAAGTCGATCAAAAAGCGCAAACAGCCGGTCAGGCAGCTGACCAGGCGCAGACGGCCGCCAATGGCGCCGTACAGCGCGTGGATGTGCTGCAGAACCGCGTAGCCAATCTCGACAATTATCATGTCGTGACTCAGGCTTCAGTGCACTTTGGCTTCAATAAAGATGGTTTGACCAAAAAAGCCAAGGACGCACTCGACCAGCTCGCGCAGACCCTTCCCAATACCAAAAGCTACATTATTACGGTAGAGGGCGGGACGGACTCGGTGGGATCGTCTGATTACAACTATGGCTTGAGCCAGCGTCGCGCTGACTCGGTCATTCAGTTTCTGGCCGCACAATATCAGGTTCCCGCGTACAAGATTTATTTAGTCGGACTGGGCAAGGACAAGCCAGCTGAAGACAACAAGACTTCAGATGGACGCGCTGCCAACCGCCGTGTGGATGTTCGCGTAATGACCAACGTGAATGATGGAACCACACCGCAGGCTGCGCCCGCAAGCCCGTCGATGTAAACAGTTTTTCCCTCCTCCCCGGAGGTTTTGACCAACGCAGGCCGTTTCTCCCCAGAGACGGCCTGATTTTTTGTTACTAAAAATTCCTGCCGCGGTAAATTGTGCTTCGATTTTCAATTCCCCTTGACATGCGACAGGAAGAGGCGCATTCTTTTGTCGATTATCGAGGGGAGCATGCCGTCGTCTACTGATTTACTTCAAGGAACTCTAGATCTCTTAATTCTGAAAACCCTCGCGCTTGAGCCAATGCATGGATGGGGTATTGCCCAGCGCATCCAGCAGGTATCGAACGATGCTCTGCAAATCGGCCAAGGTTCGCTTTATCCCGCTCTGCATCGATTGGAATACAAAGGGTGGATTAAAGCCGAGTGGGGACCTTCCGAGAATAATCGCAAAGCTAAGTTTTATGCGTTGACCAAATCAGGCAAAGGCCATTTGGAAGATGAGTTGAAGAACTGGGGACGCCTTACTACGGCCATAGCTTTGGTGCTCCAACAAGGATAGGAATTTCCATGCTCAAAGAATGGATCATGCGTCTTCGTTTTCTGATCTTTCCTAAAGCCCATAACGAAATTGACGAAGAGCTGCAATTTCATCTCGAGCAGCATACGAAGGTGAATATTGCCGGCGGAATGAGGCCGGAAGAAGCGCGCAGGCAAGCATTGATAGCTCTTGGAGGAATGGAAGGAATTCGGGAACAATCGCATGCGGAGCGCCCCGGGATTGGTTTGGAGATTTTGCTGCAGGATTTCCGTTACGCTCTGCGGCAAATGCGTCGCGCTCCCGGATTTGCGCTGGGAGTGATTGCGGTGTTGGCGTTAGGCATCGGTGCAAATGCCGCGATGTATACGGTGCTCGAAGGCACATTGTTTCGACCGCTGCCATATAAAGATTCCGGAAAACTCGTTGTACTCCATGCGCTCGATGCTAAGGGTACCAATTTTTGGATGCGTCTTGCTGATCTACTTGTTTGGCGGGAGCGAAC
>DASXCC010000261.1:0-28689 GCA_036491415.1 Terriglobales bacterium | reverse complement strand
GATGGATTGGGTGATCCGAAGTATCGTCCGTGTCCATTGCTGGTGAAAATGGTGGACGCCGGTTGGAGGGGAAAAAAGAGCGGACGAGGATTCTATAAGTACTAATCCTGAACGCGACAGAAATGAATGTTACAAGCATGAACACTACTAATAAAAAAAGTGATGTTTTGCAGTACGTCTTGGCAGTCGTTCTGGGAATTGCCGCCGGTATTGTAGATGTGCGGCTCAGCGATCTGCTGGTCACAGCTGTTTCTGTGATGATTGCGACCATGATGCTCGGCCTGCTGCGTCCGCGGAACGCCTGGCGATGGATGGTGATCATAGCCGCCTGTGTGCCCCTGGTGCAGTTGGCCGCGCATTATTTGTTGAAGGAAAGGTTTTATTCGTCCCATATCTATCTATCATTTTCCGGTTTTCTTACCGGAACGGCCGGAGCGTACGCCGGAGCTTTTGCCCGTATGGGGATTGACCTGCTTATACTTCCGGAAAAGCCGGATGTTACGAAAAAGGCTTAGTCGAAAAGTTACTTCCGCTTCCACAAAGGAAACAGGTATGCTTGCCCCCAATGGGAGTTTCTGTCTCAGTGCTGGCAAGCGGTAGCCGGGGCAATTGCGCGATCGTGGCCAGCGCAAAAACTCGCATTCTGGTGGACGCCGGAATTTCCTGCCGGGAAACTTTCAAGCGCATGAGAACGCTGGGCGACGATCCGCGAACTCTTTCCGCCATACTCATTACCCACGAACATTCCGACCACATTTACGGGCTGGCGACGCTGGCAAAAAAACTTTCCATCCCCGTGTTCATGACCGGCGCTACCCACAATGCATGGAGACGTGCATTGAGAAATGAACTTGGAGAATTGCCAACATTAAACCGGCTGGAAGTTTTTGCTTCGGGCAAGGATTTTCAAGTTGGCGATATTGCGGTGACGCCGTTCACGATTCCGCATGATGCTATCGATCCTGTCGGGTTTACGTTTCGCGCGGAGGGAAGCAAAGTCGCTTTCGCCACAGATCTTGGTTATGTACCGCCGAACGTCTGCGATCACCTGCGCCGGTGTGATGTGCTCATCATGGAATCGAACCACGATCTGGAAATGCTGCGCGGCGGCCCGTATCCCTGGTCGGTGAAGCAGCGGGTCATGAGCCGGGTCGGACACCTTTCCAATGACGCGCTCGCGGATTTCTTTGGCACCCAGTATGATGGATCAGCGGCTTACGTTGTATTGGCGCATCTGTCGGAATCGAATAACCATCCTGAAATTGCGCGAAGAGCGGCGGAAAGAGCGCTGGCTTCGCGGGGCCCCTTATTTAATCGCATTATGCTGGCGTCACAGGCGGAGCCGATGCAACCTATTTGCCTTTAGGTTGATCATGTATTGATATGAACGCATGTGTGGATCCCGTCGTCGGGAAGATATTGGCTGGTTGGCGCTACGATATTTCCGGCATTGCTCCGGAAATGCGCGGGGCCTACGCAGGGCACTTCTCTACATGCGAGCACTGCCGCAGCCGTCAAAAACTACACCGCACAATTGACGTTGGCTTGATTGCACTAGCTTCTATCTCGGCTGCAGTTTTCCTGCTGGCCTTTGGATTGATCCTGCACTTTGGGCCGCATCACTCGCTGATTCTGGAAGTAGCCGCGCTTGCAGGATTCGCCCTATCGGCCCTCATCTGGTTAGGTGTGGCGGTAGCGACTCCGGCTCCGATGACTGTAGTGGATGCCGCGAAAGTTGGAGCGCGTCGCGTACATGACCGGCTGCCGGTTGAGATTCGCGAAAGATTGCCGGAAGAACTTCGGGTCAAAATCATGCGGTAGATTTTTTCTTCGCGATCCCAACCTTCAATCACAAAACAATTAACTCTTGATATGGCAACTCGCTAAACCGCGTTTTTCCAGATACTGCTGGTGGTAATCCTCAGCCTCAAAGAAATTAGCTTCCGGAATAATCTGCGTAACAATTGGCGCTCTGAAGGTTCCTGACTTTTCCAGATTCTCCTTGGAGGCCTTGGCTGCCTTCTCCTGCTCCGGTGAATCGTAAAAAATCGCCGAGCGGTATTGGGTGCCAGAATCCGGCCCCTGACGATTCAGTTGAGTCGGATCGTGGTTCTCCCAGAAAACATTCAGCAGTTGATCGTAAGACACTTTTGCGGGATCAAATTGCACTTCGACGGCCTCTGCATGGCCGGTACGATCGGTGCAGACGTCTTTATAAGTTGGATTATTGAAATTTCCGCCGGTATAGCCCACGCGGGTATTGGTCACGCCCGGGAGCTGGCGGAATGTCGCTTCTACTCCCCAAAAACAGCCTGCGGCAAATGTCGCTTTAGCCATAAGAACTCCTCTTTAATATCGTATCAATTAGATGCCCCAGTCCTGAGAAAGTAACATACCGCAGAACCCACTGGTTGACTGCCTAAGCTGGCCACGGTACCTTTTTATTCAGATTCCAACGGCTCTCCCAGCCGGCGAGGTTTTGTGGTTTTGAAGTTTCCTAGTTTTCGAAGGCTATTTTTTGCCTGCCTGCTCCTGCTGGCCTTGGGATTTACCTCAGTTTTCGCAACCCCTCTGGAAACACCTGCCGACTCTTCTGCCACAGATCAATTGGAAGTTGCCATAACCAAGGACGGCTTCCATCACGTCTATCTGCTTTATTCGCAAAAGGAATCGCCGTGCCTGGGCTGTGCTGTTCAGTCCCGTTTGCGACTGGCCATTGGGAATGATGAAGACGGAAGCTGGCAGGCTCCGCATCAGCTAACGCCTCCCAGTTTTGACCAGGTAAATCCTTCGATGGTGGTGGATCCGAACGATCAACGAACGCTCTATGTGACCTGGTTGGAGCGCAGCCGGAAAGATGTGCTGGTAGCGAAGTCCTCTGATTTCGGACGCAGCTGGTCGTTGAATGTGGTGGCGCGTTCCGACGATGCGGCGAACAAGCCGGTGATCACGGCGCGCGGCCAGAGTGTACAGATCGCCTTTAGTCGTGATCATCAGATCTGGTCCGCATCGTCGCATGACGGCGGAATCAATTTTGATGTCGCAGCTGTAAAAATGCCCGTTGCTTTGCAAGACGTTCTTACCGGCGGGGCGACGCTTGATCCGAACGGAAACGCCTTCATTGCGTGGCAGGGATATTCCAGCGATCCTGCGGCACATACTAATCTCTACATCAGCAAATCATCCGATCTGGGAAAAAACTGGACCACAACTTTGATGGATATTTCTCCCAGTCCGAACTGCAAAGCTTCCGATTGTGAGTGGGACTATTTAGGCGCGCAAATTTCTATCGCTTCGGATGCCGCGGGAACTTTGTATGCCTTGTGGAATGCCGACCCCTCGGGCAAGGACAACGCAGAGCGCATCTACTTCGCCTCCTCTACGACGGCCGGAGAAACGTGGTCGCAAAAATCTGACGTTTCTGGAGCGCCGGATGGAACCAAACATATGCTGCCGGCGATTGTGGCTGGAGCTTCGGGGGAAGTTCGCATCGCATGGATGGATGCCCGCAACGCTCCGCGATGGAGCGCCTACGAGCGAAGTTCCACCAATGGTGGCGCAACGTGGTCGAATGAAGAATTGCTTTCAATGTATGCGCCGAACAGCGGATACATTCCTGAGAATAATTTCAATCCGCTATTTTTCTCTGCGCCGGAAGATGCTCGAACCGATGGCAGTGCGCCATGGAATGCCGGTGGACTGTAGCTTTCGGTAAAAAATATCCGCCTATTCGATGATCAAGCCGCCGGTGAGATCGGCGAGACGCTCAACGTGGTGATTGGTGCACCATACTCCCAAATCATTCACTAAATTCTGGGTCGCGCGCGGGTCCCAATAACTCGCTGTACCGATCTGCACGGCAGTGGCTCCAGCGAGCATGAACTCTACAACATCGTCAGGGGTAGAAATTCCGCCGATGCCGATGACGGGAATGGTGACGGCTTTTGCCGCATCGTAAACCATTCGCAGGGCAATCGGTTTGATCGCGGGGCCGGACAATCCTGCCGTGATGTTGGCGATTCGCGGCTTGCGGGTTTGCGCGTCGATGGCCATGGCGACGAACGTATTGATGAGAGAGATGGCATCAGCGCCGGCGTCCTGAGCGATGCGCGCCATCTGCGCAATGCTGGTGACGTTGGGGGAAAGCTTTATGATCAGCGGCCGTCGCGCAATGCGCTTCGCCGTGGCCACGATTTCATCCAGCGACCGGGGATCGCTGCCGAATTGAAGTCCACCATGAGCGGTGTTCGGGCAGGACACATTCAACTCGTAGGCCGCAATGCCTTCGCCCTCATTCAGAATTTCCAGGGTCAGCTCGTAATCTTCGCGCGTGTAGCCGAAGACATTGGCAATGACCACTGTGTCTTCAATCTGGCGGAGCTTGGGAAGCTTCTCATCGACAAAGGCGCGCGCGCCGATGTTCTGCAGCCCGATCGCATTCAGCATTCCAGCGGCGGTTTCGAACAGGCGCGGCGGAGGATTGCCGGCCATCGGCTCCCGAGAAAGTCCCTTCACCACGAAGCCGCCAAGTTTATGCAGATTGACGATGTCTTCGAATTCGATTCCGTATCCGAAAGTCCCGCTTGCGGCAATCACCGGGTTCTTGAGCTGTATGCCTGCAAGGTTGACGCTGAGGTCGGACTCAAATTTTCGGGCGGAGGAGCTCATTTCGGAATGTAGTGTACCGTGAGCGCTGAAGGTTCCCAAACTTTTCGCATTGACCCGGGCGGGACGTGTATTCCGCATCGTTTTTCCGATACAGTATTAACTTCATGCTTGATCTTGGTTTTGTTCGTGACAACCTGCCCGTTGTAGAAGAAAAACTGCGCCTGCGCGGAATGAATCCGACCGAAGTGCTGAAGGATTTCCGCGATGTGGACGCCCAGCGCCGCGCCGCCATCACCGAAACAGAAACCATGAAGGCGCACCGAAACCGTGCTTCGGAAGAAATCGCGAAGTTGAAAAAGAGCGGCCAGGATGCCAGCGCTCAAATGGCCGAGACCAAAGATTTACGCGAGAAGATCCAGGAGAAAGAGAAGATTGCCGTTGAACTTGAAGGGCGGCTGCAGGAGATTCTTGCCGGCATCCCCAATCTTCCACATTCTAGCGTGCCGCAGGGAAAGAGCGCGGATGACAATGTCGAAGTCAGGCGCTGGGGCAATGTTCCGAAATTTGATTTTGCTGCCAAGCCGCATTGGGAACTGGGCGAGCAGTTGGGCATTCTTGATCTGGAGCGTGCGGTAAAACTTACTGGCGCGCGCTTTGCCGTGTATTGGGACATGGGCGCGAAACTGGAGCGGGCGCTTGCGAATTTTATGCTTGATGTGCACACGCGCGAGCACGGATACACGGAAGTCTTGCCTCCGTATCTGGTGAACTCCAAATCCATGTACGGCACTGGGCAACTGCCGAAGTTTGCTTCCGATCTTTTCAGAGTACCGCACGGTGAAACTGATTTGTGGCTGATTCCCACGGCAGAAGTTCCGGTTACTAATCTTTATCGCGATGAAACTCTGGACACAGCACGGCTCCCGATTTCCTTGACGGCCTACACGCCGTGTTTTCGTAGCGAGGCGGGATCGTACGGAAAAGATGTGCGCGGCATAATCCGCCAGCATCAATTTCAAAAAGTGGAGCTGGTGAAATTTTCGCGTCCAGAAGATTCCTACGATCAGCTGGAAAAACTCACCAACGCTGCGGAAACAATTTTGCAGAAACTGGGATTGCATTATCGCGTAATGTCGCTGTGTACCGCTGACATGGGATTTTCTTCCGCGAAAACGTACGACCTGGAAGTCTGGCTTCCCGGTCAGCAGCTATTCCGCGAGATCTCTTCCTGCTCCAATTTTGAGTCCTATCAGGCGAGGCGCGCAAATATTCGTTATCGCCCTGAGGGGAAGAACAAGACCGAGCTGGTGCATACACTCAACGGCAGCGCGCTTGCCGTTGGACGCACCTGGCTGGCGATTATCGAGAATTATCAGCAGGCCGATGGAAGCGTGTTGATTCCGGAAGTGCTTCGGCCTTATATGGGTACAGATAAAATTGTCCCCAGGAAGTTCTAAAATCCGCTCGGAAAGAGCAAGATTGCAAGAAGAAGAGGCAGAAACTAGACTTGAACAGTGCTAATGCAACGCCTATCAGCAGCTCGCCCAACCTGCCAATGAGTGGGTTCTGGCGCACAATTCGCGGTTACATTCTCTGGTCCTATGAGCGCGGCACCATTCAATACGACGTCATGGTGACGCTCATCCTGATATTTGTATTCTTCTCACCGTATTGGATCAACTTTAAGGACAAACCGGTCGTGCGCAATGCGCATCAGACTGGCGTGGTGGTTTCCCCCGACGGAAAGGGTGGCTTTGTGTATCAAATTGAAAGCAAAGTCATTCAGGGCAAAGACGATACGGCCATCCGGGGAGAAATGTTGAATATTATTGAGCCCATCTCAGGCGAAGTAAGCATCACAAAGTATGAAGGCGTAATGGATCGCCCCGGTCATATCCAGTACTACAAGGTGTGGGCAGAAAGAGAGTAAGCTCCGTTGCTAACTTCTCGCATGAAGCAGGGCTTGACTCGGCTTGTGTTCTTCGTAGTTGCTCCATTCATTCTTCTGGCGGCAAAACCCGCGAAAACAATTCAATCTGCTCCAGTCGTTGCTCCTGCGGGCTGGGATGCCAACCTTGAGTCCGTGCTCAGTTTGATGGACAAAACCGCAGAGCAATTTCGCACTGCTGAAGCCAACTTGATCTGGGACCAATATCAGAAGGTAGTCGACGAAACCGACACGCAAAAAGGGAAGATTTATTTCCGGAGGTCCGCCAAGGAAGTGCAAATGGCTGCGGACATTACGGATCCCGCGCCGGAATCAAAAAGCGTTTTGTTTTCCGGCAATAAGGTGCAGATGTATCAGCCGCGCACCAACATCATTGACGTATATTCCACGGAGAAAAACCAGGAAGCTTTTGAAAGTTTCCTGCTGCTGGGATTCGGGGGCGGCGGCCATAGCATGATTAAGTCTTTCGATATGAATTACTTAGGAGTAGAGGCATTGCCTGGCGGGGTAAACACGGCGAAGCTGGAACTTGTCCCAAAATCAGAAAAAATACGAAATAATTTTGACCGCTTTGTGTTGTGGATTGATGCCAGGGGAATTTCCGTGCAGCAGCAGATTTTTTCTGGAAGCGACTATAAGCTGCAAAAGTATACAGATATCAAGCTGAACCAAAAGCTGCCAGATAATGTATTCACCTTAAAAGGGAACGGCAAAACAAAAACGGTCACACACGAATGATGATGAAATTGCAAATTGCATGGCTGAAAATTAGGGATCCCCGCGCTATACTGCAACTTAGTAATTGCTTTGCGTCATCTTTATAGAATCATGGCAAAAGTTTTCACCATTCCCGTTTTGCCGACCGTAGGAAGAATGCGGCGCGAGCGAAATTCTGATCCTCGCTACGTGGATGGCCAGCGCCTGCTGGTGGAAGCGATGCGATACCTGACCCAGTCTGATCCTGTCACCAATCGCAGCGCGATTGAGTTGATTTCCGAGCATGTGCGCACACGATTCCGCATGACGGATTCTCCGCTGACATAAATTTCAATTAAAAATTGCAAAAGAAAAGGGCGGGAGTGAATCCCGCCCTTAAGTGTTTGTGATCCAAGTTAGAAGGAGTAGCGCAGGGAGAACTGCATGACTCTTTCATTGGTTAGGAGGGCCGTGTATTCGCCAAAGGTCGCGGAGTTCTGAATATTCGTACTCAGTGATTCCACATCGAACTTCGCAGAATTCGCTACGTTGAATACTTCGGCGTTGAATTGCAATTGCTGGCTTTCGGTGATCCTGAATATTTTGCTGAGGGCCAGATCAAGATCAGAATATCCGTCACCACGAAAGTTGTTACGCTGACCGGATTCTCCCGGGAATGCAAAACGGAAATCGTTCACAATTCCCGTTGTGAAACCCTGAGGAAATACCGATGGTGCGATGCCACCGCTTCCGCTGGGATCAGGAAGGAAAGTCTTTTTGGTCTGTGGAGTTACACCATTAGTAAATACGGTGCCGCTCAATTGGAAGTTGGTGGGGAACACACCGCCATTGCCAATGCTGAATGGCAATCCGCTGGTCCAGCGTCCGACACCGGAGATTTGCCATCCGCCCAGAACTTCGTCGCTAGCTCCACGCCAGTTGTTTCCAAAGTATTTTCCTTTGCCAAAGGGGAGTTCATAAACCCAATTGGTGTTGATGGAGTTGCGCACGTCGAAATCAGAATCGGCGCGCAGTTGTTGCGGAGCCCAGGTATTGATAATCGCACTCAGACCACCGAACGTTGGGGCGCGTTCCGCGTCGGAACCATTATCGATGGAGTGCGACCACGTGTAGTTGAAGTCAAACGTTAACCCTTTCTTTTGCTTGCTGCGCAATACGAACTGGCCGGCGTTGTAGCTACTGCTGCCGATGCTGGACCAGGCGTAAAGCGCAGTGAATTGCGGGCTGTAATACGCAAATGGAGTGTCGACCCCGTTAATGTTGGCGCAAGCAGGGAAGCAATTGGTATCAAATATGTTGGAAGCTTCTGTTTCGCCGAAAGTGGCTGCTCCCGTGTTGCAGGAGTACAACTCGTACATAGACTGCGTTGCTGTTGGGTTTGCCGGTGTCGCGCCGTTAAAGCATTTTCCCAGCACTCCAGTGACATCGACTCCCGTAGCGCTCGGGAACAAGTTCTCCCAATAAGGAATTTTGCCAATTGAATTGATGTCCGCTCCCGCGTAGAAATCCTTTGAAAGAGAAGTTTCAGCTGAAAACAAATCAGTATGCGACTTGGGATCAACCAGATCTAATGGCATGGCCATATCGCGTTGCTGCAAGAGGCGCCGTGCAAGCCTTCCCACATAATTGGCTTCAATCACAAAACCGTGCGGCAGCTCTCGCGTGAAGGAAAGATCGATTAGTTCTGAGTAAGGCGTTTTTATGTGATCATCCAATCCGAAATCGATCGCCTGCGCGGAGTTTCCGACTGTGCTAACTGGTGGCGTTGCCGGAAACCCTCCAGGTGGTGCAGGCGCTAAAAGTGTTCCATCCAGACTGGAGGTTGGAATTGTGCCTGGATCTGTAAAGCGAGCCCCGCCATCCACTGTTTGTACACCGATAGGGTTACCAATTGCAGAGCTGAGACCAAAAGTTCCGAATTGATCGAAAGTATTGGTAATTCCTTCTCCAAAGTGGTCATACACAATTCCAAATCCGCCTCGGAAAGAAGATTGGCCAGCGCTTCCAAAGAATTTGTGGAAGAAGCCGCTATCGGCAGTTGGAGAGTAGGCGAACGCAAAACGCGGAGCCAAGTCTTTGTAATCGTAGTTCCAGTAAGGCTTGCCGCCATTCGCTTGCCCACCGAGATTGAAAGTAATGATGGGGGAGGAAACTTGTCCTCGTAGTTGTTCGATACCGCGGTTCGCCAAATAGTCATGCATGTTGGTGCTCGGCGAGGCTTGCACACCATTGACTTCGTACGGCGGTTCGAGGATGGAATAACGCAGACCAAAAGTCAGGGTCAGGTTTGGAGTAGCGCGCCATGCATCCTGCGCGTACCACTCATATTCCCAGCCACGGAAGTGCCGTGCCACGGGCGCTCCTTGTGGCTGGAGCGAACCATCTTTGGTGTAGTTATATTGTCCCGTTACCTGAGTGATGATACCCGCAAGGTTGACGATCGCATTGTTGTAAACACTCAAGTTCCCCGGATCAACATCCGGAAATCCAAAGGCTGCAGGATCCAAACTGCCTCCGCTTCCCGCTGGCGCGGCTTGCAGCCCTAGAGGATTAATCAATGCGCTGTTGAAAGAGGTGAAATCCGAAGAGCGGATATTATTCACAATCCTGACGTTCGTGCCGAATTGGAATGTATGCGCGCCTTTTGTCCAAGTCACATCGTCGATAAAGTTGTGGACGGGAATTTTTGAGGCAACGGTTGGATCGGAAGCCTCGCCAGTGCCCGTAATATTACCGGCAAGCGCTGTGAGGTTATCAATTCCGCGGAATTGCACTTGCGCAGCTGTCTGGTTTCCGAGGTCATTTTCCGCAAATGCGGAATAGCCGTAATGAAAATCATTGACCAGCGTGTTTGAAATTGTGGCTGTATACCCTAGTCCCAAAGCCCGACCGAGAATGCGCCGGACAAGCGCAGGTGGTTGGCCAGGGAATTGCGGAGCGTCATCGGAGGTATCGTCCTGATAATTTCCGCGAATAAATAAGTGCTGCGTGCCGCTCTGATTGAGGTTGTAATCCAATTTTACAATCGAAGTATTTAACCGCGCGGGAGTGGGCGCGCTGAATGTAAAGCATCCGATATTGAATCCGTCAGCGCCAGTGCAGCCAGTTGAATTCGCGTGTGGATATTGGTCGAATATCGCGACAACCGCAGGATCAGCGCCCGGGCCCTGTGGGCAAGTACCCAAGCCAGTGCAGTTTGGATCCATGCTGGCGATCTGGGCAGAATTCAGTGTTGTGACGTTACCATTCACATCCGGGTAACTAATAGATCCAGCGCGCAAAGAATCACCAGGCACTGCTCGGCTTACTTGCTCTGTTTCCGCGGTGTGCTGTCCTTCATAAGTGCCGAAGAAGAAGAGACGATTCTTAATGATCGGACCGCCCAAAGATGCTCCATAGGTATTGCGCACCAAAGGAGCGGGTTTGTTTAGCTCGCCATCTTCGAGCTGCTGCTTTTCGCGGAACCAATCGTTCGCATGACCAATGCTGCTGCGGTTGTATTCGTAGAGAGCGCCATGGAAGGCATTTGTCCCGCTCTTCGTTACCAATGAGACCTGCCCGCCCGATGAGCGACCGTTGTCGGCATTCGAGCCGGCTGTGGTCACGTGAAATTCCTGAATGGAATCAAGCGTGGAACGCACGGCGGGATTGAATTGAAGACCGTTGAGCTGATCATTGTCATCCACGCCATCCAAAGTGATATTGGTCTGGTCGCTGCGGCTTCCATTTACTGATCCGCTTCGCGTGTCATTAACGTTGCTGACTACATTTCGACCCAAATAAATTGCGCCGGGCTGTAAAGAAAGAATTTCTGTTGGATTGCGACCTTCAAACGGCAGGTTGATGACCTGTTGATTATCGAATGTGTTCCCGATGGTTGCATCGATCGTATTCACGAGCGGAGCTTCGCTGGTGACATTCACTTCCACCGATTGTCCTTCCACCTGCATCGTAAAGTTCAGGGAGGCGGGTGTTTCCACCTGCAACTCAACATGTTCCTGTTTGATTATCGCGAAGCCGGACACCGTGGCAGAAACTGTGTAAGTAGAAGGAGCAACTTTCAGGAATTGATAGTTGCCCTGGCTGTCTGTTGTGACAGTCTGTGTAAAACCATTTTGTGGATCGTTTAAAGTTATGCTGGCTCCGGGAATTACCGCGCCTTTTGCGTCAAACACAGTGCCGTGCAGAGATGTTGTTGCGGTTTGCGCCAACATCATTGTCGGAAAGATGAGGATGAATAAAGCTGCTAACAGATAACGCGCAGGCATTCGCATTATTGCTCCTTGGAGAACTTTATGGTGAGTCGCACCCGAGGCATATTAGGTGAGGTGCCCCAATGTTTCAGTTCTTGATAGCTGGAATCAAGAAGAAATTGTTTGTATAAGAAAATTCGATCGAAACATAACGATTTTGATTTGTTGTATGTCGAGATGAGATTCTTTTAACAAATTATTTACGAATGAATGGTGCAAATTGTATTTGTTACGAAGTACGAAATAGGGCGGCGATGAACAAAACCACCGCCGGATAGCATTCCAGCGTATAGCGGGTCTCAGGATTTTCCAAACTTCCCAAAAACACAGAACGCAAGATAACAAACGTCAACAACAGTCCCAGGAAAGGCAGGCTGCGTTCGCGCCATGCACCAAGACAGGCAAGCCCGACGTAGGCAAAATTCAATAACCCGAAGCCGAGCGCCACTGTGAGCCAGCGTCTGTCGTCATTGAATTGCCACCAGCGCGGATCAGGCGGGAGAAGTTCTGTTCGCGGCCGCAGCCACATATCCGCAATGCGCAAGAATGGAAGTTTCACATAGTAGCGCAGAGGTCTCTGGTGAATGCGCGCATCGGCCAGCGAATTGAATTTTTGGTCGAGCTGCGGATCAAGGTCCAGCGTGGAGTTGTACTGGTCGATCAGTTGCTCCGTTTGTTGTTTTTGCTCGGATGAATCGAACGCCCGCGAAGGCAAAAGTTTCGCATCAATTTTTATGCCCGGAACATTCCAGTAAATTTCTTCGACGGAAACATAATCCACCATCCAGGTTTTTACCCAGCGATTAAATCCGATATCTACATACTCATCGTCTTCATTGGCATAACGCGGAGCGAGGGGTTGGAAGCGGTGCATCGTGATCCAGTTGCGGGCGGCCCAGGGAATCAGCGGAGCGAGTGACGCTACAGAGAAAATGATCCCTACCCGAATCAGTTGCGAAGTGGAAATTTTCTTTATAGACGCTGAATGTTTGCTTAAGACATTTCGCACGAGCAATACGAGCAGATACAAACCAATTGCCATCGGCAATAGTCCGCCATCGGGCCGCAGAAAGATTGCGCCGCTGCAAGCGAGTCCACAGCCGATCCAACAAAGGTTCTTATGTTTTTGCAACCCGGCAATGGCGAGATCCAGAGCTAAAGCGGTAAAAAATATTTCCAAAGTTTCACTGAGAGCTGCAGCGCAGTAGTTGGCAAGAAATGGACAAACAGCAGCGAGCAGGAAAGCGATTTTTGCCGCGCGCTCAGAAAACAGGCGCCTCGCAGAATTGGCGATCAGAAAGCATGTGCCGATATCGAAAAGCATCTGCACAACCAGTACCGCGCGGTAATGTTCCATGCCGAAGATGGCAAAGACAACGGCGAGAAATGCCGGATATCCCGGCAAACGGATATACGTGGGGTAAACTTCACCCGCGCCCGTGAGTCCGTAAATGCCGTGACGCAACCAATTTTTGGCGATATCGCCATAAATAAAGGAATCATCGGAGATGTGTGGAGATCCAAAAACAAAGAGGAGGCGCAGCGCTACGGCAGCGCAGGCCGTCATCAGAAAGAATCGGAGATATTTTCGGAGCAGTGCAAGCACGCACAAAAATAGTATCCTGTTTTTGCTTGATTACAGGTTGACGAACCTCATTCATCGCGGAAGATGCATCCAAAAGTTTGACCTTGATTTTGCAGCAGCTTAGGATAAAGACACTCCCGTCCTCATGAAGCAACAAGTTTTTTATGATCCCGAACAAACTCGCTGGAAACTGCTTCGGCGGCTGCTGGATATTGCGGGCGTCAGCGTCATGCTTCTGGTGATCTTTTTTGTTTATTCGGCGCTGAAAAATGAGCGCCTTCCAGAATTGTTGCTGCCTTCGCCGAAACATAGCTACCGGGCATTAAGGGAAACAGAAAAGCAGAAGGCAAAAGAACACCGCAGGCAGCTTGCCCATCGTGGCCACCGCAAGACCAAAATTGCTCCCTCCACCGTTCCGCTGAACGAGCAGGAAGGAATTCGCGCGGCGTTCTATGTGCCTTGGGACGCCTCGAGCTTTTCGTCGCTCCGCGAGTACGCGCATCAAATCGATCTCTTATTTCCGGAGTGGTTGTCGGTATTGACGCCGGATGGCCACCTGCAAAGCATCGATCCGCAGACCAATGAGTTTTTTGATGTGGTGCAGGAACCGGCCATTCATCGCGTCGATGACAAGGTCATGCCCTTCCTGAAATCGGAAGAAACCGGGACTGAAGTGTTCCCGATGGTGAACAATTCCGATGGAACGAATTGGGTCAACATTGGACCGTTCCTGGCGAACCCGGATGCGCGCGCGCGGTTCCGCCAGCAGATCGCCAGCTTCCTTGCGAGTGATAAATATCGCGGCTTGATGGTGGATTTCGAAGATTTTCCGGAGAAATCACAGGGCGATTATCTGCAACTTCTGCACGAGCTTTCCGAAGACTTGCATGCCAAGGGCATGAAGCTTTACGTCAGCGTATACGCGCACAATCCAACCTGGCATTACAAAGACATCGCCGCCGCCGCGGACGGCGTGGTGGTGATGAATTACGACGAACATTCTGTGGGCGGCGAACCCGGGCCAGTTGCTTCGCAGGATTGGTTTGTGAACAACCTGAAGTATCTGCAAACCATGGTCCCGAAGGAGAAGCTAATTTGCTCCATCGGAAACTTCGGCTATGACTGGGCGGTGAAACCGAAGCGCGGGAAAATGCCGGCTGGCGAAAAAGATAAAACGCAAACCGTGCAGGAAGCCTGGCTCGCGGCGCGCGATTCGGAAGCCGACGTGGATTTCGATGGCGACAGCCTGAATCCGCACGTTACTTATATCGATGAAAATAACATTAAGCATGATATATGGTTCCTGGATGCAGTGACCGCATTGAACCAGATGCGCGATGCGCAGTCGCTGGGAATTAAGACATTCGCGTTGTGGCGTCTGGGATCGGAAGACCGTTCGTTGTGGCAGATTTGGGACCAGCCGGGCGAAACGGGCGCGGCGGACAAATTAAAAGATGTGCCTCCCGGCCAGGACGTGGACATGGAAGGCGCGGGAGAAATACTTCGCATCGAAGCGCGTCCATCGGCAGGATCCAGAACACTGACGATTGATCCCGGCACAAAGCAGATTACGGATGAGAGCTTCGACAACCTGCCCGAGCCTTACCGCGTGGGCCGTTACGGGTACAGCAAGGATTCGATTGCGATTACTTTCGACGATGGTCCCGATCCCACGTGGACGCCGAAAATTCTGGATGTTCTCAAGCGTGAACATGCTACGGCAAGTTTTTTCCTGATCGGTCTGCAGGTAGAAAAATTTTCTAATGTGGCTGAACGCGTGTATCGCGAAGGCAACACCATCGGCAATCACACCTTCACCCATCCCGACATCAGCAACATTTCTCACGGCTACATGAAGGTGGAGTTGAACCTAACCGAGCAATTGTTCGCCAGCCGGTTGGGAATTCGTACTCTGCTTTTGCGTCCGCCGTATTCGATCGATGCCGAGCCGGATACAGAAGACCAGGTAAACCCGTTGGAAATCGCGCAAGAGATGGGCTACATCACGGTAGGCGACAAGATCGATCCCAATGACTGGCGCGATGTGCCGCGGCGATTCACTGCAGACGAGATCGCTGGCAATGTTATTTCACATCTTCCTCCATGCGCCGCGAATGACATTCATTGCGGCAACATTATTCTTATGCACGACGGAGGCGGCAACCGGGAGCAAACGGTGCTGGCGCTTCCCAAAATCATCGAAGGCATCCGCGCCAAAGGACTGAAGATTGTTCCTGTCTATGAACTGCTCGGCAAAACACGGGCCGACGTCATGCCTCCTGTCCCGGCGAACGAACGTTGGAAGGCGATGCTCACGCTCGTTGGATTTCTGATATTTGAATTTGTAATTAAAGGCATCGCCTGGATATTCCTCATTGGCGACATCCTTATGACCGCTCGCATGCTGTCTGTCGGAGCTTTGGCGATTTACGATCGCCTTCGCAAGAGCCCGTTCTCCAGCGAGCTTGGATGGCAGAAGACCTGGCCCAAGGTTGTCGTTCTGATTCCTGCTTATAACGAAGAGAAAGTCATCCAGCGGACGATTGGCGCTGCCTTAAATTCCGACTACCGCAATCTGCGGATCATTGTGATTGACGATGGTTCCTCCGATAAAACGCTCGAGGTCGCGCGGGCCGCCTATCGTCAGGAACAGGCTGTGGGACGCGTGCTGGTGTTGACCCAGCTGAATGCGGGCAAAGCCGAGGCGCTGAATTTTGGTTTGCAACACATCAGCGAGGATGAAGAAATCTTTGTCGGCATTGATGCCGATACTGTTATCGCCCACGATGCCGTCACATTGCTCGTGCGGCACTTCTTCAATCCGCAGGTAGGCGCGGTGGCCGGGAACGCCAAAGTGGGTAACCGCATGAATCTTTGGACGCGGTGGCAGGCATTGGAATACATCACCAGCCAGAACTTTGAGCGCCGCGCGTTGAATGTGCTGGGCGCTGTAAGCGTGGTGCCGGGAGCGTTGGGCGCATGGCGCACATCTGCAGTGCGTGAGTGCGATGGCTACCATACGGATACAGTTGCGGAAGACGCCGATTTGACGATGGCTCTATTGCAGCGCGGCTATCGCGTGGAGTACGAAGACCTGGCGCTCGCGTATACAGAGGCTCCCATTAATGCGAATGGACTGATGCGGCAGCGATTCCGCTGGTCATTTGGAATTTTGCAGTCCGTGTGGAAGCATAGCAGCGCTTTTATCAGGAATAACGTGCTGGGATGGGTAGCGCTGCCCAATATCATTATTTTCCAAATCATTCTGCCGCTGGTGTCGCCGCTCATTGATCTAATGTTTGCAGGAACAACTATCTGGTACTACGTGCAGAAACATTTCCATCCTGAATCCACGGACCCGGCAAGCTTCCACCGGCTCCTGCTTTTCTTCGCAGCTTTCCTGGTAATTGACTTTGTCACTTCGGTGATTGCGTTCGCGCTGGAGCGCCGGCAGCCTGAAGCGCGTGAAGATGGATGGTTGTTAAGCCAGGTGTGGCTGCAGAGATTTGCCTATCGCCAGTTGTTCTCGTTGGTGTTATTCAAGACGTTGAAGCGCGCGGTCCAAGGCGAGAAGTTCGCCTGGGACAAACTCGAGCGTACCGCCGCCGTCAGCTACCAGCCGACAGAAAAACATGACTCCATGGAAGTTCGATAGTCAAAGCTCCGCGTTTATTCGGGATCGAGATTCTCGTCGATGTTCACTTTGCCATCTTTGGAAACTTCGACGATGCGGTGAAGATTCTTGTATCCGGAAGCCGTTACATCCAGTTCATATGTTCCCGGATTCAGATAAAACTCAACTGGAGAAGCTTTGTCCAAAACGCGCCGGTTCACAGAGACCTGTGCGCCTTTTGGATTGGTCTTAATGCTGATGCTTCCCATGCCGTTCGACTTGCCGCCAAACAGCTTCTTGTACCTAATGTCATCGGTCACCCCCAACGCTTTAAGCGCCGGAGCAAAGTGGAAAGTCTGGCCATATTGCAGGTTGGCCGAAGTGCTCTCGTCGATATAACCCTGTTTCTTCACCACGAAAGTGTGATTGCCGGGTTTCTCGATCGAGATCTGCGCTGGCGTAGCGCGGCCCGTGTCATGTCCATCCAAATAGATTTCTGCTCCGGAAGGAGTTGAGCCGATTGTTACTCCCGCGGTGAGCTGCGCGAGCTGTACCGACACAATTAATTTGCTGCCTTGGGTCACATCTACTGTGCGCGATTCACCGGTGTATCCGGGTTTGCTAAAGGTGATGGTGTGCTGACCGGGAGCAATGGAAGTCAGGTTGATCGGTGTAACCCAGCTGGAGTCGTGCTGACCATCGAGAGAAACTTCGACGCCCGCTGGAGTCGTACTCAGAGAAATTTGTCCGGGAAGCACAACTACGGCTACCTGCCTCTGTTTCTTTTTGTTGTTGTACTTTTGGCGAACGGTGACGGTGTCAGGAGCTACATCTGCTGGCGCATCAGAAGCAGCAGCTTGCGTCGTATCTGTGGCTGTGGGTTGCGGTTGTGCCGGTTGTGGAGCGGGGACTACTGCCTGTGGTTGTCGCGCGGGCCTGGCCGGGGCCACGGGCTCCCCCGTTTGTGCAGGCGTATTTTCATCCCACGAATTTTCCGAGTGAATGTGCCACGCGATTCCTGCAATCACCAGAACGATTACGATGATTGCTCCGGCAATGGAGTACCCGAATAATTTCGGCGGCGTCTTTTTAATTTCTGTGACTGCTTTTTTAGCGACTTCGCGGGGTTGGATTTTCGGCTTATCCACCGGTTGCGACTTCAAAATGATTTCCGGCTGTTCGATCACTTCCGGTTGCGCGTGCGCGGAAGGCGCAGGCGCTGCGGGCGCTACGTAAGATTCCTTGAGTGGCGGCAATTCGGTGATTTCCGAAAAACTTCTCGTCGCCGCGCCTCCGGTCTTCGGAGCTGCAGCCATCAGAGGATCCACGATGATTTTTGGAGCTTGCGGCGCAGCTTGGGGTTCAACCTCAGCGGGCGCCACGGAAAGCTTGGCCTCTTCCTGCTGAATGATCGCATCCACAGACGCTTTTACCGCAGTCGTAAAGAACTGGTCACTCTGGTCCAGCTTCGGGGTGCGAGGACCCGTGGTATTACTCGCAATGCCGGAACTGGAAACCCCGGTACTTGCAACTCCACCCCATCCAGCCGCAGCCGCAGCCTTGCGCGGCTCAGCCGGGGTTTCAAAAGTTTGTAGTTCAGGTTTTGCCGCAGCCACAGCCGGAGCCGGTTTCGGCTCAGGCGCTGGGGTAAAGGTTGCGGCGGGTTTCTTCTCCGCTACTTGAGCAGCAGGAGCAACAGGAGCCGCAATCTTTGGAGGCGCTGGCGCAACTGGAACTTTCGCAGCAGCCGCGGGGGCCTTAACTGCAGCCGCCGGAGATTTTGCTGGAGCTGCACCTACGGTCTTCGCCGGGCTCTTGCACTTTTCCAGATCATTTACGAGATCCAGGCCATTTTGATATCTCTGCTCCGGATCTTTCGATAGTGCTTTGAGAATGACTTCACTCAACGCGGGATTGATCTTTGTATTGATCTGATGGAGCGGCGTTGGATTGAATTCTAAAATCTGCTGGCGGACCTGGTCGGCGTCTTCTCCCTGGAACGCTTTGCACTCGGTCATCATCTCGTAGAAAATTGCGGCGAGACTGAACAGATTGGAACGTACGTCAATCGGTTCTCCACGCAGCTGTTCAGGAGACATGTAATGCAGGATGGCCGGAGTTTGTCCTTTGGCCTGCGCAGCGCCCACACCCATCTGCGAAATGCCATAACCCAGAACTTTTACCGTACCGTCCCATGTGACCATGATCTTCGCGGGTTCCAGTGAGTGATGCACGATCTTGTGGCTGTCGGCATGGTCCAACCCCTGCCGTGTTTGACGGGCGATATCGAGCAGGTCCCAAATGGAAAAACCTTCTTTCCGGGAGAGCGTTGTCGCAACGCTGTTGCCCTGCACGTATTCCATGGCGGCGGAGAAAACGCCGTCTACTTCTTCAGTGCCGTTTAGAACGGCGATGTTGGGGCTTTGCAGAGCCTTGCTGGCTTCAACTTCCTCACGAAGCTTTTCGAGGAGAGGATTTGCTTCGTCGCCCAGCACTTCAAGTTTCAAAACTTTGAGCACAACGGTCTGCCCAGCATCGGCGTCCGTGGCTTTATACACACAAATAGCTTCGGAGCGTGAAAGCTCACCCATGATTTCGAAGCGGCCAATTTTGTTCGACATTTGTTTCCGAGCCTCACGCAACTAGACAAGGACATTAGCCTGCATTGAGTGCCAGGCCTATTACTCCGGGGGAAAAAGTAACGTTAGGATAACGCGCAAAGGGAATAAGGCGAGAATTACCAAAGTACCCGAAGATTGCCGGGTCAAATGAGGCGTTTAAGGCTCAGATTCATGGACGGAAGTCAGCCAGTTTCGCAGCATTTCCCGTACCCGCGAGCCTTCCATTCTGCGGCGGACGGCGTCGAGCACGGAAAGATTGGCCCGCAGCCCGTGTCCGCGAAAAGCTGCCCAGTAAGGGATGTAGATTTCGCCGGGCACGGCCTCGGCGGTAATACGAAAGTTGCTTATACGGAAAAATCCCTGGGAAAAAATCAGGCGGCGGACTTTATCAGTAACTCGGCGCTGGGTGTCTTCCTCGGGAAGCGTCACCGGCAGCCGGTTTCGCGTATCTAATAAGGATGTCTCGCTCTCATCGGGCAGCGCTTCCCAGGTATAGAGGTCGAGAGCTCCGGTGACGGCATCGAGGCCGAAGATGTGCAAAGTCGTTATTCCCCGATTGAGAATCTCCACCTGGAAAATGCGAAATGGAATGTAAAACTTCGCGACGGAGCGAAGCGGGCCAAAGACAAAGTTGCGCCACGACGCAGAAAGGCCGCGAGGAGAGAGCAACGCGGTTGCTTCCTCCTGCGTGACGTTAGGCTTCAGGATGCGAATTCTGGGCATTTCTAACGGAAGTATACCCAGAGACTGATTACAGTCAGCAACAGCGCCAGACTGAAAATAATATTCATGCGATGCTCGGCGGCAGTTTCCGCAGCTGGCTTGCGCGGCAATGCCGAAGCTGTGACCAGGACTACGTCCATCTTTTCGTCCACGGTAGCAAAGGTCAGCCCGGCGAGTTTTTTACGTTCCGGGGCAGGGGTCATCAGGCTTACAGCGATCAGCACAAACGAGCACACCACAAACATAAAGATGGCGTAGTGCAGGAAGTTCATTTCCACTAGCCAGGGAATCACAGACGATCCGGTTTTTGCGTGCAACTCAAGAATAAAGCGTCCGGCGCCAAGAACAAATCCCGTGAGCAGGGAAGTGATTGCGCCCTGCGCATTCATCCGCGGCCACAGGATTCCAAACACAAAGCAGGCGGCGATCGGCGGGCTGATGTATGCCTGCACGCTCTGCAGATAAATGTAGAGCTGGCTGCTGATGAGGTGAATGAAAGGGACCCACAACAAACCAAGCAGCACCATTACGCCCGTGGCCACGCGTCCCATGTTCACCAGTCGCGACTCGCTGGCGTTGGGATTGATCTTCTTATAGAAATCGAGCGTCACCAGAGTGGAAGCCGAGTTGAAGACGGAACTCATGGCGCCCATGACTGCGGCAAGAAGCGCGGCGAGCACAAGTCCGACCAAACCTTTGGGAAGCAAATTCAAAATCAGCGTGGGATAGGCGATGTCGCCGTTGAGCACCTCGCCGCTTGGCCCGAACTTAAACTGGTCATGAAACAGCGCAAGCGCGATGATTCCCGGCAGCACGAGCATGAACACGGGAAGAATTTTCAAGAATCCGGCGAAAATGGTTCCTGCTTTGGCGTGGCCTTCATCGCGCGCGGAAAGCACGCGCTGCACAATCACCTGATCGGTGCACCAATACCAGATTCCTAAAATCGGCGCGCCGAAGAATATTCCTGTCCAGGGAAAATCGGGATCGTGTATCGGCTTAATCATGTGGAAGTAGCTGGCGGGCACGGCGGCGCGGAGAGCAGAGAATCCGCCGACTTGATGCAAGCCGATGACGGTGAGCAATACAGCGCCGATGATCAAAATGATCGTTTGTACAGTGTCGGTATAAATGACAGCGGCAAGGCCGCCGGCAATCGTATAGATGCCGGTTGCAACCACCAGCACGATGGCGGTCTTCCACAAATCCCAGCCTGCCACACTGTGCAGGACCACGCTTGCGGCATACAGCTGCACGGAAATTTTGGTGAAGATGTAAGCAATGATGGAAATGCTGGCCAGGTAAATAGCGCAGGCGCGACTGAAGCGTCGCTCCAGAAATTCCGGCATGGTGAAAACGTTGGAGCGAAGGTAGAAGGGAACGAATACCCATCCGAGAACCAGCAGGATCAGGCAGGCCCACCACTCAAAGTGACCGACAGCTAATCCTGAACTCGCGCCTGAACCGGAAAGTCCGATGAAGTGTTCAGTGGAGATGTTGGAGACAAATAACGAGGCGCCAATGGCGAACCATCCCACATCGCGGCCGGCGAGGAAATAATCGGTGGAAGTGCGGCCCCGGCGCGCAAAATAGAAGCCGATGCAGAAGATCAGCAAAAAATAAGCTCCGATGATTCCGATATCCAGTCCGGAAAGAGCTTTGTGGGTCAAATGCGCGGCGGTCTCAACCATATTTCTCCCTGAGCGATAAACATGAGCGCAATTCGCACCATCATGGGCGCGACTTGCAGGAAAACGATTCGGGGAACTCTATCGCAGGCGGCGCTAAACCCGCAACAGGGAACTTTTTTCAAGCGGCTGCGTATCTTTACACAATGTAGCTTTGAGGGAATGTTCTGCGCATCGGCAGATGACATTTGTCACTTTCAAGCAATGACGATCTCTACTGTTCCCAATCGCTTCCCGACCCTATAGTTAGACTCACGAGCATGAAGGTAGCGGGGAAAATCCGAAACAACTGCGCTGATCTCTTCTATAAAAATCAGCAAATTTTCAGTGGCTTCGCCTTGTCGAGCCGCAAGCAATCTTCTATTCTTGATGGACACAGCGGCTGTTCTTTTAGTAGTACTTCCCTGTTCGCCACCGGAGCATAGATATGACCCTTACCAGTTTTGTGCGCAAGAACTCTTTCCGCAACAAGCGGCGCAGCACTCTCACGGTGCTCAGCATCGGTTTTTCGCTGCTATTGCTCACGCTGATGATGACTATCTGGCGCGGCTTTTTCATCGACAAAGGTACGGCGGATTCCGCCCTGCGCATGATCACGCGGCACAAAGTTTCACTGGCTTTTACCATGCCTGGTTTTTACCGGCAGAAGATCCAGGCGCTCCCCGGAGTGGTGGCGGTAGTTCCCTTGAATTGGTTTGGAGGCGTGTACAAGGACGACAAATCAGGGAACTTTTTTGCGCAGTTCGGGACCGATCCCGACCAGTTCTTCGATGTATACAAAGATTTCAAAATTGATCCCGGCCAGTTGGCGGCTTGGAAGCGCGACCGGCAAGGCGCAGTGGTGGATGAAGAACTCGCCAAGAAATTCGGTTGGAAAGTTGGGCAAAGAGTAGTCATTACCGGGCAGATTTTCCCCGTGAACTTGGAATTGAATATCCGGGGAACGTTCACTGCGCCGCAGTCCACACAGACGTTGTATTTTAACCAGAAATATGTGGAAGAAGGCGTTTCGTACATGAAAGACCAGAACGGCATGTATACCACTTTGGCTGACAATGCCAACGACGTGAACCGGATTTCCTCCAGCATTGACACTATGTTCCACAACTCTCCTCAACCTACAAAAACTGAGGATGAGAAAGGATTTCAGCGCGGCTTTATCGCCATGCTCGGCAACGTAAAAGCGTTTCTATTGAGCATTTCGCTGGCCGTGGTCTTCGCCATTCTGCTGGTTTCCGCCAATACCATGGCTATGTCGATCCGCGAACGAACGCGTGAGGTTGCGGTGCTGAAGACCCTCGGGTTTACGCGCAACAGCATTCTCGGTCTGTTCATTGGGGAAGCAGTTATCATCGCCTTGATCGGCGGGATTTTTGGTTCTGTCGTGGCTTTGATTCTTGGGCACGGTGCGGCGCATGCAATGGGTGGCATTGGCAACGCGCTGGATGTGAAAATCGGGACAATGTTATTCGCCTGGGTGGTGGCTGCTTTCGTGGGATTCCTGAGCGCGGCGGTTCCTGCTTATTACGCGTCGAAGATTAGCATTGTGGAAGGGTTGCGTCACATCGGTTAGTCACACCGGTTAAGGGAAATTTATGGCGATTCCGATCAGCTACAACGTGCGTAATTTGAAGTTGCGAAAAGGTCTCACCATCATGACCGCGCTGGGTATCGCGATGACGGTGACCACCGCAATCTTTGTGATGGCTTTGCTGGCTGGCTTACAGCGGGCTTTTGTCAGCAGCGGAAGTCCACTGAACGTGCTGGTGATGCGCAAGGGCTCGGCTTCCGAACTCACGGGTGGTTTTGACGCGGCCAGTTTGCCAGTTCTAAAAACACTTCCGGGAATTGCTAAAGATTCCAATGGCGATCCGATGGTTTCCGGCGAGTGGATGGTGGTAATCGTATTGCCTCGCAATGACGGTACGGGCGAAGTGAACGTGGTCGTACGCGGCATGATGCAAGACGGTCTTGCTTTGCGAAACGGCGTGAAGCTGGTGCAAGGCCGCTGGTTTACTCCTGGGCAGCGGGAAGTTGTGGTGAGCCAAAGCATCCATAAACGTTTTGCGCACTCCAGCGTTGGAGATGAACTGGAATTCGGCAAGGGGTTGTGGAAGGTTGTAGGAGTGTTTGACGCGGGTGGTTCGGCGTATGACTCCGAAATCTGGGGAGACGTGAACCAGATGGCTTCGGACTTCGACCGCCAGGGTGCGTTTGGTTCGGTTTATTTGCGCGCTACCGATCCTGTTTCTGCGGAAGCTTTGAAGAACCGTGTGAGCGATGATCAACGGTTGAAACTGGATGGCGTGATTGAAAAGGATTACTACGAGAAGCAGACGAGTTCAGGAAATTTGATTGAGTACGTGGGATGGGCGGTGGCCATCATTATGGCCATTGGATCAAGCTTTGCAGCCATGAATACGATGTATGCGGCGGTTGCGTATCGCTCGCGTGAAATTGCAACTTTGCGCATTATTGGATTCAGCCGTCGCAGCATTCTTACTTCATTCGTCTTCGAATCGGTATTGTTGTCGGTGCTGGGCGCCGTGGCGGGCGTAATTCTTATGTTGCCGTTCGATGGAATGACGACAGGAACACAGAATCCGGCGACGTTTAGTGAAGCGGTGTTCAGCCTGCAAATGACGCCGCATGTGGTGATCGTGGCCATGGTTTTCGCCATGACAATGGGACTTTTGGGTGGCATCGCTCCGGCCTGGCATGCCGCTCGTCAGAATATTTTGACCGCCTTGCGCGGTTAGGGGAGTAACACAGAGAGAAATGCCGCTCGATACTAAACACGAAGATCTGCAAAGTTTGCGAATTGACCGCTCCGCCTATGAAGCCCCGCAGGGCGGACCGGCGTGGGCGCGCCGCTACATCCTTATTGGAATCGCCATCGTAGTCATTCTCGGGCTGTTGGCGCTCGCCTATCGGTTACTTTCCACCGATCCTATTGAAGTCGAAGTTTCGCGCGCGACTGCGGAAACATCTGCCGCGGACCTAGGCGGAACCGTTCTTTCCGCTACGGGATACATTGTTCCTCACCACAAGATCAACGTGAACTCCAAGGTCACCGGCCTTGTGCAGTGGATCGGCGTGGAAAAGGGCGACAAAGTAAAAGAAGGCCAAGTGCTGGTGCGGCTGGAAGACAACGAATTCCGTGCGCAGTACGACCAGCAACGTGGCGCCGCCGATAGCGCAAAAGCTTATCTCGAAGAATTGCAGAACGGATCGCGCCCGGAAGAAATCGCGCAGGCCAAGCACAATTTTGACGAAGCTGTGGCGACCGCAGGCGATGACAAACTTACACTGGATCGTACAAAGCAGCTATTCGCGCAGGGGGTTGTTTCTCATCAGGCCTTGGATGATTCCACTGCCCGATATAACGCCGATCAGTCACGGGCGAACTCGCTGCAACGCAGCCTGGAACTTGCAAAGTTAGGCCCTCGCGCCGAAGAGATTGCGCGTGCGAAAGGTCAGCTTATGCAGGCGGAAGGCGCTGCGTCTTACGCCAAAACCCTGCTTGACGCCACCGTCATTCGCGCGCCAGTGGATGGAACGATTCTGGAGCGCACGGCGGAAAAGGGTGAATTGATCACCGCGCAGTTTGCCAGCTCAGCGGAAGGCGGTCCGCAAGGATCGATTGCAACCCTGGCGGATTTGAACGATATTCAGGCGGACCTCGATATCGCGCAGGATGACTTTTCCAAATTGACGCCGCACCAAAAAGCGGTTGTGACCGTCGATGCTTTCCCGGACCTGAAGTACAACGGCGTGATCGCGGAAATTTCCCCGGAAGCGAACCGGCAAAAGGCCACAGTCGAAGTGAAGGTGCAGATTCAGAATCCTGATTCGCACCTCCGCCCGGAGATGAATACCACAGTCAAATTTCTTGCTGATGAACCCGCGAAGGGCGCAACGCAGGAATCCACGGCAGTATTTGTTCCGACGGCTGCGGTACGAGATCGCGATGGGAAAAAGATTGTTTTGATTGCATTCAACGACAAAGCAATTGCGCGCGAAGTGCAAGTCATTTCGACGCGCAGCAATGGCGTGATGGTGCAAGGTTTAGTTGGCGGCGAAAACGTAATTACCTCCGGGCCGCCGACTTTGAAGGACGGAGACAAAATCAAGATTAAGGGACAGTCATGAGCACAGCCACGATGCCAAATACAGCCACGCAAACTGAAGTCGTCCGCGTTCGCAACGTCAGCAAAGTTTTCAAGCGCGATGCCTTCGAAGTGAAGGCCCTCGACGATGTTTCCATTAACATCGCCGGCGGTGAATTTATGGCGCTGATGGGGCCGTCCGGTTCCGGCAAGACGACGCTGCTGAATATGATTGCCGCCATTGACCGCCCTACCTCGGGCGAACTGCTGGTGCTCGGCCAGAACATTTTCAGCTTCAATGATGGGCAGGCCGCGCGCTGGCGCAATCAGCACATTGGGTACATCTTTCAGACATTCAATCTGATCCCGGTTCTCACCGCATTTGAAAACGTCGAGTTGCCTCTTTTACTTACGAAGCTGACAACGCAGCAACGACGCGATCACGTAATGACCGCGTTAAAGTTGGTCGGTCTCGAAGAGCGCGTGCATCATTTGCCGAAGCAACTTTCCGGTGGACAGGAGCAGCGCGTAGCCATTGCGCGCGCTATCGCCAGTGATCCGACTTTGCTGCTGGCGGACGAACCGACGGGAGATTTGGACAGCCATTCCGCGACGGAAATTCTGGAAATCCTGAAAAGGTTGAATGAAGATTTCCATAAAACCGTGGTGATGGTGACCCACGATCCCCATGCGGCTTCCTACGCGCGCGTAACGCGGCACCTGGAAAAAGGCATGCTTTTACCACCAGCTTAGAAGTACTCTCCGTTTGCATCGAAGGGGCCGATTCCGGCCCCATTTTTTGTGCCCAAAATCAGTTCTTCTTAGAGATGATTTTCTCAATATAAGCAGCTAGAAATGGGCTCTGTCCCTAGAAAAACCGAAACCAACCGGAATATGTACTAACACTCACAAACTCTGCGTACGAAATACGAACAAAACAATAAATTTCCGCACACTAAAACCAATGTAAGCGTATTCTTTCGGGCAGTAAGTACATTTCCCCCGATCTCCTTTCTTCATCGTTTTGGTCGGGTTCTGTGGGTAGGAGAACAATTAAAAATGAAAGCCACTCCAGTGGTAATTGTGGCAGCGTTGGCTATTGTGATGTGGGCAGTTCCCAGCTGGGCCCATACAACAACGGTCAGATCCGTGGCAGCTCCCGGCCTTGTGTCGGCCTCCATACAAACTGAAGGTCCTGGCCGCGTGCCATGGCCTCCGAAAGTAGCCGAAGGTCCCGGCCGCGTGCCGTGGCCTCCGAAAGTAGCCGAAGGTCCCGGCCGCGTGCCGTGGCCTCTGAAAGTAGCCGAAGGTCCTGGCCGCGTGCCATGGCCTCCGAAAGTAGCCGAAGGTCCCGGCCGTGTGCCGTGGCCTCCGAAGGTAGCGTAGCTCCAAGCTCTTGATAAAACGAAAGTAACCAATCTTTGGTTACCGTCTTGTATCAAGAGCCCGAAAGTTATCTTTGAGGCTGTGGGCAGAAGGTATATTCTGCCCACAGATTTATGAATGTTCTAACAGACATCTTTTGGTGGGGGGCGATGCCGCTGCAAGCGGTGCTGCTGGTGTTCTTCGTCCGCAATCACTTCATCAAAAGCTTCCCTGCGTTCTTTGTTTACACATGCTTCTCGCTTCTGACGGGGATTGGGCGATTAATACTGACTCTGACTCATACAGTTAAACTATATTTCTTCTTTTACTGGTCAACCGAAGCGATTTACGCCCTGCTGGGCATCGCGGTTCTGTACGAAGTTTACAAGGCGGTTTTCGGGAACTTAAAGCGCGCTTCGTGGTTCCGGGCGATCTTCCCAGTCGCGGTTGTTGGTGCGTTAGCGCTGACCTTTTTACACGCGCCGGGATTATTCTCTGGACCGCAATCCACCCTCAATGTCATTACAGCCAGCGAAATGGCCGTCAGAATGTTGCAAGTGGGTTTGTTTGTGATACTTATCGGTTCCGTAGCCCTTTTTGGACTGCGTTGGCGCCAGCAAGCCTTTGGAATTTCAGCAGGTTACGGGATTTATGCCAGTGTCTGTCTCCTGGCTTCCACCAAGCTTTACGAAATCGGAACAAACTTCGAGCAGGTGTGGGGCATAGCCACGGTTTTGTCTTACACTATTGCTGGTCTGATATGGGTCTGGTTTTTTAGCAGTAAGCCAGAACCTCCAAAACGCCGTGCTGACCCACCCCCCTTGTCAGCGCGCGATCTCGAGCAGTATAGAGACGCAATTCAGAAAGTACAGAAGGTGCGGCATATATGATGACTTATGTATTGTGGTACTTACTGATCACCGGTGGTTTCGTCGGCTGTGTCGTTGTTGCGGCCTGGATGTGGTTCCACTTTCCAGAGCGTACCGCCAATGACGTTGTTGACTTCCTGTTGCCCGTAGACATGGACAAAGTGGAAGGGTTGCTCGATCCCGAAGCGGAAGGCGTGTTGAAGCGCCAGTTGAGCCGCGACGAGTTCCGGCAGCTGCAGCGCAAACGGATCCATCTATACCTCTCGTTCGTGAAGAGAATGGCCCACAACGCTTCGGTCCTTATCGATTGGGCAAACCGTGAAGCGGAGGGCGACGACGAGCGCATGATTCAGCTGGCTCAGGAATTGCAGCAGGGCGCGGTGGAAGTCCGCTTGTACTCGCTGATGACGATCTTGAAGCTTCGCCTCTGGCTGTTGCTTCGCGTGGATTCCTGGAAGCTTATGCCGGTTCCGAGCCTTTACGATGTCCGCGAATTGGGCGGCATCCGCGGAACAGAAAGCTACGATCGCTTGAAGACTACGGCTGGTTTCCTGTTCCTGGAAATGCGGCAGCCGAACTTCGAACAATTG
>DASXCC010000260.1:0-2817 GCA_036491415.1 Terriglobales bacterium | reverse complement strand
TGCATTCACCGTGTAGCAATTGTCGGTTCCACTTTCAACAGCGGTTCCCTCTTCGTAATCATTCCAGGTGACGACCTGCACATAAGGGATCTGGGGCTTAGTTCCTCCGTAGTACTTGGCAATTTCTTTGGCACTTTTGAGCAGTACTTGTCCGCATTGCTGCGCTATCACGCGATTACCACTCCACGACGCATTGTTGTCATCGAAGCCCTTCCATATTCCGCCAATGGTGAGCTGCGATGGATGCGCAATTCCTGCAGCGTAAAAGTTGTCCACATAAACAGGCGAAGAGCTGGTGTTTGATCCCCACCAGAATTGTTTGACCGAATCATAAGCCGCGGGCTGCACCCAGGCGAAGCGCCCGTTGTCATAAGAGGATGTAGTGAACGATCCGAACTGATGAATGTATTTGAACGGGGCTGCGTAGCTATCGGTGTGCGCCTTCACGACTGACCAGATACTGTCCCAGTCGGCGTCGGTAAGAATGGGCCAGACGGACTTGGTCACGAAAGAAAACACTACAGGCTGTCCTTCGTCAGTGAAATACACGCCGCTGCTGGCGTAGTGAGTGTTGATGAAATCCATATCGGTGATGAGCGCCGTTTGAAGGCAGGCCAGGGTCGCAGTTTCGGTTTGATTGCTCGTCGGACAGCTGTAGGTGAGCGCGCCCTTGTCCTCCATGATGCCGAACTTCAAGGGAGAGCCGGTGCGGGAATTCAGATCGGAAAAAATGGCGTTCGCGGTTGCAAGGTTGAACGCCTGGTTGGGGCTGAGTGATCCATAGAAATCGATGAGGTTGATGTCGCAACCTTCGGCGATCATGAATGAATCTTGAGCGGCGACAGTGGCGGAAGAATTTTCGTTGTATCCGACGCTTTGATGACTGGCAAGACCGAACCAAGGCTGGTATTCGCATAACAGCCGGCCGTTCCAGCCGGGATAAATCAATTGCTTGATGCTGATGTTCGAAACGTGTCCCGCGGGAGAATCGGGAATATTGGTCTCGACGCCGGCATCAGTTGGATTGGTATTGAATCCTTCAAATGTATTGAAGCAATAACTCCAATTTCCTCCGGGATCGTTGGCAGCCGAACACAAACTGGAATTATTTCCGGTCTGAAGCGCAAGGGTCGCTATCGGTGCCACAGGTCCGGTGCCACCGGCGAGCGTGGCCCCTGACGCAGTTGCTGAGAATGATCCGTTGTTGAAAAGACTGCCGTGAGTAACGGACGCGGAAAGCGGATAGTTCGAAGCTGTGCCGGTCAGCTTGGATGTGAGTTTAATAGTCAAGTTCGATACTTTGGCAGTGACTGGTGACGCCGAAGTATTCAATAAAGCCGAAAGCGATGTGGCCAGCTGAGTGGTGGTTTTTTCGTAGGGCACGTAACCATAATTAGCAGTGACGATGAATCCGTTGACGGTAACCTGAATTTGTCCGGAGTCATAGGTCGCGCAAGTACGAGTACCGCAAGGATAGATCGGGCCTTGCAATGTTCCACTCAGAGTGATCGTCCCGACGCCCGCGGTTTGCGCCAGGGCAGCGACGGCGAACACCGGCAAACACACAAAGCTCAACAGAAACTTTTTCGGGAGAAACATTGGAACAGCCTCCAAGATTTTTAGAGCGGGGATCGCAAAGGGAGAACCTAAGCGAGATATAGCAACCGCAACTCCTGAGTGGACGAAGTATTACCGATCTCTCTGCGATTGAAAAGAGCTTTGTTGAAGAAATTCGCGAAATTTATAAAAATTGCAGGGATTTCTCAGGCGTTCTACTTAGAAAGCGGTGCCATTTAGGCTCTGGGCGAGGCTTTTGCTCGTCTATGAATTGTGCGATGTGGAGGCGTTCTCTGCTCTTACGGCAAACAACAGCAGGTAGAAGCCTGTGATGACATCGGCTAGGCCCATAGGCGGAAAAGAAATGCGCTGCAACAATTCGTGCTGTTGCGGAAATATTAAACTCCCAAAATACAATACGATCCAGACTGCCGAGGCAAAAAGGCCCAGTGCTGATAGCGCTCTGGGGATATAACTCGATTTAAAAAACAGGTAGAAGAAAATAAGCAAGCCCATACCGAAGCAAATACCGCCGAGATTCTCGGTAGTGTCCGCAATACTCCTCATCAGGTCGGACAAAGTCTGCACCCCCGCCATTCCGGCGCTGCCCGTTTGCGCAGACGCGTAAAGATGCACTCTCACGAAGCCGCACATGCGGACGATCAAGGCGAGGAATGAATCTCCCAGAGTAAAGATCATCGCCAGTTGTGCCAGTAAATTGTCGACCGGCCTTAGCGTTGAATAGAGTGAAAAGGCAAGCAGGGCGCTGCCTAAACTCACAATCAATACAATTGAAAGGCCGGTTCGATACAAGTGTTCCGAGGCTGCGATTCTCGCAGCTCTCTGCGCGAACGTTCCATTTCCAGCGACGTAAGAGAGAATTGAGCCGCCCGCAAAAGCCAGCGCGATCGTTGCGAGGAACAGAAACCCTGCAAGTCTCGCGTATTTTCGTTGCGCTCTCGATGCTCGGTTCTTACCAGATTCCAATTGCATTCGATCTTCCGCGTTTTAGGGAGCGGTTCGCGAAACCACACTGCTCCCTCAAATTCGCTTGCGCAAAGCTGCGGGTACCGGGGAAGCAAGCTTGCTGACTTTAAGCGGGATGATTGTACAACGGGTGCGAATCCCGATAACCGTATCACGATACGGCCGGAAATCGTGCGACCTTATAGGCCACTTATAGGACACTAAATCGAACCGAAATGCGTCGCGTCTTAATTGTTCAATAGAATGCGAAAGAGAACGCAACGCTCTCCAAAC